>CAMNSU010000065.1 GCA_946555455.1 uncultured Clostridia bacterium | reverse complement strand
AGTTTCTCAACACGCTCCATAAGCATTTTACCAATACCACGGTGCTGAAACTCGGGCAAAACAGCAAGTCCGTTCATTTTAATGTATCCATTTGGATAGGGAATTGCTAAAGTTTCAGCTGTTGTAACAAAACCGACAACAGTTCCGTTCACGTCAGCGACAAATGTACAGTAGCGACTGTCGCTTTTCATCTTTTTATATGTTGCGATAACATTTTCATTGGTTGCCGACAAAAAGCCAAGTACATCGCGCCAGATTGCCGCTACGGATACATAATCTTTTCTTTCAATTTCTCTTATCATAATGTTCATATCCATTATGACCTCCCTTTGACTCTAATGTATATTTATAAACTCATTTGCTTAAGCAAAGAAGAGTCGAACCACATGCGCCGTGCGCGGTTCGACTCTCCTTCGCTTAGGTACACTGTTCCGAAAAAGGAATATTCATTCTATTTCATCAACCGAATATCCCTGTTGCCGATAAAGCGCAGAATTTCAAATTCCGCAATACGGGAGGCAATGCGCTGTGAATAAATATCCTGTAGTTCTCTCAGCGACAGATTGGAATTCAGCACTAATTTTTTGCCGTTTACCATACGGCTGTTAAGCAACTCGAAAAACACCGATACGGTATACTGTGTAATCACTTCTGTTCCAACGTCATCAATAATCAGCAAATCGCACCGGTATAAATTTTCCACTTCCGCCTTGATTGGCGCGTCATACGCAGAAAATTTGCTGTCCGCAATCATAGAGAAAAGCGCGCCCGCCGTCTGATATTGCACGGTATACCCTTTGTCCATCACTGCTTTTGCAATGCAACTGGAAAGAAATGTTTTACCTTGTCCCGTCGGTCCAAATAAAAACAAATTCCGCTGTGGTTCCGCCGGAAACTGCGCCGCGAACCGCTGACAGCACGAAGCAATATATTCCATCTGCGCGCGCGGAGATACGCCTTCCTGTCCGTCCTCCGCACGGTCACTGTAATAGTCCAGCCGAAACTGTTCAAAAGTCTGCTGCCGCAGCATATGCGCCATATTGGACTGTTCATAAGCTTTTTCCTGCAGTCGTTTTTGAAAACAATGGCAAAATGCAAAATCCTGTTCCCCTTTGTCCTCGCAGTCCGGACAGTCCCAAACATTCGTCATATAATCTTCCGCAAATCCGTTGGCATGTAACAACGTCCGTTTTTCATCTGCCAGTTTCGCGTTTTGTTTCGCTGTTCTTTCCGCCTGTTCCGCCACATTTTGCCCGTTCCGAATCGCCATTTGTGTCAGACGCATACCGTTTTGTTCAATTTCCAGTTCAATCTCTCGGATTCTGGGGCATTTTTGATATACTTCTTCCCGCCGCCGGTCTAATTCATTGAGATGATTCAGCCGTTTGGCGTCAAATTCCCGTTTCACCTTACGATACAACTCTTTATGATAGTTCATTTACCGTCATCCCTCTGCATTATTTTTCCGCACCAACGCGCGCCGTTCTATATCCGAAAAATCCAGTTTATCCTGTTTAAAATTCGTGAATTTCGTTCCTTTGTTTTGCGGTTTCCCACCGCTGTTCTTTTCGCTCTTTTTTTGCTGATGGGCATCCCCTTCTTCTTTCGCTGCCTGCAAGGTTTGAATCCCCTGTTTGTGCCAATTCTCCAAAATGCCCGTAATATATGGAATGGAAAGTTTTCCGGTATTGAGCGCGCACTTCTCGCAGGCAAACTGAATCACTTCCGCCGGCATTTGAAATTCATACAACCATTTTTTAATATGTAATAACTCCGGCTCCTGTAGCTGCCGGTCATAAATCCCCATGATTTTTTTCACTCGATTGATTTTTACGTTGCTTTCCTGCATTTGTTTGAGGTTTTGTTCCGCTTTTTCATAGGTATTGATGTCTTGGTCTGCCCAATTAAGCGCCACTTTTTCAATATAGCGCATATTCTTTTTGCCGATAGATACACAATAACTAACCAGCAGAATTATCACGTCAATAGGCAGTCTTAGCCAGTCATAAAACCCAAACAGTGTTTCCGCCTCTACTGTGCTGAGCGGTTTTCCTAACATTTTAGACACCTGTGTAAACATGTGCTGCAAATTTGCATCCTCTTCCGCACGGTCGCATATTTCATCTGAAGTATAGGTCGGTTTTGTTTCCGTCCGCACATAGGGTTCCGTGCGGGCATTGGACAAATCCAAAAATTCCACTTCATATCCGCCGCCTTCATTTTGTTTCAGGCGAATAATTCCCTGCTGCGCCCAATACTTCCACGCTTCTATCACTTCCGATTCCAGCAGTCCCAGTTCCTGCGCAATTTCTTTGTTGCCCTTTGGTTTGCTGGTATAGCACTGCCGCAAGCCCATCAGATAAATCTTCACAAAGGCGGGTCTGGCAGATGGCATATAACGGTCGACAAACACTGTCGGCAGTTCCATATTTGTATGGCTTTCTTTTTTCACAATATGATACATCCGCTGCCCCTCCTTTTCCATGGTTATTCTGTCTTATTATTATAGCACAAATTTTGTCGTTCGCCTAGAGGAAAATGAAAAAAATATGACTGTTTTTACGCAGCCATATCTTTTTATTTTGTCTTTCAAATAATCACCCATACGAGCAGCTTACACTACGCCTCTTCTTTTTGCTTCTTCTATTAACTTAGGCAATATCTCCGGATATGTCCAAGAATCGACCAAATCATCTGTCACTAGAATGCTTTCTATTTCGTTATGTAGTTCCTTTTCAAAAGAATGAATTTCAGCATAAAATAACATACCAAAGTTTTTGTCCTCATTCGTTTGATTGATTTTTGTTTTTCCTTTGACAGAATAGACACAGATTGGTTCAATTGTAAAATCAATCGCACCTGTTTCTTCTTTTAATTCTCTTTTTGCCGTTTCGAGAATCGTCTCTCCCGGTTCCCTATGACCGCCCGGTATTTCATAGGTATCCCTTTGTCTATGTTTACAAAATACCCATTTCCCATTTGCCTTTGCGATAATGACTGCAAATGCCAGCAACGCATCCTCTACAGATTCATAAAATTCTACTTCCACCATTGATACCATATCCTTATCATTCAAATAAATTTAACTGTTTCACGGTTTCGTCGTCGCCTTTCAGCCGCTGACCCGCATTCGGAATTTTTGTCACGCGGTACGCCATAGGGTCTTCCAAACCGCTCTGCTCTGCTGGAGAGCAGCTTTGCAAAAATTTATCGCGTTTGGATAAGTATACCTGTACGCCCTGCGTATCCCGTTTGGATTTCAGGTTAATGAGTTCACTGGAACAGGTCAGCGCCCGTCCGCCCTGACTTGTCATGGTTATCATACCGTCTTCTGCCAAATAGAAAATTCCTGCTAGCGGCGATTTCGTATGATATGCCGCCGTCAGTTTTTTGCGGTTTGTTTTGGTTTCATATCCTTTCATGTCCACTTTGGCAATTTTTCCGTTTTCAAACGCAAATATCATCATGCCGCTATAGTCCGCTGTGGTCGTGGCATAGACAATTTTTTCATCTTCCTCCATGCTGAGCAAATTGGGTAAATATTCCCCCAGCACGCTCGCTTTGGAGTCCGCCAATTCATAGAGATGCGCTTTATATACCTGTCCTTTGTCGCTGAAAAAGAGTATATCTTCTTTGTTGCTCGCTTCCTGCTCCACAATCATGACGTCGTCCGGTTTCAGCTTTTGCTCCGCATAGGCACGCAGCGACGCAAGCGATATTTTTTTGAAATAGTTGTCGCGCGTCATGAAAATCTTGCAGTTATAATCCTCAATGAAGTTTTCTTCCTCCGGCTCTGCAACGTTTTCCTTATCAATCAGCGTTGTTTTTCTGTCCTCACCATATTTTTTGGCAATTTCTTTGAGCTGCGAAATGATAAGTTTACGCACTTCCGTATCGCTTTCCAGAATCGCCGTCATTTTTTGAATATCTTCTTGCAGCACATCAACATCATGGACACGTTTCAAAATATATTCTTCATTGATGTTGCGCAGTTTGATTTCCGCCACAAATTCCGCCTGTTTTTCGTCAATATCGAACCCTTTTATCAAATTGGGAACCACTTCGCTGTCCAGCTTGGTTTCTCGAATGATGGCAATTGCTTTATCAATGTCAAGCAAGATTTTTTTCAGTCCCAGCAGCAAATGCAGCCGCGCTTTTTTCTCCGCGATATCATGTGCTAATCCGTTTTTGATGCACTGCATACGGAAAACAGACCATTCTTTTAAAATCTCCGCCACACCCATCACACGCGGGTGTCCGTCAATCAAAATGTTGAAGTTGCAGCCATAGCTATCCTCCAGCGGCGTCATTTTGAACAATTTTGTCATCAGCGTTTCCGGATTGCAGTTTTTCTTGATATCAATTGTAATTTTAAGTCCCTTCAAATCCGTTTCATCACGCACATCATTGATTTCTTTCAGTTTTCCGCCTTTGACGCCGTCAACAATTTTATCAATGATGGATTCTGAATTTGTCGTATAGGGAATTTCATAGATTTCAATACAGGAATTCTGTTTATCTACGCGGTATTTGGCGCGCACTTTAAAACTGCCGCGCCCCTGTTTCATAATTTCTGTCATCTGTTCCCTGTCGTAGACGATAGCGCCGCCGGTCGAGAAATCCGGTGCAATGATGTGATCATAAATTTCGTTGTCTTTCCCCTTCAGGTGAGCAATCGCCCCTTCGCATACCTCGCGCAGGTTGAAACTGCAAATGTTGCTCGCCATACCAACAGCAATTCCCAAATTGGGATTCACCAAAACATTGGGAAACGTCACCGGCAGCAGCGTAGGCTCTTTCATGGTGCCGTCATAGTTATCGGCAAACAAAACCGTATCTTTGTCAATCTCTCCGAACAATTCTTTGCAGATTGGTTCCAGTTTCACTTCTGTATATCGGGACGCCGCATATGCCATATCGCGCGAATACTGTTTCCCGAAATTCCCTTTGGAATCCACAAACGGGTGCAGCAGTGCCTGATTTCCGCGCGTCAAACGAACCAGCGTTTCATAAATAGCCGCGTCGCCATGCGGATTCAGTTTCATGGTTTGCCCGACCACGTTTGCCGATTTTGTCCTCGCGCCGCTGAGCAGCCCCATTTTATACATGGTATACAGCAGCTTGCGGTGAGAAGGTTTAAACCCATCTATTTCAGGAATTGCCCGGGAAACAATCACGCTCATTGCATACGGCATGAAGTTGATTTCCAGCGTCTCATTGATGCGTTGCTGCGTAATATTTTCTACGATATTTTCCGGCGCTTTATGTGTACTTTCCTCTTTCTTTTTCCTCATAATTGCCTCCCCATTTTATTAGCTGACGTCAATCATATCCAGATATTCATTGCCATGTTCTTCAATGAATCTTTTCCGCTCCGCCAGATTATCCCCTAACAGCACGTCAAACATTTCTGCTGTCTTTTGCGCATCTTCATTGCTAACTTTAATCAGTCGCCGCGTTGCAGGGTTCATGGTTGTCCGCCACATCATATCCGGCTCATTTTCTCCCAATCCTTTGGAGCGCTGCAAGGTATATTTTCCTTTGATTTTTGACAATATTTCTGTTTTTTCTTTTTCGTTATAGGCAAAATAGGTTTCGTCCTTGGTTTGAATCTCAAACAGCGGCGATTCTGCAATGAACACTTTTCCTTCATCAATCAAGGTCGGCATAAGCGCATAAATCATGGACAGCACCAGCGTGCGAATCTGGAAACCGTCTACGTCGGCGTCGGTACAAATAATGACTTTACTCCAGCGCAAATTCTCCATGTCGAACGTGTTGAGATCCTTGTTATGCTTGGACTTGATTTCAATACCACACCCCAACACTTTGACCAAATCCGTGATGATTTCGCTTTTAAAAATCTTATCATAGCCCGCTTTAAGACAGTTCAAAATTTTCCCGCGTATCGGGATAATTGCCTGAAATTCGCTGTCCCGCCCCATTTTACAAGAGCCCAGCGCGGAGTCTCCCTCCACGATATAGACTTCCCGCCGCGACACGTCTTTGGTGCGGCAATCAACAAATTTTTGCACACGGTTGGTAATATCTATACTGCCGGAAAGCTGTTTTTTCACATTCAACCGCGCTTTTTCTGCACTTTCACGGCTGCGTTTGTTAATTAAAATCTGTCCGCAGACTTTCTCTGCGTCCATTTTATTTTCAATGAAATAGACTTCCAGTTCATGTTTCAAAACATTGGTCATATAGTCTTGAATGAATTTATTAGTAATCGCTTTTTTGGTTTGGTTTTCATAACTCGTCATGGTTGAAAAAGAACTGCTGACCAAAACCAAACTATCCTGTACGTCCTGAAACGTAATTTTAGAATCGTTTTTATTATATTTTCCGTTGTTTTTCAAATATTGGTCAATGGCATAGACAAATGCACTGCGCACCGCTTTGTCAGGACTGCCGCCATATTCCAAAAAACTGGAATTGTGGAAATATTCCAGTTCATTCACGCGGTTATGAAAGCAAAACGCCACATTCAGTTTCACCTTATATTCCGGCTTGTCATCGCGGTCGCGTCCTTTGCCCTCCGACGTCACCATTTGCGGCAAAGTCAGCGCGTCCTCGCCCGCCAATTCTTTGACATAGTCCACAATGCCGTTTTCATAATAATACTCATAGATATTCATACCGTCCTCGGTTTCATCATAGAGCACAAATTTCAGTCCGCTGTTGACAACCGCCTGCTTTTTCAAAATGGTCTGATAATAGTCCAGCGGAATATTAATGTCGGTAAACACCTCCAAGTCCGGACGCCAGCGAATGGTGGAACCGGTCTTTTTTGATGTTGTTTCTGTCTTAGTGAGTCCCCCGACATTTTCTCCTTTTTCAAAATGCAGTTTATATTCATAGCCGTCGCGTACGACCTGCACATCCATGAATTCGGAACTATATTGCGTTGCGCAGCTTCCAAGACCGTTGAGTCCCAAGCTATATTCATAGCTCTCTCCTGTCAGGTTTTGATATTTTCCGCCGGCATATAATTCACAAAACACCAGTTCCCAGTTGAACCGCTGCTCACTATTATTATAGTCGAGCGGAATGCCGCGTCCGTGGTCTGTCACTTCAATGGACTTGTCCAAATACCGCGTCACTTCAATGACCGTTCCAAACCCTTCCCGCGCTTCGTCAATTGAATTAGATAATATTTCAAATACGGCATGTTGACATCCTTCAATGCCGTCCGACCCAAAGATAACTGCCGGACGCAGACGAACTCTGTCCGCCCCTTTCAGGGAAGAAATGCTCTCATTATCGTATTTTTTTCCACTTGCCATTATTTATCAGCCGCCTTTTCTTCTCACTTGTATCAGCATAAGCTTCCTATGCTAAAAAACCCCTATTTATTAGAATACCTTAAAATGTTTCATTTGTCAAGAAAAATCCCTCTAATACTTTACAGGACGGGAATTTCCGCCGTTTTTCTTTTGCCACTGCCGTTTTTCAAATTTTACAATCATATTTCATTTTGCCCACTTCCATTGACACGCGCTTCAGATGATGTTATGATGTAAATGATATTTGGTTGTTGCAGGAAAACACATCTTTTTATGGAAACTAAAAATAACAATGATATCATTGTTTTACTCAAATAAAATTGTTTAAAAGGTTGGTGCATTTCATATGAAATTTTTTAAAACTGTGGCGGTTTTATGTCTCATCGGATTTGCAGCCGTCTCAGGCTATACGCTGGCACATTGGGTTGTAACGCAGGAGCCGCCGGCATTTATCAATACCGTGATTGAAAAACAACTCCCCAACAAAAATGTTTTGGTGCTTGGTACAGACGAAAGCCGGCTCCGCTCGGATGTGATGATGCTGGGTTGTCTCAACACCACCACCAATACGGTTGATATGGTCTCCATTCCGCGCGATACTCGCGTGAAATTGAAAGGCGACTGGCATAAAATCAATAACGCCTTGACGTACGGCGGCGGCGAATTGGCTTGTAAAACCGTGCAGGAACTGACCGGAATTCAGGTTGATACTTATGTTTTAATTGACTTTGACGCTTTTGGAAAAATCATTGATATTCTGGGCGGTGTAGATTTTGACGTGCCGCAGGATATGTATTATACAGACCCCACGCAGGATTTGAAAATCAATTTGAAAAAAGGGCAACAGCATTTGAATGGCGACAAGGCAGAACAATTGGTGCGGTTCCGGCAATATAAACGCGGCGACGAAGACCGTATCAGTGTACAGCGTGATTTTATCCAAGCCTTGTTTGAACAAAAACTTAATGCCGGTATTATTTTAAAATTGCCACAAATTATCGGAGAGGTGTTTGATTCCGTTGACACCAACATGTCCATGAGCGATATGGTTTCCTATGCAGGAGTAGCAAGCAAGCTGAATACGGAAAGTCTGTCCACCTATCAGCTTCCCGGCGCGCCTAAAACGATTGACGGTCTTTCCTATTATATTGCAGACCAAGCGGAAGTTGCCACATTGGTGGAACAGATTAAAAACCGCGCAGCGGCGCAGCCGTCTCCAACCGAATAAATGATAAAAACCAATTCCGGGACAACCTAGCGTCCCGGAACTTTTTTATTTTTTTGACAAAACTGCCGCGATTTTGTCCATTTTAAATAGCTGCTATTCATGTTATACTAATCGTAACAACCCGGCACGGCACATACGCCGATATCATGATAAGAATAGGAGCACCTACTATGGAACTTCGTTTTAGACAAATTCATTTGGATTTTCACACCTGTGAACATCTACCGGACATCGGCAACCATTTTGACGCAGAAGAATTCGCAGATACACTGCAAGCGGCGGGTGTGGATTCCATTACCTGTTTTGCCCGCTGCCATCACGGCTGGCTGTATTATCCCTCTAAACGTTATCCTGAAAAAATCCACCCGCAGCTCAAAAATCAAAATCTGCTGCCGGAAATGATTGAAGCCTGCCACCGACGCGGTATCCGCGTTCCCATTTATATCACGGTGCAGTGGGACGAACAAATCCGCCGTGAACACGCCGACTGGCGCGTGATGGACGCAAACGGCAAAGTCGGCGACGGCCCCTATACGGACAGTTTCTATCAAGATTTATGCGTCAATTCCCCCTACCGTGATTATCTCAAAGATATCACAGACGAAATTTTGCAGACCATGCCCGTGGACGGACTGTTTTTCGATATTGTTTCGCCGCGCGACTGTTCCTGCCGCTATTGTCTGGAAGCTATGGCGCAACAAGGCATAGACGCCTACGACCCTATGCAGCGTCAATCCTTCGCGCAGCAAACAATTGATGCGTTTAAGCTGGATATGAGTGCATTTATCCGTGAACGAAATCAAGACTGCTCTATTTTTTATAACGGAAGCCACATCAATCCCTCCATTCGCAGCAGCCTTTCTGCCTATACGCATTTTGAATTGGAATCGCTTCCCAGCGGTTCCTGGGGTTATCTGCATTTCCCACTTGTCATGCGCTATGCGCGTACGCTGGGACTGGACTGTCTGGCGCATACCGGAAAATTCCACACGGAATGGGGCGATTTTCATTCTTTCAAAAACCGCGAAGCGCTGGAATATGAATGCTTTCACATGCTTGCACTGGGCGCGAAATGTTTGATTGGCGACCAGTTGGAACCGTGCGGTAAATTGTCTCAGCCCGTCTATGAACTGATTGGCAGCGTCTATCATCAAGTGCAGCAAAAAGAACCATGGTGCAGCGGCGCGAATGCTGTAACAGAAATTGGCGTTCTTGCACCGCGCGGTTTTTACAGCGGTTCTCATCTTCATTTGCCCGATTCTCTGCTCGGTACCGTCAAAATGCTGGAGGATCGCAGCTATCAATTTGATATTCTGGACGAATGCAGCGATTTTCAAAGTTATAAAGTGTTGATACTTCCTGATGAAGTTGCCATTGACAGCGCTTTGGAAGAAAAATTGAACCACTATACAGCGCAGGGCGGCGCCGTTCTTGCCAGCTTTGAAAGCGGTCTTTCCGCTGACGGTAAGTCCATGCGCTTTGTTCCGGCACAGCCGCTGCCGCAGCAAACAACAGATTTAGATGGAAATCCGGTGCGCGGAAAATTCTATGTGAGCAATAATTATGCTGACTATTTGATTCCCAAAGGCGATATCGGAAAAGGCTTACCCGAAACGGAACATGTGATGTATGCCAAAGGACTGGAGGTACAGGCGGCTGCCGGCAGTGACGTATTGCTTTCTGCCGTTGCTTCTTATTTTAACCGTAACTGGCGGCGGTTCTGTTCCCATCGGCAGACGCCGTCCAGCGGCAAAACCAGCTATGACGCAGTCATTCGCCGCGGCAATGTGATTTATTTTGCCCACCCTATTTTTAAAATATATAACGAACGCGGTGCAAAATGGTGTAAAACGCTTGTATATAATGCGCTTGACATGTTATTACCGCGTCCGCTGGTATTGCATGGCGGTCCCACCACGCTGCACTTATATTTAAACCGGCAGCCAGGCGACTCCCGCTATGTACTGCACGCACTTCACTATATTCCGTTACATAAATCCAATATTGATATCATCGAGGATGTCATTGACCTTTACCAGATTTCGATAGAAGTCGCTGTTTCTGAGAAAATCAAACAAGTGACCTGTGTGCCGTCCGGCACGTCGCTTTCTTTTGAGCAAGCGGATGGCATTTTGCGTTTTACATTTCCGAAATTGCACGGGCATGAAATGCTGGAAATCTCCTATGAATAAAAAATGGTATCGATAAGACCTTAAAAATAAGAGCATCTTGATAAGCAAAGGGGCTGTAGCAAAATGATTTCATTTGCTACAGCTCCTTTTTTAATGATTCTTTTTATATACGCTGGGTGATACGCCTGTCTTTTTGCGAAAGATTCTTGCAAAATTATTATATGTCCCAAATCCGGTTTCTCTTGATACGCTTTCAATACTTTTGTCTGTGTGCAGCAGTAGTTCTTTTGCCTTTTCAATTCTATAACGAAGCAAATATTGTGTGAAATTTTCATTAAAATATTTTTTCAGCAGTTTCGTCATATATGCCGGCGAATACCCCATTTTCTCAGCCAAAACTTCCAAAGTGAAATCCTGATTCAAACCTTCTTCCTCTATATATTGCAGGATTTTATTTTTTATCACGACATCTTTATTTTGCTCGCTCTTTTCTAAAATAAAGCCTAAAAACAAATGAATGAAGAAATTTTTCAGCAGTTTAAAATCATATTCATATTTGAGTTCATCTGCCAGCATTCCATAATCTAACGTCCAGCTTCCCGTTTTGTCTCCCACCGTGAAATAAATATTAATCAGCATAACTGACAGAGAATATTTATATATGTTGGGGATTGCACGATTGACTTCAAAAACGTCTGTAATCACGCGCTTTACCTCTTCTATATCATTCCGTTCCACAGCAAGCACTAATTTTCTCTCAATATTTTCTTTCTCAATAAATACGCTGTATTGCATGTTTTTAATATCGTTGGATAACATTGCAAAATCGCCGTCATTATAGATTCCATAATCAATTGCGTAGTATGCACTATCCAAACTGCGCTTTAAATCCTCCACCTGTGAAACATATTCACCTACCCCAATTAACACGCTGAGACGATACATTTCCGAAAAACGCTGCGCAACCTCATTCATTGCTTCTTTGATTTTACCAACACTTTCAATTGATTTTACAACACCTAAAATTTCGTGTTCACTTATCTGAATGAAATCTACGGAACAATTGTCAATATTTAGCATCAATTCTAATAATTCATGTGAATAAAGTTCAAATTTTTGTCCCCGAACTACAATCACCAACAAATCTCCCTGTCCGGTCAAAAAATTTCTATTGATATTGATGCCTAGTCCCGCTTGATGTAAAGAATCATAGATACGCTGGTAGTTTGTGTTGTCCCGTTTCAATTTGTCCAACATCTTCTCAATTTCACCAAATTCATTGGGCATATTAATATCAAACTTTTTCATCAGCCTGTCCACCGGAACATAAACCCATTTGGAAACAACAAAAATTAATATCATTTCAATCAACACACATAGTATGATGAACATAATCCACAGGAACTGAATTTTACCCGCCGTCGCATTGATGCTGCGTTCATTAATGTGCATCACATAATACCACGGAAAATAATTTGATTTTGAAAACGGCATCCGTGTTTTGGTATCGAGTACGGAACTATCATGGTCGTTCAATACCGCCATATTATCCTCCGGTAATCTGGATAAAAGTTTTGCCGTGTCACTGGCGGAATATATCACACCATCCAATCCGACAATCATATAATCTCCCAGATTTTCATTATATTGCCCGCTGTAAAAACGTTTTAGTTCATTTTCCCGCACCATTACGACAATCATTTTCTTGCTTTTTTCAATCGCGTTCTTTGCTAAAAACAACAATACATTTTCTTGTTTTTCCGATATACATGGCACACAAGCAAATGCATTTTTGGCATGGAACAATTCATTAATATCAATAGTTCTTCCGTCTATATCCTGAAACCGTTGAAAATAATGTTTTTCTTCACTTCCTTCTGCGCTGATAATAGAACGGTTTTCCATATTCACAACAAAACAGTTGTCAATCAAATTGATACTGCCTTTCATACCATTTAGCTTATCAATTATTTTTTTGTTACTGTAGAGGTCATCTTTAGCGCCCTGAACGACCTCATCCGCAAGGACTGTATATGATGTTTTTTCTATTGCACTGATTTGCGCATCAATAAAGTCTTTGATATAATAAAGATTCGTTGTCGCATATTGAATTTCTCTTTCTGTGATATATTTTTTGATGTTCATTTGTATCAAAGGACTGAGCAATACCACTACCAAAAGCATACAAATATAACTAAAAAACAATTTTTTATATAGCTTTCCTTTATACCAAAACCATTTCAACCCGTTTCTCTCCCCTCTTTATCCTTCGCGCAAAACAAATGATATCGCGTTCCACACAAGGCTCCTCGTGCAGAAATTCCCCTATTTAAAATATACCTTGTATATATTATACACCAACTTGCTTCCATTTTCAAACTGCATTTGATGAAATATGATGTATTAACACTACTTTTATACCATGCATTTCCAATTCAATAGTGCATTTTCAATCTTTCTATATAAAAATCGCTCCACAGATAGGTCTCTATTTGCTTTTGATTCATTCCTTTTATATCTGGATAAGCTGAAAAATGATGAAACGAATTATATCATGAAGTACCACCGGCTGAACTGATGGTACTTCATGATATAATAGTCACAAAGCGACTATTATAGAATCAAAAGCGCCGCCGAATTGTTTCATCGCTTCGCTCGAAACCGGCGATACGCAAACGATATAGGAGGTTCCTCGTCGGGAGACGACTCGGAACTGTCCTCATGCGTGAGGACAAAATTGCTTCGCAATTATGATATAATAAAATAACGCAGTTTGAAAGTCTGTACGTCCTACGATTCTCAAACTGCGTTATAAGCAATTACATTTTATTTATTTTTTAATCAGCAATGCTGCTTGTTACCTGTTCTTCTGCCGGAAGTAAATAAAAATCCTTATAATTAAAAGTACTTTTATATTGTTTCACAACATTAACAGGTTTTCCGTTGGCATAATAGGTCAAATCTGCAATTGTATCTTTTTGTTCATACTGAAATTTTCCTTCATAGTACATTTTGCCATCATAAATGACTCGTGCATAGACCGGCTCACAGCCCACTACCAACGCATAATTTTGATAAACTGTATCTGCAATATATTTACTGCATTCTTGTGCTCTCAATTGCGCAAGCAACTCCAAGCCTTTTTTGTCCTTCAGGATAATCATACTGATACCTTCGGTGCCCTGTAATTGATATGGTTCCGGCCATACGCCATCAACAACCGAAACAGCGCTCAGTTCATCTAACTGTTTCTTTATCATATCATAATCTGCAGTTCCTTCCGGCGCCGGCAACAAAATCTGCACGATTTCATTTTCACCATCCCATTCGACCGTTGCATGTAATGTTTCTGCCACAAAACGTATTGGCACCAGTGTTCTGTTATTATATATCATCGCTGGAACATCCAGTTGTTCAGTCTTTCCGTTTACTTTTACATATTCGCTATCAATCGGAATTTCAATTTTCATATCCCCTTTTGTTGCAATAGCGGTTTGCGTTTCCTCATCAAACATTACCTCTGCACCAAAGCATTCAAATACTGCCCGCATTGGAAGCAACGTTCTTCCGTTAATAATGATAGGCGGAACATCAAAGGAGAGTTTTTCTCCTCCTAATATTACGCTCACTTCCATTAAATCTTTATATTTTTTGTTATTTCTTACTTTGTCAAAGTCAGAATCTTTTTGAATCATACTCTTGTTTGTGGGGTCAAGCAACAACAACCGCTCTAACAAATCAACGCTTTCCTGTTCTTTCCCCAACAGTGAGGCAGCACAAGCTGCATTGTATAATGCAAGTTCATTGTTGGGATTCAGTATCAATTGTTTTTTTAGCACATCATATGCACCTTGAATATCACCAGAATAAAAGAGCGACATGGCTTTATAGTAATAAAACTCCATATGGGTTTCATCATTAGCAAGTGCATTATTGCATAATGTAATGCATTTTGAGTAATCTTTATCTTGATAGGCTGTGGCAATATTAGATAATATTTCAGCATTTTCTCCCAAATCAGCCAACACTAAATCAATATTCGTGCCTTCTGCAAAAGCCGTACAACCAAAAGCAGCACAAAAATGACTAAGCGGAAAATATACTTGTCCATTCTTTTCTTCTACATTGTCCTTTAGAAAATGTGTTTCCGGTTCTAAATAAGTGTATTTACCGTTTTCTAATGCAACAATTTCAGTCGTTGCATATTCTTTGCTGCTGACAATCACCAGCAATGCATTGCTACCAATATAGGAAACCGCTCTTTTTTGCCCCTGACTTTCCAGTTCCTGATAGGTTCCTCCAAACGCTTCTACTGCCGCTTTTAACGGAAGCATTATCTCCCCATCTTTTTCATAAGGAAGTGCATTCCCACTCCACATAATAGCTTGTCCGGCACAAGTGACATTCACTTGCGGTGCCGCGCAAACTGTTGCTGTCAGGATACAAAGTATCATGACGAAAATAGATAAAAATTTTTTCATTATGTACCCTCCCCATTTTTAATACTAAGTTTCTTTTAAGTTATATTTCTCCTTTTGAAAGTTACTATCATTGAAACAGATTATAACATAATATATCTTTATTGTCAAATAGGCATTGCCTAAAAAAGACGAAGGGTTTTGATACATTACGCCGAAGACACCTACTCGCAAAAATCCCCAACACAGTAGACTTTTTACGAGTATGCACAGCAGCAGAATGTGCGCACCGGTGGTTTTTATAAAAAATCGCCGCAAGCGATATGACGCTTGCGGCGACGTGGTGGAGACAGAGGGACTCGAACCCGCGACCTCTCGCATGTGAAGCGAACGCTCTAACCAGCTGAGCTATGCCTCCCTATGAAAACACCTTCTTATTTCCTTATACTCCTTCTTAAGGAAACTCGACATATTCATCTTTATAAAATTTTAACACAATCCATAAACAATGTCAATAGCTTCTGTTAAAATAATCTTATATTTTGTATATCTTTAACTTTAAAGTATAAGTGTATATTATACTTTAAAACGATATCCTGCGCCCCAAACGGTTTCAATATAAGTTGGTTTTGACGGATTTTCCTCTGTTTTTTCCCGAATCCGCGCAATATGCACTGTTACAGTAGACGCGTCCGACATCGCATCATATCCCCATACACGTTCAAATAAAGTCTCCTTATCATAGACGCGATTGGGGTTTTTCATCAAAAACAGAAGTAAATCAAATTCTTTTTGTTTCAAAGTCACTTCTTTTTCGTTGACATAAACACGTCTGTCCTGTTCATCAATACATAGTCCGCGGACGCGTATTTTATGATCCTTTTGTTCGTTATTCCCCTTTTGTTTCAGCTTTTCATAGTTCTTTAAATGACTGTTCACACGCGCCACCAATTCTCCCATACTGAAGGGCTTTGTGATATAGTCGTCTGCACCAAGATTCAGCCCTTTAATTTTATAGAGTTCTTCATCGCGCGCCGAAACAATCAACACCGGAATATCCTTTTCCTGCGCAAATTCCTGTAGGATTTCAAAACCGGTTTTGCCCGGCAGCATCAAATCCAGCAACACCAAGTCAAACGAATCATTTTGCAGATATTTCAGCCCTTGTGCACCGTCTGAGGCCTGTATAATTTCATGACCGCTCATTTCCAGATAATCTTTTTGCAGTTCCGCAATACTCGGATCATCCTCTATAATTAAAATACGGCTCATTGTTGCTCCTCCTGCCCTTGTTTTAGTTCTGAAATGACTTTTAGAGAAATCAAAATGCTGGTTCCTTTGCCATAAACGCTGGTTGCCCAAATACGTCCGTCCAGCCCTTCTACAATTTGCTTCGCAATTGCCAGTCCCAGTCCGCTGGAACCGCGAATTTTTC
>CAMNSU010000064.1 GCA_946555455.1 uncultured Clostridia bacterium | reverse complement strand
TGGAATTGATTTCCCGCCGGTTGTTATCATTGCGTTTGCAGCCTGCAAAGCAAACCATAAGACATAAAAGCAGAAACACTGCTAATATCCGTTTCCATCTGTCCACTTCATTCCCGCCTTTCTATTATTTCTGCCGCCGTATATTCACAGGGCGCACAGAAAACGGTCGCCAGTTTAAATATCGAAACGGCGGTCGAATCAAGGTATCTTTAATATGGGAACTCAAACTGTCCGAAAGCGGTTCTATATAAGGCGCGCCCAAATTTTGGATATCGCACAGTTCCAGCAGCAAAAAAATGAGCGCAATCATCACGCCGAACAGTCCCGCCAAACTGCCTGCCAAGGTAAACAAAAACCGCCACAGCCGCACCGCATTGCTAAAATCCTGATTGGGCATGGTAAATCCGCAAACGCCCGTAAACGCAATGACTATCACAACCGCCGGCGAAATAATTTTTGCTTCTACCGCCGCTTGTCCTACCACCAGCGCGCCCACAATTGACACCGCCTGTCCGATTGTTTTGGGCAGTTTCAGTCCCGCTTCCATTAATATTTCAAATGCAATCAGCATACCAAAAATTTCCACAAACGCCGGAAACGGAACGTTCATTTTTGCCTTTTGAATGGAAAACGCAAGTTCTGTGGGAATCATTTCTTGGTGAAAGGTTGTAATTGCGATATAAAATCCTGGCAGCAGCAGGGAAATTGCCAGACAAAAATAACGCAGCAGCCGAATGGCGGAACTGAAAATATAGTTGTTGGAATAGTCCTCCGGCGCTTGCATGAACATGGTCACGCTTGCCGGCAAAATATAGGCGATAGGCAGTCCGTCAATCAGCAGTCCGACCCTGCCCTCCATGATGTGGGAGCAAAATTTGTCGGGGCGCTCTGTGTAGAGAAGCTGCGGAAAAACGGAAAACGGTTTTTCTGCCAAGCTCTCCTCCACATATCCGCTCGTCATAATGCCGTCAATGTTCATTTTTTGCAAACGGCGGCGCACTTCTTTTAAGATATGGCGGTTGGTGGTTCCGTTGATATATACCAGCGCCACATTCGTCAGCGACATTTTCCCGGTCACACTTTCCTCAATAATCAAATTGGGCGTTTTAATTTTGCGCCGAATCGTGGCTGTGTTCACGCGAATCACTTCCACAAAACAATCCTTTGCGCCTTTGATGACATTTTCATCTGTCGGCTCGCCAATGGAACGTTTTTCAAACCCGCGTGCGTCAATTAAAACCGCGGTTTCAATCTCGCTGAACAAAAGGGCAGTCAATCCGCTGAGCACCGCCGTTATCACCTGATTGACGTCCGTTTCTTTTGTGACAAACGGAAACTGTGCCGCGCCGCCCAGCAGCAGTTCCACCGCCTGCGTTTCGTCCTCCGCCTGCTGCAGTTTTTCGTCCGTCGCCAAAGGCTTGAAAATTTGTTCGCCAACCGTCCTCGAATCAATCAGACCATCTACGCAAAAAACTGCTGCTTGCAGTTTGCCCACCATAACCGGACGTACCACGACGTCGCCGCTTTTTTCAAAAAACTGTTTTATCTGTTCCGCACAGAGGCGCATAGGCTGCCCTTGTTCCTCACTGAACAAAGTCACATCTTCCGTCTGTGTATATTTAGGCTTTCGTTTCACTGTCTGCACCTCCTATTTTGATATCATTAGTATTACCGGAAATTTTTAATTCATACCGGCAGAACGCTATTTGCAGCTATATCATATACTACAATGAGGAACTGGTATTGGAGGTGATTTTTTGGGACAGTACCCATTTAAAATATCGGATTTTAAATTACAAAAAAAGACAGATTCCGTCACAGGCGAAATCATTGACTACGGCGTGAAAATGGTGGGTGCGCCGCTGGAATGGGGCGAGACAAAAGGGGAAACGATTAAAGTCGGCATTATTGATACCGGCGTGGACTGCAAACATCCGGATTTGAAAAACAGAATTGTGAAAATGCGAAATTTTGTTGACCCTGACCCGGAATCCATGTGCGATGAAAACGGACACGGTACCCATGTGGCAGGGATTGTCGCTGCGTCGCTGAACAATTTTGGCGTGGTCGGCGTTGCGCCCGCCTGCGATTTATATATCGCCAAGGCGTTTCTCCCCGACGGCAATGCGGACAGCGACGCTATTCGAAACGCCCTGATATGGCTGACAGAAGAACAAGTCCACGTCATTAATATGTCGTTTGCTTCCAAAGAATATGACCCGTCTTATCACAAACAAATCAAAGAAGCCTATCAGGCAGGCATCACTTTGGTCTGTGCCGCCGGCAACAGTGGCGCCCTGCCCGGCGACACCATCGGATTTCCTGCCAAATTTGAAGAATGTATCTCTGTCACAGCAGTTGATGTAACCAAGCAACATGCAAAATATAGTTCCCGCGGACGGCGCGCCGATATTGCGGCGGCGGGCACCAATATTTTATCTTGCTATCCCGGCGGCAAGTTTGCCCGCCTGAGCGGAACATCCATGGCAACCCCCATCATTTCGGGCGCCGCCGCGCTGCTGCATAAAAAAGCCTATAACCGTATGCAGCGCTGTTTAACACCCGAAGAAATGCGTCTGGTGCTTAGTATTTACACAGAAGATTTGGGCGGATTCGGACGTGATGTGGAATATGGAAACGGTCTGTTTAGTTTTGGACGGCTGAATAAAATGAGCGAAAACATCAAACGCATTTTATAGTAGGTTACCCCAAATATGCTACGCTGCTGCCTGTTCCCTGTCTGTTTCACAAGTGATTATTTTTTACATATACAGTCAAAAGGGACGGAGAAAAATTCTCCGTCCCTTTTGGCTATTGTATCAAATTCTCATCTTTTCTCAAAGAACCACTTCATGTCCGGTGCGCGCTGATTCATAAATAGCGTCCAGAATGCGCATAAGCTGGATACCGTCCTCCGCCGGCGCCTGACAGACTGCTCCGTTTTGTACGCAGTCCACAAAATGGTCAATTTCTCCTTCAAACAGCCCGTCAAAGCTCAACGCTGTCGGTTTCTCCAATGTCACATTGGTCATATAACCATTGGTTTCCGTGAAAATTTCCAATTCCGGACTGAGTTTTGCACCTGCCTTGGTGCCGAACAGTTCAATATCGCCTTTATCTTCTTTCAAGTTCAGGCTGAACGACGCTTCCACCGCCAATGTCGCCCCATTGTCAAACCGAATCAATGCGGACGCCAAGTCTTCCACATCATAGATATCATGGTCTGTTTTACTTGCCGCCACATATTCTTTTTCATCTTTTAAATCTCGCCGGTCAAACAATTTTTGATAGGTTGCGCCATAGACGGATACCGGTTTGGGATTGCCCATAAGATACCGCACCAAATCAATCACATGAACGCCCAAATCAATCAGCGGTCCGCCGCCGGAACGCGCTTTCTCCCCGAACCAACCGCCCGGGCAGCCGTTACGCCGCAGATACGTCGCTTTTGCATAATATAAATCGCCAAAAAATCCTGTGTTCAAAAAGTCCTGTAAAACAGCGCAATCATTGCCAAACCGCCGTACAAAACCAATCATCAGTAGTTTTCCGCTTTTTTCCGCCGCTTCTTTCATGCGCCGTGCATCTTCTGCGTTTGTTGCCATTGGTTTTTCACACAACACATGTTTTCCTGCTTCCAACGCCGCAATCGCACATTCCGCATGTGCACTGTTCCATGTGCAGACACTGACTGCGTCCAATTCCGGCAGCGCCAGCATATCCTCTTTATTGGTGAATGTGCGGCTGATACCGAATTCCTTTGCCCGTTTGTTTAACTGCTTCTCATTGATATCACAAAATGCATACAGTTCTACGTTGGGATTCTTTTGATATGCCTGAATATGCGCACCGGAAATGTTTCCCACACCGATAATACCTACTTTTATTTTTCCCATGTCTCTTCCCCCTCATTATTCCGCCATAAGCTGTTTCAAATAGTTCACTGCGGTGCGGATATCTGCTTCCGGTCGGTCGCCGACTTCACGTTCAATGGTGAGGTAGCCCTGATAACCGATTTTCTCCAGCGCCGCCAGATAATCCTTAAACGGTACGTCGCCTTCGCCCAGCGGCAGTTCAATAAACGCCTGACCCGTTTGGATTTCCTCTTCCACCAGCCCGTAAATAATTTCCGGGTCTTTGTCCAGCAGTTTGCGTCCGTCCTTGGCATGGGTATGGACAATATAATCCCCTAACGTATGTACTGCCTGCACAGGGTCGTCTCCCGTCACCATCACTAAATTCGCAGGGTCTAGGTTCACCGCCACGCCTTTGGAGTGCAGCCCGTCCAAAAACGGTTTTAAAACACTTGCGGTTTCCGGTCCTGTTTCAATGGCAAAATGCGCCTGCATGGAATCCGCATATTCGCTTAAAATACCGCACGCTTCCTGCATAATCGCATAACGCGGATGCGCCGGGTCTGCCGGAACAACCCCAATATGTGTTGTCACAATATTGGTTTCCAAATCCCGCGCTAACTCCATCACCCGTTTGGACTTTTCAATCAGTTCCGGATTCTTTTCGGGATTTCCAAATCCATGTCCGAAATCGCCGCAAATTGCGGAAAATTCCAGTCCATAGGACTTCACCATGTCCAGCAGTTCCCGCCGCGCTGCCGCCGTCATGTTCTCCGGCGCGTGTTCGCCACGCGTCGCATACATTTGGAGTCCCTGTGCGCCAAGCTGCGCCGCTTTTTCCACTGCGTCTTTTGTTCCCAGCCGGAAGGATTCCAGCATAACGCCAATCGGAAATTGTTTCATTTGAACCACTCCTTTTTTATCGGAATCTATTGCGTTTTTTCTAGCTTTATTGTATACTGAGACATAGAAAAAGTAAAGGTAGAAAATTGTCTTGTTTTAACACAATATTGCTTTTTGGAGGAATCCTTATGTACCGCGGTTATTATGAATATCTACAGCATCCCGACCCATCATTTCCTGTTATTTTCCATCACACTACATTTGCGCAGGAAAACGGCGGATTCATTCCGCATTGGCACGAAGCAATGGAACTTCTCTATTTTACCAGCGGCAGCGGAACTGCGTTTATTGACGGCACCTCGTTCCGCGTCAAAGCAGGCGATTTAGTGGTCTCCGGCTTTGGTAGTATGCATAGTATGCAGGAAATCGAAGCAAACACAAAATATATCTGTCTCATTTTGGAACCCTCTCTGTGTGAACTAACAGGTTTCCAGCCGGAACAGCTGCAAATAACGCCCCATATCCACGACCGCGAGGCGGCTGTTAAAATAGAACATATTGGCTGGGAATTTCAACATCAACAAACACATTACAAAAACGTAATTAAATTAGAAGTTGCTGCGCTGCTCATTCATCTGATGCGCTATCACGCCTCCGGCAGTGAAACGCAGGAGAAACTATCCGATTCCAAAACCGCTATGGTAAAACAAGTGGTTGCACTTTTGCAGGAGGAATACCGCCAGCCGCTTTCCCTGCCCGACCTCGCTGCAAGAACAGGATTTAGCCATTATTACCTCTGCCATACCTTCCGTGAGGTGACAGGTTATTCCATTTCCAAATATCTGAACATGCTGCGCTGCAACAACGCACAAAAACTGCTGTTTTCCGGTTGGTCTGTCAGTGAGGCGGCGCTTTCCTGCGGATTTGAAAACCTTTCCTATTTCACACGCATGTATAAACGCTGTATCGGACATGCGCCGTCCCAAGACAAACAAAATCCTGTGAAAAAACCGCCAACCTACGGCAAAATGTTTCACTATACTTAAGCAAACACGCCCCTCCGCTAAAGCACGGAAGGGCGTGTTTTTTCCGAAAATCCAATTATCCTGCAAAAAATTTGCTGATATATCCCTGAATAAAGATATATACTACCACGAGCGGCAAAACAATGGAGACATAGTACCGCAGCCATTTTGGGAACTTTATGCCTTTACCCGCATTGGCTTCTGCAATAAAATTATCCCAGCCCCAGCCCATTTTGCTGACGCAAAACAGCAAGTATACCAACGAACCCAATGGCAGCACATTATTGCTCACGATAAAATCTTCCAAATCCAAAACATTGCTGCCATCACCCAGCGGCTGGAATCCGCTGAGCAAATTAAATCCGAACACGCAGGGCAGCGACAGCAGCGTCACAAGCACAATATTCACAAGCACTGCTTTTTTCCTAGACCAGCCCCACAAATCCATTGCAAAAGAAAGAATGTTTTCAAAAACAGCAATAATGGTGGACAGTGCCGCAAAAGACATAAAAACGAAAAAGCAGCTTCCCCACAGCCGTCCGCCCGGCAATGTACCGAAAATATTGGGCAGCGTGATAAACACCAAACTGGGACCGCTTCCGGGATTCACACCAAATGAAAAACAGCTTGGGAAAATAATCAGTCCCGATATGAGCGCCACCGCCGTATCCAACAGCAAAATATTGATAGACTCACCTGTCAGAGAACGTTCTTTTCCAATATAACTGCCGAAAATCGCCAGCGACCCCATGCCAATGCTAAGCGTGAAAAAGGCTTGCCCCATTGCCGCATAAATTCCGTCTGCGATACCGTTTTCTGCAAACTTATGAAAATCAGGTTTCAAATAAAATTGCAATCCTTCCGACGCGCCCGGCAGCGTTACCGCCCGAATCGCAAGCGCAATCATAATGACAAACAAAGATGACATCATGATTTTAGTAATTTTCTCCACGCCTTTTTGCAGTCCAAGAGAACAAATGCCAAAACCAAGCAGCACAGCAACCACCATCCAAAAAACCATCACGCCGGGCTGTGCCGTCAGGTTGTTAAATATGCCTTCCACTTGCGCCGCGTCCATTCCTACAAATTCTCCGCGCGCCATTTTCACGAAATATGCCAGCATCCAGCCGCCAATCGTTGTGTAGAACATCATTAGTAAATAGTTGCCCGCCATTGCCACATAACCGTACCAATGCCATTTCTTCCCCTTCGGTTCCAGCACCAAAAAAGAACGCGCCACACTTTGCCGGCTTGCCCGTCCCACAGCAAATTCCATCACCATAACCGGCAGTCCCAGCGCAATCAGGAAAAACAGATAGACCAGCACAAACGCCGCGCCGCCATACTGTCCTGTGATATAGGGAAACCGCCAAACGTTTCCCAGACCAATGGCACATCCCGCCGAAAGAAACAAAAATCCCAGACGAGATGAAAAATTCTCCCTCTTTTTCAAAACGACTCTCTCCCCTGCATAGAAAATTTCTCCCTCTCCCCCCCAAGAGCACATACGCCTTTCACAAGAGAGGGTATGATATCTATTTTATCATAGTATGGCACAAAGTGCAAACAATATTTTCCTGTTCTTTTTCCTACAGCATTTTTCCGTTTTTTTCTGTTTTTAGTTGAATCATACATTAGAATATGATATACTAAAAGAAATAAGGGACAAACCGCCGGAGGTTTTAAAGCATTATGATGAACCGCAGATTAGAATCTATCAAACAATATATTGCGCAGCACCGTGAAGTGAAACTGTCGCAGCTTGAAGAACTGCTGCCCGACGTCTCCAGCATGACGCTGCGCCGTGATTTGGCGCAGTTGGAACGGCAGGGCTATGTCGTCCGCTTTCGCGGCGGCGCGCGTGCTGTGGATGCGCTGAGTGTGAAACAAATGCGCGAGGATATTTATACCAAACGGGAACGGGAAAACCGCGACGGGAAACTGTTCATTGCCGGAAAAGCGGTTCCTCTTTTGGAAGAGGGGCGCAGCGTCTATATTGACGCCGGTTCAACCGGCATGTATTTTGCCAGCCAGATTCCCAACCAAAAATTGTCTGTGCTAACCAACGCGCCCAATATCGCTATGGAACTGAGCAAGCACGACAAAATCGAAATCTTGCTCGTTGGCGGATATCTCTCTCAAAACATGGCAATCTCCGGCGCTAACGCAATGGACTTCATTAAAAATATCAATGTGGATATTGCATTTATGACCACTGCCGGGTTCTCCCTTGACACAGGCTTTACCAACGGCAGTGCGGACGAATGTCATATCAAACGTGCCATCATTCGTAAATCGCGTAAGAAAGTCATGTTGATGGATCATTTAAAACTGGATAAATGCATGATGTTCACTTTTGCCGGTCTCAAGGACATTGACGTGCTGGTCTGCGACCAACCGCTTCCCGAGCCTATCCGGCAGCAAGCAGAGGAACATCATATCAGAATTCTGTAAAAAAAGTAGGAGGACAGACACATGAAAGTAAGAAAAGCCATCATTCCGGCAGCGGGACTCGGAACACGTTTTTTGCCGGCAACCAAAGCACAGCCCAAAGAAATGCTCCCTATTGTGGATAAGCCTACGATTCAATATATTATTGAAGAAGCAGTGGCAAGCGGCATTGAAGATATTATTATCATCACCGGCCGCAGTAAACGTGCCATTGAAGACCATTTCGACAAAGCATATGAACTGGAAAATGAATTGCTGAAAAGCGAAAAACATGAACTGATAAAATTGGTGCAGGATATCTCTAATCTTGCCAATATTTACTATGTCCGCCAGAAAGAAGCGCTGGGGTTGGGTCATGCGATTCACTGCGCTAAGACATTTATCGGCAACGAGCCGTTTGCCGTTCTGCTGGGCGATGATATCGTGGAGGCGCAAACGCCTTGTTTAAAGCAAATGATTGATGTTTATGACCAATATCAAACAACGCTGCTGGGCGTGCAGACAGTAGACCCCAAAAACGTTTCTAAATATGGTATCATTGACGGCAATCAAGTGGGCGACCGCATTTAC
The DNA here is from genome assembly GCA_946555455.1 of uncultured Clostridia bacterium. GTDB lineage: Bacteria > Bacillota > Clostridia > RUG12999 > RUG12999 > JAAWTG01. Next base: position 8,064 of record CAMNSU010000064.1, on the reverse strand, counting down.
CAAGTAAACGATATGGTAGAAAAACCGGCGCCGGAAGCCGCCCCCTCCAACGTTGCGATTTTAGGTCGGTACATCATCACGCCCGCTATCTTTGATTGCTTGGAACGCACCAAACCGGGCGCAGGCGGTGAAATCCAACTTACCGATGCCCTGAAACTGCTCAGCGAACAGGAAGATATGTATGCCTATGATTTCATTGGGCGGCGTTATGACGTGGGAAACAAAATGGGGTTTCTGGAAGCTACTGTTGAATTTGCCCTGCGCCGCGACGATTTGAAAGACGAATTTGGCGCCTATTTGAAACAGATTGCCGAAAAATTATAATTTTGCAAGTTTTTAAATACCATCTTGCAAAAAGAGAGATGTGTGCCCATGTCTCTCTTTTTTATTTTATATAAAATTTATAATTTATTTTCGTATTTCTGATATCTGTTTCTATCTTCTGATTTGCAATTCAGCTTGTCCTTTTATGCAAAATTTTCATTTATGTTATTGACTATTGCTATCATTTATGTTATACTAAATACTGTATCTACATAATTTTAGTTGTCTCATATACATCATTTCAATTGTTCTGCAACGAACCAACTTGGCGCTCGCTTCCCCTGTCGAAGCAGCACTGCGTCTCTTATCATTTAATGGAAATGGAGGGAAAATCCATTGTTTGACTATGCTGACAATATTCAGTTGCTCATTAAGGTCGCTGCTGAAAAATATAAATTAGACCGCCAAAACTACAGCCGTTACAGTGTGAAACGCGGACTGCGCAACCCCGACGGGACAGGTGTTTTAGCAGGTCTCACTTCTATTGGCGAAGTGCGCGGCTATATCATTGACGATGGCGAAAAAGTACCGGTAGACGGCGATTTGCTTTACCGCGGTATTCGTGTGAACGATTTAGTCCATCACTGCCGCGCAGAAGGCCGGCTGGGTTTTGAAGAGGTCATTTTTCTGATTTTGTTCGGTGTGCTGCCGGACCGCGATATGCTGGAGCAGTTTACTACTATTTTATCCAATCTGCGTCCGCTGCCCGACCATTTTACTGAGGACATTATTTTAAAATCGCCCAGTCCCGACATCATGAACAAGTTAGCGCGTTGTATTTTGGCGTCCTATTCCTTTGACCCGACGCCAAACGATATCAATTTGCCCAATCTGATGCGGCAGTGTATTGAACTGATTGCACGTATGCCTACCATGACGGCGTATGCCTATCAGGCAAAAAATCATTACTACGAAGGACAAAGCCTGATTATCCACTCGCCAATGGAAAACCTGTCGGCAGCAGAAAACTTCTTACATATGCTGCGCCCCACTCACAAATATACACGCGAAGAAGCGGAGATTCTGGATCTCATGCTCATGCTGCATGCAGAACATGGCGGAGGAAACAACTCCGCGTTTGCCTGCCGTGTGGTTTCCTCCAGCGGTACGGATACCTATTCCGCCATTGCGGCGGCGGTCGGTTCTCTCAAGGGACCTAAACATGGCGGCGCAAATGCCAAGGTCATGGCAATGATGGAGGATATCAAAGAAAACGTTAAAAACTGGGATGATTTAGACGAGGTGGAGTTCTATCTGGAACAAATCATTGAGAAAAAAGTAGGCGACAAATCCGGTCTGGTCTATGGTATGGGTCACGCCGTTTATACCTTGTCTGACCCGCGCGCTATTTTGCTGAAAGAAAAGGCAAAAGAATTGGCGGCGCAAAAGGGGTTTGCCAAAGAATATGCACTTTATGAAGCAGTAGAAACATTGACGCCCAAAGTATTTGCTGCAGTGAAAGGCGATTCCAAAGTCATTTCCGCCAATGTGGATATGTATTCCGGTTTTGTCTATAAAATGCTGGATATACCACCGGAACTCTATACACCGTTGTTTGTCATGGCACGTATTGTCGGCTGGAGCGCGCACCGCATTGAAGAAGTCATCTCCGGCGGACGCATTATCCGTCCGGCATATAAAAGCGTTTGTCCGCATTTTACTTATGTACCGCTTGATAAACGCTGATACATTCACAATGACACATAAGAGACAGGTCGAAAACTTCATTTCGCCTGTCTCTTTTTTTGTCTTTCCGCTATACTACAGTCTCCTCTATTTCCAGAAATTTAGTATTGTAATCCTTTTGTAACCTATGTTATGATAGACGCATGGGTTTTTTGCAGGGGGGTAGGCAAACAAAAGTCGACTTTTGTTTGCCTACCCTCAAGACCCGATTGAACCTACCGCTCCCAAATGAAAGGAGTCCCATCATGATGAAACGACTATTTTTGGCGGTTCTCGCCACAATGATGTTGGTATTTCCCCAGTTTCCGGCGGAGGCGAAACCAACGGATTATGACATTCTCATTGATATTTCTGTCAACGGACAACTGATTCGCAGCGACGCCCATGCCTATATCTCCGGTGGCACGACGTATGCTCCGATTCGTATGCTCAGCGACGCATTAAACGTAGACAAACTTTCTTGGAACGAATCCAGCAAAACCGTTTCCATTGTAGAAAACGGCAAAACCTTATCTTTCACCGTCGGCTCTTCCTATGCCACAGTAAATGGCAAACGTGTAAACACCGGCGCAGTGACGCAGCAAATCGGCGGTCGCACCTATGCCCCTGTCCGCTTTCTGTGCGAACAACTGGGCGGCAAAGTTTCTTGGAACCAGACCTACTACATTGTTCAGGTAACGAAGTCAGGCGTTACCGTTCCCGCCGCCTTGCGTTTTTACGACTACACGGCCGACGAAATTTTCTGGCTGGCACGCATCATTGAAGCGGAAAGCAGCGGAGAACCGCTGCGCGGCAAAATTGCAGTCGGCAACGTTATCATGAACCGCGTAGACAGCCGCGAGTTCCCGAACACCATTTACGGCGTTATTTTTGATAGTGAGCATGGCGTGCAGTTCCAGCCTGTTTTAAACGGAACCATTTATAACACGCCGTCTTCCGATAGCATCATTGCTGCAAAGCGTGCACTCGCGGAGGATAATATGGTCGGAGAATCCCTCTATTTTCTCAATCCCCGCATTGCCTCCAATTTCTGGATTGTGAACAACCGGAAATATCATAGCACCATTGCCAACCATGACTTTTACCTTTAATATGAAATTACAAAAGAACCGGCATAGCTTTAAGCTATGCCGGTTCTTTTGTATGCCCTATCAAGGCCAAATCAATTGATGACACTCTATTTCCGCGCCGTCCACACCTAAAATGCCGCTGCTGTCATATTCTAAAAATCCAACATTGATATAACCATTGGTAACGCCGCGCAAGCCATATATATAGTATTTTCCAAATTCCGTAATGAGCTGTCCCGTTTTGTCAATCAAAGCATATTGTTCGGTTATATTCTCATCACCGGAATCCGTCGTCCGGCTCACTACTGCAACGCCTCCTGAAAACGGACTGCAGCCGTCAAACCGGGCAGGAATAACCCATTCACCGCTTCGACCAATATATCCGTACTTTTCTCCGTCTGTCATAACTGCCATATCTTCCTGAAACCAAAACGGCGTGTCAAATTGAAACGGGATTTTGGTTATCCCCTGCGCGTCAATCAATCCCCATTTCCCATCTTTTTTCACCGTCATTCCTGTCCCGTCTTTTGTAATATAAAATTCTTCATACTGCGGCGCAATTTTTTCAAGCCCGTCCTTTCCCACAAATCCCCACACGCCACCGGATTTTACCGGCGCCACTGTTTCGGAAAACGCTCTTGCTTCTTCATATTTGGGCTGAACAATGACATTTCCTTTTGTGTCAATATAGCCCCAGCGCCCGCCTTCACAAAACGGTGCATAACCGTTTTCAAAAGGCCAAACCTTTTCAAACTCGTGCGGAATCGCCACTTCTGTACAATCTTCATTCATAAAAACCGTCCGTGTTTCCCCGTTTTCTTTGGAAACGGTTGCCCGCACCAAGCCGCTTTGTGAACTGCCCGCCGTATCCGTTTCCACAACATTCAACGGGAAATATTCCTGCCGAAACGATTGGTAGGTATCGTCATCTACATTTTCTAAAACAGTCTTGCCTGTTTTGTCCAGCACAGTATGGCGCGTGACGCTGCTGCCTTCCTCCCACCATGCTTTGTCCGTCCGCTCTGTCCAGCTCACCGACAAATAGCCGAATACATACAGCAGCTTGGCGTCTGTTTTTTCCGCCATTAACACGTTACCGTCCAAATCATAAACAGTTGTCTTCCACCACTTCGCAACGTAGCTGACAACATCTGCCACCAGCATATCTCCATAACGCACAATACTGTTATATTGCACCGGAATCAGCATGGTTCCGTCCTCTTTTTGTACGCCGGAATACCGTCCCTGTTTCAGAATCGCAATCCCATCTTGAAATGCTAACTCCGGATTGACTTCCCACGGCGTGACAATGACGGTCTGTGTCGTATCCTCCCAGCGCACCTCCGCGCCTACCGCTTCCGCCAGCGCACGCACCGGTACCAAAGTGCGGTCGTTTTCCACAATGGGCGGCTGATCTATCTCCGTCACTTTTTCCACAACGTTATTATCCGTTAGCGACAGCACGCGGGGATATCCCACCTTGAGCACAACATCATCTAAGCCGTTCCCATTTCTCCCGATTCCAATGCTCTGCGTATTTTCATACCAATGCACCTCACAGCCCAGCGCTTCCCCGACTGCGCGCAGCGGCACCAACACACGGTCGTTTCGCAGTACCGGCGGCTGGTCGAATTCAACTTGTTCTCCCGCCACCAAAACGCGAATCTCCTCCTGTGCAGTTATATGTATCATAGACATGCAGAGTATCATAAGTGTTGCCGCCACGATTCCCGAAACTGCTTTTTTCCATCTATGCTTCATTGCCGTCACCTCCGTTTTCTTCTGTTTTTAGTATAGCACATTTCCCGCCCAAAAAGCAAGCTCTATTTCCTGCAAACATACCATCACTTGACAAGAATAGGCAAACAAAAGCCGAACCCTTTTCGGCATTCGGCTTTTCTCTATTTAAGGCATATCTAAATCCGACACACGCGGCAAAATTCCTTTGGCTTTTGCAATAAAAACGCCATAGTTTGTAATCGGTACGCCCTGCGCCTGACAACGGCGCACACGATCCATCATATGCGCACGGTTGAACATGCAGCCGCCGCAATGAATCACCAATCGGTATGGCGTCAAATCCGCCGGAATATCGTTCCCGCTGCGCACCTCTATTCCAATGCCCGCACCCGCTTTTTTGCGCAGCATCCCTGGAATTTTTACGCGCCCAATATCGCCGTCCATTGCATTGTGCGTACATGCTTCCAAAATCAGCACTTTGTCCGTTTCCTTGAGTGTATCCACCACCGCTGCGCCACGCACAAATTCCGCCAAATCACCTTTGAACCGCGCCATCAAAATGGAAAAAGAGGTCAGTTTGGTTTCCGGCGGGCACAACGCTTCCACTTTGTCAAACACCTGTGAATCCGTGATAATCCACGCCGGCGGCTGTTTATATAACGTAAGTGCGTGTGCAAGCCGGTCTTCCGTCACAATGCTGACACACGCCCTGCGGTCTAACAGGTCGCGAATGGTTTGCACCTGCGGCAAAATAAGCCGTCCCTTTGGCGCTTCAATGTCCTGCGGTGCAACCAGCAGCACATGGTCTCCTCCTGCAAGTCCCAAATGCTCCGTCAAAGCGCGTTCCTCTCCTTTGGGCAGCGCCGCTGCCAACGCCTGCCGCACCTCATCTATGCCGCGGTTTTCTTTGGCGCTGGTAACAATCACTTGTTTTTCCCGCAGCGCCGCCGGTATTTCCTCCGATAAATCCGCTTTGTTCACCACGATAACCACCGGCTTTTCCCGCGCTGTGCAAAGTTCCAACCAGTGTAGTTCCAAACTGCAATCCTGCTGTCCTGCTGTCACCACCAAAAGCGCCGCGTCAATTTTTTGCAGCACTTCTTCCGTTTTTTGCACACGCTGCGCCCCCAGTTCTCCTTCATCATCAAATCCGGCAGTGTCAATCCAAACGCAGGGGCCAATCGGATAGACTTCCATTGCCCGCCAGACCGGGTCTGTCGTTGTACCCGCAACATCGCTGACGAGCGCCGCCGGCTGCCCTGTCAGGGCATTGAGCAGTGAAGATTTTCCACTGTTGCGCCGTCCGAAAATACCGATATGCGTCCGCAAGGCATTGGGCGTTTGCGAAAGTTCGTTAACCGCCATGCCGCCACCTCCTTTTCTTTAAAAGCGGAAGTCCCGCTCCCCGCGTTCAATTGCCGCCAAATTGGCGATTGTTTTTTCATGAATCGTGCTGTTGGTAATGTGTGAAAGTTCCTGTTCAATCAGCTTTTCGCCTGCCGTACGCGTTTTCTCTGACGCATAGTCCATCAAATATTCTTTCAGCGTCATCAGTGCATTGGGCTGACAGACATTGCAAATCTGTCCCGCCTTTGCCAGCGTCATAAACCGGTCGCCCGTGCGTCCTTCGCGGTAGCACGCCGTACAAAAACTTGGGATATATCCTGCGCCGCAAAGCCAGCCCACAATTTCGTCCAAACTGCGGTGGTCGCTGACTTCAAACTGTGCCGTATCCTCTTCTTCCTCTTCGCCCTCCACATAACCGCCTACGCCTGTGCAGGACGCGCCGCTGATTTGTGAAATGCCCAGCCGCAGCAGTTCTGCGCGGTTTTCTTTGGATTCGCGCGTGGAAATAATCAGTCCGGTATAGGGCACTGCCAGACGCAAAATTGCAACCAAGGTATTAAATTTATCGTCCGGCACCCCCTGATATTCATTGGTATCCACGTCGCTTGCGCGGCGAATACGCGGCACGCTGATGGTATGCGGTCCCACGCCGAAGGTTTCCTCCAGATGACGCACATGCATCATCATTGCCACAGTATCATATTGATAATCATACAGTCCCAAAAGCGCGCCGATTCCCACATCGTCAATGCCGCCCTGCATAGCGCGGTCCATTGCTTCCGTGTGGTACGCATAGTTGTGTTTGGGACCTGTCGGGTGCACGCGTTCATAGGTTGGTTTATGATAGGTTTCCTGAAACAGGATATAGGTTCCGATACCCGCTTCCTTCAGCTTGGTATAGTTCTCCACTGTGGTTGCCGCAATGTTGACATTCACGCGGCGGATTGCGCCGTTTTTGTGTTTCACGGAATAAATGGTGCGAATGCTGTCCAGTACATATTCCAAAGGACAATTTACAGGGTCTTCACCGGTTTCCAGCGCCAACCGTTTATGTCCCATGTCTTGCAGTGCGGTCACTTCCTGCCGGATTTCCTCCTGCGATAGCTGTTTGCGTTTGATTGCGCAGTTGGAATGGTGATAGGCGCAATATTCACAGCCATTGACGCAATAATTGGACAAATACAGCGGCGCAAACATCACAATGCGGTTGCCATAGATATGCTGTTTGATTTTTGCCGCCAACTCGTGGATACGCGTCACCCACTGCGGGTCGTCGCATTCCAGCAGCACTGCCACTTGCCTATAATCCAGCCCTTTATAAGTCTCTGCCTGCTGCAAAATCTTTTCCAGTTCCGCTGCATCGTTTTTATGTTCTTTGGCATACGCTAATGTCGCGCGAATTTCTTCATCGCAAATAAATTCTTCCGCATGTTTGGATTTGGGATTATACATTTCAAAAACTTCCTTTCCTGCTTCTCTCTATTTTCACGCATTCGGTTCTTTTGCCATCATGGATTTCACCAAAATACCCGAAATCTGCCCGAGTTTGCCGGATAATGCCGCAATGACATTTTCCGGTGCGTCCAGCACAATAGAAATAATATTGACCTGCTTGGGGTGATAGGGAATGCCCATCCGTCCGACAATATAGTCTCCATATTCATGCAAGAGCGCATTTGTCTGTTTCACACTTTCTTTGTTTTCCACGATAATACCAATCAATGCAATTCTGGTTTCCATAAAATGTCCTCCTGTCTTAAGCAAAGGAGAGTCGAATCGCGTGTGGTATCCGGCTCTCTGAATGCCTACATAAAATAAAACGCCTGAAAGCTTTCCTGCGAAAACTTCCGGGCGCCTTGCTCTCTTTGCTCTCCTGCTTCTCCGCCGGACGCTCCTC
>CAMNSU010000063.1 GCA_946555455.1 uncultured Clostridia bacterium | reverse complement strand
CCGTTTTTCAGAAAAAAGGAAGAATGGACTTAGAACTGTTGGCGATTATCATTATTATGCTGTTTTTCGGCTTGGTAATGGTAGCGAGCGCCAGTTCTGTTACCGCGTTATATAAATTGGGCGACAGCATGTATTTTCTGAAAAAGCAGTTGATTGTAGCGGTTGTCGGATTTGTACTCATGATTTATCTTTCCAAAATTGACTATCATGTGTTGGCAAAACCCAATATTGTACTCGCCTATATGGCGGTCACATGGGTGCTTATGCTGGTGACGGCGTTTGTGGGAGAAGATATTAACGGCGCGCGCCGCTGGATTAATATTGGGCCCTTCAGTTTGCAGCCGTCCGAACTTGCTAAAATTGGTATCGTGCTGCTGATGGCCTGTATTTGCTCCCGACAGAGTAAAGAAAGTATTCATAGTTTTAAACAGGGCTGTTTATTATATCTTGTTATCATCGGATGTGTTTGTGCGCCGCTGCTGTTGCAGCCGCACAAAAGCGCCATGATGCTGATTGGTATTGTGGCAATGATTATCGTCATTGTTGCGGGCGCGCGTATCCGTAATTTCATGGTGTTTTCACCGATTGTGGTTTGCGGACTTTTGTTCATTATGTTTAAAGATAAATATAGTGCGGCGCGTATTTTAAATTTTGCCGACCCCTTTAAAGACATGACCGGCGCAGGATGGCAGGGCGTGCAGTCTCTGTATGCCATTGGCTCGGGCGGTTTGTTTGGATTGGGGCTGGGACGCAGCCGTCAGAAATATTTGAACATTCCGGAACCGCAGAACGATTTCATCTTTTCTATTATTTGTGAGGAACTGGGATTTATTGGCGCGGCACTGGTCATTTTGTTGTTTGTCCTGCTTTTATTCCGTTGCATTAAAATTGCAATGGAAGCGCCGGATAAATTGGGTTCCCTTATTGCAATCGGAATCACTGCGCTGATTATGGTGCAGGTCATTATCAACATTGCGGTTGTTACGGCGTGGATGCCGGTAACCGGAATGCCGCTTCCGTTTTTCAGCGCGGGCGGAACGTCACTGATGTTTACGCTGGCGAGTATGGGTATTATATTGAATGTATCCAGACAGTCGACCAGGGCGGTGTCGGGGGTGAAACCGACCTATAAAGAAGGAAAACCGCGTCCGGCGACAGGAAGAAATACAGGGGCGCCGCGACGGGCTTCTGCCGCACGTCCGGCAGCCGCACGCGCACCCATGCAGCCGCGCGGCAGCGCTTACTATCAGCAAGCCTACCGTCAAGCGCAGGCGCAAAGAAACAGCAGCGGGCTTGCAGCACGGCGCAGTGCAAGATATGGCAGATAGGAATAGAGTGTATAAACGGCATAACATAGGGAAAGGATGGAGGGCATGAAAGTATTGCTGGCAGCGGGAGGAACAGCGGGACACATCAATCCTGCGATTGCCATTGCCAAACAGTTTGCAGAGAAAGAACACGCTGAAATACAATTTATTGGTACAAAACGGGGCATGGAAACCGAACTGGTGACGCGGGAGGGATTCCCCATTTCCTATATTGAAGTGGCAGGTTTCAAACGGAAACTGACGCCGGAAAATTTTAAAATTGCATGGCAGGCGTTTCGCGGTGTGCGGCAGGCTGGAAAAATTATTCGGGAGTTCCGACCGGATTTGGTGGTGGGATGCGGCGGCTATGTGAGCGGACCGGCGGTGTTTTGCGCCCACCTACAGAACATTCCGACACTGATACATGAACAAAACGTGATTCCGGGACTGACCACAAAAATCCTGTCCAAATTTGTGGATAAAGTGGCAATCAGTTTTGAGGACACGAATCAATATATTGCGAAAAAAAAGACGGTTTTAACAGGAAACCCCATTCGTGAAACCATTGTGAAAGTTGCCGCGGCAGAACAGAAAGCACACGAACATCCCTCTGTTTTGGTAGTGGGGGGAAGCCTTGGCGCAAAAGTAATCAACGATACCATGGCGGAACTGGTGAAGGACATGGAAACAGATGTGGAAATCGTTTGGGCAACAGGAAAACGGGAGTATGAGGACGTGAAAAAACGGACGCAGCCCCTGCCGGAACAGGTCAAACTGGTACCCTATATTTATGATATGGATAAGGCAATTGCTGACGCAGATGTTGTGATTGCTCGTGCAGGCGCGATTACCGTGAGCGAAATTTGTGCTGCCGGAAAGGCGTCTGTTTTGATTCCTTCGCCGAATGTGACGCACAATCATCAGGAATATAACGCCAGAGCGCTGGAGAAAAAAGGCGCGGCAAAAGTGATTTGTGAACGGGAATTAACACCGCGTTATTTGAAAGAAACGCTGCTCGAACTGCTTATGAATCGGGAGACGCTGCAAACCATGAGCCGGAATGCAAAAAAAATGGGTATTGTGGGTGCGGCACAGCAAATTTATGAAATTGGTATGCAGTTAGCCGGTAAATCATCCTCATCATGAGGAATACTTAAATACAAAAATGCTTTGGCATCAGAAAAGGGCTTGCAGCGAACCCGCCGCAAGCCCTTTTTGTATGAAAATTCGGAAGGAAGAACGGATATAACGAAATATGTAACTATCTTTACAACAAAAAATAACCGCCCGGCTGAGTGCCGAGCGGTTTACAAAAGCTTTGCATTATTTAATTTCCGTGATTTTCACTTTATCCACGCTGACACCAAAGGTAGAGGTCAGGACGTCTTGAATTTTAGCGACCTCAGCGGTTTCCAGCGGATTTTCGCATTTGACGGAGGCGTTCACTTCGCCTGATGTGGCAAACACAACACAATCGGTAACGCCTTTGGTTTTCAGCAATCCTTCCGCCACGCCTTCTTTTTCCATATTGGCTGCCATGGTGTTCAGGTCGTTTTGTGCCTTGGATTTGTTTTCCGGCGTAGTGTCAGGGCTGGAAATGATGTTGTTCAATGTTTCCATTGCTTTGCTGCGGGCGAGGTCTTTGTCGCTGCGCGCCTGTTTTAAAACATCTTGCTCCACAGCGGTGGGGGCAGTTTCTTCGGTTTCGCCGCTTACATCGGAATTTACCAGGGCGCTTTCTCCCAGCGGACGCTGCGCCGTTTCATATTGGTCGGGATTGACGGCAAGTTCTGTGGTATCGCTGCCGCGTTGATACGCCCAGTTCAGATATCCTGCAACGCCAACCATTGCCACCAATAAAACCAGAATGATTTGTTTTCTCTTGAACATCATTGAAACACTCCTATCTGCCGCGGATATAAGCGGCTATAAAATTTTTTTGTATTGATTTAGGTCATTTTCGCGACTTCAATGCGGTGTGGCATCACTGTCAGCACGGCGGCAACAGCTTTTTTGATGGTTTCGCATACGGACGGGTCGCCGCCGCCTTCTGCCACAACAATCACCCCCTTTACATTGGCGCTTTTTTCGCGCACAACATAGGGAGATGAACCGCCGCTGCCGCCAACGATGACGGTTTTTTGTTCCAGATTGCTTTCCTCCCCTCGTTTGATATCCTGCATGTCGGTGGCGAGTTCGTGGCTGCCGCCGTCCTCCAGCGTAATCATAACTTTCACTTTGCCAACGCCTTTGATTTGGCAAAGCGTTTGTTCCAGTTTACGCTCCAAATCCTCCGCGCTGGTTTGCTGCATATTTGTGGAGGAAGAGGAGGGAGGGCCTTTTTTGGAACCCAAACCGCCGCCTAAAAACAACAGTAGGATACCGAGTAATAATATGATAAAAAGGTTGGTAAGTCCCTTTTTTTTCGTAAATAAGTTCCGAAGCGATTGAAAATCTGTCATAAACCGGAACCTCCTTTTTTCATTCGGTGATTTGCGCACGAAGATGAATTTTCTGTAGTGGAATATCGAACGTCTGTGAAATAAGCGTGGGAAGCGTGCGGTCATGCGAAACAATGGTGATAGAGTAGATGGTTCCGTCATTGCCGCAGTCTGCGTGGACATCTGTCGTTTCCGCTCCGCCATGCTCTACAATGGTGCGCAGAATGGTTTGCTCCAGCGTCTGCTGAAACAACGTTTTTGTCTGCTGCTGTACCAAAGACTCCATTTGCTGTTGCTGCTGCGCACTAAGCGGCGGCGCAGTGGGGACAGCGGCAAAGGAAAACGGCTCCGTGCTGCCGCCGAATCGGGCAAAAGGCGTGATGATAATAACGCCCAGAATCAGTCCCAATGCAAAACGCAGCGTTTTCTTCAGCGGGCTGTCGGGTAAAGCGGTCTGCACGAAAGTACTGAGAAAAATACAGCCCACCACTAAAATGACATAATTTCTGATAAACGTCATAGAAGTTCCTCCGATTTGATTGACAACGCTAATATGTCAATGGAATATCTTATGTATTGTCACAGCATGTTTGCCAAAAGTCCCATGGCAATGATGAACAGGACGGCACAGCAGAGAACCATTGCCAGAATCATGCTCATCACGCCGGTTACATCATTCAGCGCGCCCGTGATTCGTTTATCCGCAACGGGAAGCAGCACGACGCTGCATAGCTTATAGGCAAAAATGATAGCGATAATTTGAATAGCAGGGGCAAGGCAGATGTAAAGCAGCGCGAGAATGCCCGCCGTACCTGCCGCAGTCTTAATCAGTTTTCCATAGACGATAATGCTTTCCAAAGAATCAGACAGTACGCCGCCGACAAATGGAATGAAGTTTCCAACGGCATATTTCACTGCCTTTCCGCCGGCATTGTCCAGTGCGTTCCCTGTAACGCCGCTTATCATCAGCACCGCGGAAAAGACGGTCATCAAAATACCGATTCCCCAGAGGACAGCTTTTTTTGCGCAATCATAAAGCGGCTGCAAAGAAAAGTCGTCTGACAGGTGGTTCACGGCAGCAATACCTGCAAGCATGAAACCAATGGGCAGCAAAAGCTGCGAAATGGTGTTTGCGACAGCGAAAATGCCCATGGTACCGGCCGCTGCCGCCGCCGTTTTACTCACTTCGTTTGCGCTGATTGCCAGCGCGCTCATGACGGGCAGGCTGGTATCAATGAATACGCAAAGGCGTTCAATGGTTTCTTGCCCGATTTCCGCGACCGAACGGAAAGCGGAAAACAGCATGATGAACAGCACAACATAGCTGACATAAAAGGCGCTGTCAAATACCTTTTCTTTTTCCGGCGCAAATTTTCCGATGAATGCCAAAAGCACAACCACCAGAATGATTTTACCTGCGTCCGCAATGCGGGCGCGGGTTTGTGCGAAAAACAGATTGCCGATTGTTTTTAGAATATGGAGCGCGTCAGGATTCTTTCCGTTTGCAAAATCCATGCTGGCGCCGGAAAAGGAAAAAGAGGAATCAAATTCCTGTAGGCTTTGCAGCGTCCTGTCAATGGTATAGCCGCCGGCGGCCTCAAACTGAGAATCAATCACACTTTGCATTTGCGCGTCGGTTTGGTCTGCTGCCGCTGCCGGAAGCATACATAAAAACAGAACCACGCAGCAAAGAATCATTTGTTTTTTCATGGTTTCACCTTTTATCTGATACATTGTAGAATCACATAGTAGAGTTCTGAGACGACAGGCATAGCAAGAACAAGAATGGTGAGCCTGCCGCCAAGTTCTATTTTACTGCCGAGCGCGCTTTGTCCCGCGTCGCGGCACATGGACGCCGCAATGGAGCAGAGACAGGCAATGCCGGTTGTTTTCACCACAATTTGAATATATTTGCTGTCAATACCACAATTTTGCGCCATTCGCTGCACTGCTTCAATCATGGAAGCGATTTGCGGCGCCAGTCCGAGCAACAGCGCTGCACTTCCGACGAGAAGCAGGGGAAGGGAAAATTCCGGTTTAAACTGTTTGACCGTGACACACAAAATGGCGGTTGTCAGCGCGATACCAATCAGCTGCAAGATGGACATAGCGTTTCACCTCACAGTCCGAACAGCATTTTCAGCGTGTCAAACAGGTTGCGTACCTGCTGCAATACCATCAGCATGACGACAATCAGCCCTGCCAAAGTGGTGAGAAGCGCTTGGTCGTCGCGTCCGGAGCGGGTGAGCAGCAAACTGATAACGGCAACTGTAATACCAATTGCAGCAATTTGAAATACTAAATCAATTCCCATGATGTCTCTCCTTTGTAGAGGTTTCAGTATGCGGAGCACGCCGCACGGCACATGGCTTGCGCAGATTTATAGTAATACCAAAACGACAAAAATACCGCCGAATACGCCGAGTCCGCGTGCCAGTTTCATGTTGGAGGAAGCCACGCTGCGCGCGCTGTCCAATTGTTGTTCTAACTGTGTGCGGCATAGCGCAAGCTGATTGATTTGGGAATCGCAGTCGCTGCCGCCCAGCATTTGTCCCATTTGCCGCAAAATTTCTTTGTCTTCTTTTAAAAGCGCGGTGCATTCCAGCAGCGTTTTATTCCATGCTTTTTCCGGCGCTTTTTGCAGCCATTTGCTGGCGCATAGCCGTGCGAAAAATTCCCCTGCATCACCCGATTCCTGCGCCAGTTCTTCATAGAGTTCCTGCACGGGCGCGGCGGTGAACGCAATGGTGTTTTGCAGCCGGACTACGGCGCTGATGAAGGATTGCAGCATGGCGCAGCGTTTTTTAAGCCGACCGGCATAGTAGTTTCCAAATAGAAAACCGCAGACGACAATAATACATCCGCCAATTATCTTTAGTTCCATGATAGGTACCTCCTTATCGTTCTTTCGTGTGGATAATTTGTTTGATACGTGAGCCATCGTTTGGTTTTTGCAAAAGAATAATATAATCAAACAGCGGCAAAAGTGCGCTGATATGAGGGTGGGCGTGTAGGTCGTCCAAACCTGCGCCGTGAACAGAAGCAATTGTCTGAACGCCTGCGCAGGACGCCAGTTCAATTGCCCGCGCGTCCGCTGCGCTGCCGATTTCATCTGTGATAATGCATTCAATTCCCATGGAGCGAATCATCAGTCCGATTGCCGCCGCCTTGGGACAACTGTCCATGACCACGCTGCGCAGACCAATGTCGTTTTGCGGAACGCCTTTATAGACGGCCGCAATTTCACCGCGTTCGTCTGCAATTCCCACTTTATAGCTGCCGCCAAGAATGCGGGCGATATCGCGTAATAGCGTCGTTTTACCCGCGCCGGGCGGAGATACGACCAATGTATTATGTAGTATGCCGCCGCTGCAAATGTGGCGGATAACGCCCTCAGCACAACCAATTGCCTGATGGGCAATGCGGATATTGATGGCGGAGATGTTCTTGAAAAAGGTAACTTCTCCGTGGCGCAAAACCGCGCTGCCGCAAATACCGGCGCGGTGTCCGCCCGGCAGGGAGAGAAATCCCTGACGGATATCTTCTTCTTTGGCATAGACGGAGTTTTCGCATAGTCCGCGAAATATGCCTGCTATCTGTCCGGCAGTGGTAGTAACAGCTCCTGCAATAGAGGAAGTCAATCCGCCGGAAGGGGTGAGAAACAGTCCCTCTGTCCGCCGGTAGACCATGACGGGCTGCCGGACAAGAAACCGCAGTTCTTCCAGTTCCGCCCAACTGCCGCACGGCAAATTGCGGAGCGCTTCCGCCGATTCTTCCGGCAAACAATTGAGCAAATGGGCAATTCCGGGTGCTAAATTTGACTGCGCTGTCATAGGCAAGCCCCCCTTTTCTTTTGAAACATAAAACCCCGATAGGAATTACTCTATATTTCTATGAAGTGTTGTCCAAGTTTATGACTTCTTTTCGGGAAAACAGAAAATTGCAAAATGATTGGAACGCATGGAAGAAGAGAAACAATTTAAAAAGCGGATGATTTCATTTTTTGTTGCATAGAAATTTGCGGAAAATGGGTATGAGTTCGTAAATTGTTTATGCCACTTCGTGTTTTGCCGATTGCATTTCATCGTATAGCAGCGGTATAATGAAACCATAATGTAATACGAATAGCAGGAGGGAGATATCATGAAGAAGAAAAGACGGTTCATAAGCGTATTGCTCTGTGCGGCGATGCTGCTGGGCAGTATGCCGGCATATTTCGCCGGTGCGGAAGATGCCGGAACGGAACTGGAAACCGAAGAATTTTCGGAGCAGGTATTGCAGGCGGACAGCGATTTGTCTGCCAGTGTCAATGAAGGATTGCTTGCTCATTTGAAATTTGATGATACTGTAGACGATGCAACGGGAAAAGGAACGCCGGTTCTGGAAGGCAGCGCGACCTATGAACAGGGCATCAATGGAAAAGCGATTCGGTTTGATGGAGCGTCGGCAGATAATAATAGCAACCGTGTGGAATTGACGGGACGCGACGACTTGAAATTCAGTGAGGGAGACGCATTTTCCGTGGGATTTTGGTATAAGGCGGACAAAACACTTTCCGACAACAACATTATCGGATCAAAATCTTGGTCAAATGCTGCAAATGAAGGTTGGAACATTGCGTTAGCAGGTACAAAGATGAATATTTCGCCGATTAGCAGGTCAAAAGAAAGCGATATACAATGTACGATTGAAGGAATAAATGGTTCTGGAAAATGGATGTATGCAGTCATAACGCGGACGGCAGATGCACAAAATGCATTGTATATTGATGGAAAGAAAGTATCGACTAGCGCACGCGGTAAAGGAAGTACAGGCACCAAGCCTGTGGGGAATGTATGTATTGGCGCAGACTATGAAGGAAAATATGGACCGGGAAATGCAGTCGCCCTTGATGAAGTGAAAATGTGGAACCGTGCACTAACGGCGGCGGAAGTGCAATATCTATATCAGACTTCTCCCGAAATCACCGCAATGAGTGTGAGTGGACCGACGACGGCGACAGTTGGGGAAAGCGATACGACAGTCACATTAAATGCAAAGGTGACAAAAGCAGTGTTCGGAGAAACGGAACCGGTAGAGCCGGTCAGCTGGACAACGGACATTGGAAATGAATATATTGTGTCAAACGGTGCACAGGCACAGTTGACGCTGCCGACCAGCCTGACGGAAGGGCAAACGGTTACTGTGACGGCAAAAATCGGCGGGCATTCGGCAAGCCATACGATTACAATATCGAGAAATGTTGTGCCGGATCGGCTTGTCATTGCGGGCGATGCGGAACTGGTTAAGCCGGATGGCGCAGTTCAAAAGACATATACAGCGAAATGGACAGATGCTGACGGAGGCGAAGCTGCTATTACAGACCCAGAAAATATTACATGGACGCTGAGCGGTGCAGCCGGCGTACAAATCAACGGCGCGGCAACCGGAAAAACGGTTACAGTTGATATTCCGGAAACGATTTCAGTGGGTAAAACCTTTACGCTTACCGCTGCATATAAGACCTTTGAAGGTACTTTAAAAGTGACGATTGTACCGAACCGCGAAATCCCGCAAGCCATTTTAGACAAGGTGGAAACCCAGATGGAATTTGACGGAAATCTGGACATGGTGAAGGGGACGCAACCGACGCTGGAAGGCACAATGACCTATCAGGACGGCGTGGAGGGAAAAGGCGCTGTATTTACCTATGGAAATTATCTGGATTTCAGTAATTATGATCTGGCAAACAAAACGATTTTGTTTTCACTGAAATCAAATAAATTCACAGGCGTGCAAGATCCTTGCATTTGGGGAAATAAAGACTGGAATAACGCCAACCCCAAAGGATTTATTTTTTCCTATGCTTATAATACATCGTCTAGTTTTAAAAGCAGAATTGCCGATGGCGCACAAAAAAATGACGTTACCTTTAATTATTCACCGCAGTACTGGTCCAATTATGCAATTAACTTTGATACGGCAAATAAAAAATACAGTGTCTATAAAGACGGGCAACTGGTGAAGGAAATGGATACCGCTGCATTTGCTGCAAATTGGCAAAACGGCGCATATACATTAAAACTGGGGAATGACGGGACAGGAAGTTACAAATGGAATAACAATAAAGACAGTGAATATGAATTTGTTGTTGATAAGCTTATGATTACAGGTCAAGTTCTAACACCACAGGAAATTTTAACTGTCTCTGAAGCGAATAAAGTAGTACTTACAGCGGAAGATAAACCGGAAGTGACAATTTCCGCTGTCGGCGGAGAAAAAATTCCTTCCGGCCAACTGTTTAATGTCAATATTCATGCCAAAGGTCAAAAAATGGGGTTAGCGGCAAAAACGGAATTTGACATTAAATATGATGCGGAAGCAGTGCAATACCACGGAAAACAATATGCAAAATCCGGTATTACATTGACAGACGACGGGGCAGGTACGCTGCATGTTGCCTATGCTGCTGCAATTTTAAATAATGAAATTTCGGAATATTCCAAGAGCCGTATTGTGCAGCCGATTTTTGAAGCCAAGAACTTGAATCAAAAGAAAGCAATGAATCTTTCTATTGAAAATATCAAATGCTATGATGAATCCGGCTCAGAAATGGAGACAGACGGCACCGGAAACGGTTATCCGCTGGAAATATTGCCGGTCAACGCTTTGGATTTGAACAAAGACGGCGTAGTCGGCGCGGGCGATATTGCGCTTGCGACTACGGAGCAGCAGAAACAGGATATTGCTGCCGCCGCTAAAATCTATCCATATAAACGTGCTTTGGTGATTACCATAGACGGCGGCGGAAAAGCCTATGACCCGGACAGACAATATCTGTGCAATGAATCAACGAATACTTATACGGTGGAATCCGACCTCGGTTCCCTGCGACCCAAAGACGGATATGCAATGAAACTGTTTAATCAGGAGTTTGCAATGAGTTATACGGCGCGGGCAACAGACCCGCCGATTTCGGCACAGAACTATTGCGCCATTACGCACGGAATCCCATGGAAATCACTGCCGGCAGGGTATCAGTTTACCAATGACATATCCGGCGCAAAGTTGTGGCCGGACTATGGTCTGGAAACACCTCTATATCCTTCTATTTTCCAAGTGATTAAAACGCAGCAGCCGGAACGCAAATTGTTTGCGACAGCGGAATGGAACCCGATTACCAATGGTATTTTAGAACAGAATGTGGGAACCTATTTCCAATATCGTGCGTCGAGTGCGGCAAATCCGTTGTGTTTTGACCAACTGGAGGAATACATTCAAGACGGACGTTTCAAAGATACGGCGCTGACCTATATGCAGTCGGATACTATGGACCATTACGGTCATGCGAGCGGATATTTTACAAGCGGTTACTATGAAGAACTGAAACAGTTTGACGGACATTTCAAAAAAATCATAGACGCTATGAAAGCAGCCAACGCTTATGATGATACCTTCTTTGTGGTGAACAGCGATCACGGCGGACACCGTAATGCCAACGGAACCGGTTCCCATGGCACGACCAGCCTTGATGTGGATATGGATATCATGATTGGCGCACGCGGACAGACGGTTCCAGCAGGAAAACGTCTCAACGGCGGAGACAATAAAGATATTGCGGCAATCACATTACAGGCGCTGCGCGTGGAAAAACCGGCTTCTATGAACAATTCTACGGTATTTGACAGTTCGCTGTTTTTGACGCAGGAGGAAATGTCGTCAAAAGGAAGAACGGTTGAAAAAGTGAGTTTTGATATGACCGGAAATACCGGAACTGTTTCCGTTTCTAATTTACAGTCAAAAGAAATAAAAGCACTTGATACAGTGATTTTGCTGAGCGGCAGAACGGTATCGAATGTGACGCCTGCCGGCGGCGTGCAGGTGCTGCGCCAAAGTGTGCAGGATGATAAACTCTATCTCACCATTGCAGGCAGCAACCTAAACGGTACGGCGGCAACGGTTACATTTTCAGACGGCACCGGAAATTGCGCAATAGAAGAAGTGATGCTGGGTGCAGCGGACGGAAGCGAAATCTATTGCGATTTGGAAAATCTGACAAACGGCGCACAGACGCTCACAGGAACCGGAGAGATTACAGGGGATGCAAAAATTGTAAAAACCGATGTGTCGGCGCGGAAATCCTATGGTGTAACCTTTAAAAAGCTGTCCGGTGAGGAAATGACAGTTCAGCCAGGGGATATCCATTGGAGCGTTACGGGGGCACAGGGAATTACTTTGCCGGAAAACGCAACAGGCGCTTCCGCTATAGTGACAGTGGCGGCAAATGTGGCTTCGGGAACGACATTCACACTAAAAGCGGAATACAAAGGATTGATTGCACAAAAAGAAATTACGGTGCAAAAACGTCCGGAATTGCCTGCTGATATCAAGGCGGCGATTGAGACTAAAGTGACGTTTGACGACGGTATCAAAGCAGAAATCGGCACCACGCCTACTCTGACAGGGCCTATTTCTTACAGCGACGGAATTCGCGGCAAGAGCGGCGTATTTACCAATGGCAACTATTTGGATTTCGGAAACTATGATTTAAAGAACAAAACCATTTTGTTTACACTCAAATCCAACAGTTTCACAGGCGTAAAAGACCCGGTCGTAATAGCAAACAAAGATTGGAACAACGGGAATGCGAAAGGATTTGTCTGGGCATATGCATGGAATGAAGCTACCAAATTTAAAAACAGAATTGCCGACGGTAGTCAAAAAACAGATAAAACTTTTACTTATACGCCAAAGACTTGGAACAATGTGGCGCTTGTTTTTGACAGCACCGGAAACAGTTATAAAGCATATATGAACGGCGAGGAGATAGCAGCTTTCAATACTGTGGGTTATGCAGCAAATTGGGAAAACGGCGGCTATTCGCTGAAACTTGGGAACGACGGCACCGGAAAATATTCATGCAATTCTAACGCAGAAAGCAAATATGAGTTTGAAATTGACGATTTTATGATTGTTAATAAAGTGTTGAATGCAGGGGAGATTGCAGCCGTAAATGAAGCGCAGGCAGACGCACCGGAAATGATAATGCAGGTGAATGGCGCTTCAGAAATTGTCACACTGCAAAATGCAGAAGAAACTTATACAGCAGTATTCTCTGACGAGGACGGCAATGCAGTAAACATAACGGATACACAAAACATCAGCTGGACGCTGGAAGGCGCAGCGGGCAATGTTTCCATTCCTGCGAACAGCAAGGGAAAAAGTGTTGTGTTGACAGCGGCGGCAGGCGCGCCGGATCAGACGGTAACGCTGCGCGCTGTTTACAGCAACGGCACGGATATCATTTGCACAACCAGCAAAACGGTACAGGTGACGAGTGTCTCCACTGCCGGTAACATTAAAATTGCTGTATTGGGAGACTTCCAATTGAAATCCAACACTGCGGCAACAGTAACTGATAACATAAAAACGGCGCTGCAAAACTATAAGGCAAAAAATGTAGACGTTATTATGATACCGGGCGACATCACAGATGACGCTTCGGCAGCGGGTTATGATAAGATGTGGGCGGCGTTTGACGCGGTATATCCTGACAAAGCGACGCGGCCGAAAATTGTTAGCTGTATGGGCAACCACGACTATTGGAACGGACGTTTCCAAACACCACAGGTTCCTAACGATTTGCCCGCAGCAAAAGCGTTATATAAAGCAAAAATGGGTGTAGAGCTGAACACGCATGACGTGGTGAAGGGCTATCACTTCATTTCCATCAGTCCGGAGGACGATTCCACGCATGGACTGTTCACACAAGCTTCTATTGATTATTTGACCGCGGCAATTGCGCAGGCAGAAAAAGAAGACCCGAATAAACCGATTTTTGTTATGGCGCACCAGCATGTGAGAAAGAAAGTGGGAGACAAAGAAACCCCAACGGTCTATTTGAGCGATGAGTGGGGTAATGCGGCGCTGTATGACGCGATGAAAGACCATCCGCAGATTGTGTTCCTGTCAGGACATTCTCACGCACCGATTGATGATGAACGTTCCATTCATCAGGAGGATTTCACGTCTCTCGGAACATCTTCCATGAACTATTTGGAACTGGAAAAAGGGAAAGTGGGCGGTACAAAACCGGTTGGATATAATCAGCGGTCACAGTCGCTCTATATGGAAGTGACGCCGGATGAGATTACCATAGAACGTTGGGACAAAGGTAAAAAAATGGGCAGCCGTCCCAATTGGGTGATTCAGCAGCCGGCAACGAAAGCCGAATTTGCCTATACAAATGAAAAGCGCAACGCGGCACGAAAAGCGCCGGAATTTGCAAGCGGTGCGGAAATTACGGTTGGCGATTTGACGGAAAACACAGTGGCAATTACGCTTCCGGCGGCAACGCATGACGATTTTGTGCATTCCTACCGCGTGGAACTGAAAAACAAAACAAATACAAGTGTCGCGGACGTGAACGCACTCTATTTTTCAGATTTTTGCAAGAGTGTACCGAATATGGCGAAAACCGTTAGCTATACGCTTTCGGGACTCATGCCGAGTACAGAATATGAAATCAATATCTATGCGATTGAATCCTTTGGCAAGGAAAGCAAACCGCTGAGCAAAACCATCACAACGCCAAAAGGAACCATTGACCCGAATGACCCCAAACCGGCGGCAGATGTATTGAACGTGACATTTGACGACGGCGCGGCGGTCGACCACTCGACCTTTAAAACAACATTGACGCCGATGATGCAGAGCGGCGGAACCGCCGTATCTTACAGCTATGATGATACGATTGGGCGTACTGTGATGAACTGTAATAACAGTGCACTCAAGGCGGCGTTAAACAGCACGCAGATGGCAAAAATCACGAATCAATATTCTATTGAAACGGTTGTAAAACTGGACAATGTAAACAAAACGCAATCCATTTTTGCCAACACAGAAAGTGCCGGAATTTCGCTGGAAATCAGCAGCACAGGCAGAATTGAAATGTGGGCGAGAGTCGGCAACGCTTACCAAAAAGTCGGAGAGACGGAAAACTTCGTTTTGAAAGCGGGACAGTACTATCATTTGATGGGAACCTATAACGGGTCGCAGCTTGCGCTCTATGTAGATGGACAAAAAATTGCAACGAAAAATGCAAGCGGCGCCATTACCTATAAAAATCTGCCGACCTATATCGGTGGGGATACGAATGCAAGCGGTGATATTCAGGCGCCGATTGTGGGTCAAATTGCATTGGCGCGACTCTATAGTATTGGACTATCGGAAGAACAAGTGAAAAACATCTATAATGATTACAGTAATCCGACGCCGGCAGAACCTCCTGTGGCAGCCACTATCAGCGGTTCGGCTTCTGTCACAGCGCCAAAAGGAGATACGGCGCAGACAGCAAACTATACGGTTGCTTTCCAAGATAAAAACGGAGAAACCGTAACCATCAGCGATACAAAAAATATTGCGTGGAGTTTGGAAGGGGCTGGAAGCGGCGTTAGCATTCCGCAAAACAGTACGGGCAGCGGCGTTCAGCTTTCCGTTACAAAAGAAGCGGCAGAGCAAACAGTGACATTAAAAGCGGAATATACTCCCACGGGCGCGGCAAAGATTACAGCGACGCTGGAAATTTCCGTGAAACCGCATACAGAAGAACCTGTCGAACCGATTGACCCAACAAAAGTGGAAACTGTGGAAATCAGCGGAGCGACTGCGATTCGGGCGACAAACCAGCAGCAAAGAGAACAGTATCTGGCAAGAGCGCTGAACAAAAACGGCGGCGAAGTCGCCGGTGCGGCATTTGAATGGACACTGGTATCTTCCACAGCGAGCGGCGTAGGATTGAACAGTGATGGCGTGTTGATTGTAAATGCGTCTGCCGGCAGCGGCAAAGTTGTGATTCAGGCGACGCTGAAACAGGATCCGAAATTGAAAGCACAAATCACAGTGAATATTACCGGAAGTTCAAACAGCGGCAGCGGAGGCGGAACAGGCGGAGGCGGTGGAAACCGTTACGGAACAGCGTCCGGAAACAGTGCGGTTGTATTGCCGCCGACCGGAACAAATACAAATCCGAGTCAAAATCCGCAGGTGGAATATGTCGGTGGATTTAAGGATATGCCAAGAACGCACTGGGCAAGCGCAAGCGCACAGACATTGCTGAACAAAGGTATTATTGGCGGCGATGCGGAAGGCGGACTGCGTCCCGATGCCAACATCACGCGGGAAGAAGCGGTTAAAGTGCTGCTGTTGACATTGGAAAAAGAAGTGCAGCCGACAGAGGGCAGCATTGATGAAAACACCTCGCAGTGGGCAAAAGATTATATGTTGTCTGCAAATGGGACTGGTGTGATAAAAGGTGACGAAAATGGAAAATTCAATGGCAGAGATGCCATCAGCCGCATTGACGCGATGGTCATCATTGCGCGGGCATTGCAACTGGAAGCCGGCGCAACAGAAACATTGTCGCAGTTTACCGACGGCGCAGAAATTCCGGACTATGCAAAAGCTGCTGTAGCAAAACTTGTGGAATTGGGTATTGTAAAAGGTTATACAGACGGCAGCATTGGTGTAAATAATAACATTACACGCGCGGAATTGTTTACACTTATGACACGTATTATGAAATAAAATATGATGATGGTGCGCCGGAATGGATATCCGGCGCACCTTTTATATAGAAAATTTGCAATCCCTCTTTCTTTTTGCGGCATTCTACAGTATAATATAAAATGATAAAAGCAGCGATATGCGAAAGGAGTGGAGAGCAGTGCAGAGGAGAAACGTCATTTTGATAAGCAGTGCGGACGGAAATACAATGCTGATGTGTAAACGGCGCAAATCACCCGATAAAGGCTTGTTCAGTTTTCTGGGCGGGGCGATAGAATCAGGAGAGGATAGCGCTGCGGCAGCCTATCGGATATTGGAAGCGGAGGCGGGCATTTGCACAAGAGACATTCAATTGCGGCATGTAATGGATATTACTTACTATCAACAGGATTGCTGTTTGGAGATATATGCGGGACGGTTGCAGGAAGAAGTCAAAGTATGGGGCACAGAAAACGAACTGCTTTGGATGGGACTGCATGAAGATTTTTGCAATGGAGAAGTGTTTGCAGGGGAAGGAAATATTTGGTATATCACAGAGTATGTCAAAAAAACAACAGATATTTTAGAGAATAAATCCTGATATATATATGTTTTTAAGGGAATGAGCGAAAAAGAAATGTGGTGGATTTCGTCAAAATAGATAAAATAAAACTCAAAATTTTTTACTTTTTTTCTGCATATTTT
>CAMNSU010000062.1 GCA_946555455.1 uncultured Clostridia bacterium | reverse complement strand
GGCGTGGAACCGGAAAGCATTATATTTGGCGTGAAAAAGCTTCAGCCTGTGCCGCACCGTTTGGAAATGAAACCGCGCAGCGGTAATATCACGATTATTGACGATGCCTTCAACTCTAATGTAGAGGGTGCAAAATCAGCGGTGGAGGTACTTGGCAAATTTGAAGGTGTGCAGCGTATTTTAGTCACGCCGGGTATGATTGAACTGGGTGATAAGCAATATGAATATAATTATGCATTTGGCACGCAGGCAGCGGCGCAGTGCGATTATATTTTGCTCGTTGGTGAAAAGCAAACCATTCCGATTCAGGAAGGTGTGAAAGCGGCGGGATTTCCGGCAGAACAGTTATTTGTCCTGCACAATTTGCAGGAAGCCTTGGCAAAAATGCGCGAACTGGCAACAGAGCCGTCTGTCGTGCTATTGGAAAATGATTTGCCGGATTTGTTTGAAACATAAATTTGAATGTGAAAAGTTGAGAGGGGAAAGATAACAATGAAAATGAATGTTGCTGTTTTCTTTGGCGGACGCTCTGTGGAACACGAAGTATCTATTATCTCTGCACAGCAGGCAATAGCGGCGATGGATGCGGAAAAATATAATATTATTCCGGTTTATATATCCAAAAAAGGTGTGCTCTATTCCAGTGACGAAATGCGAAGCGTGGAACCATTTAAAAAGCTTGATACCCTGCTGGAACGTTCCAGTAAGGTGATATTGGTAAATGACGGAGAAAAGGTCGTTTTGGAAAAATATCCGCGTCCGAAGTTCTCTAATCCGGTGATTGCAGCGGTTGATGTTGCAGTACCGGTGATGCATGGGACGAACGGCGAAGATGGAACCATACAAGGATATTTGGAGATGCTGGGCGTGCCCTATGTGGGGTGCGGCGTATTGGCATCGGCGGTTGGTATGGACAAAATTCTCATGAAACAGGTGCTTCAGGCAAAGGGAATTCCGGTGCTGGACTGCGTTTCCTTCTATGCAAAACAATGGGCGCTGTCCAAGCAGGATATCATAGAACAAATTGAAACCATCGGTTATCCGGTTATTGTCAAACCGGCAAATTTAGGTTCCAGTGTGGGAATCAAAAAAGCAAGTGACCGCGCTTCGCTGGAAGAAGCAGTGGATTTGGCATCCAGCTTTGCAACACGCGTTTTGGTAGAAAAAGCGATTGAGAATTTGATTGAGATTAACTGTTCCGTCATTGGCGACAGTTATGATACGAAGGTTTCTGTTTGCGAACGGCCGATGGGGAGTGATGAAATTCTGTCCTATGCGGATAAATACGGGCGTGGTGCAAAAGGTAGCGGCAGCAAGGGAATGAGTAGCGCCTCCCGTCAGGTACCGGCAGATATTTCCGACGAACAGCGCACCAAAATTGAAACTTATGTACAACAGACGTTTCAGGCGTTATGCTGCAGCGGCGTATCGCGTATTGACTGTATGATTGACGGTGATACAGGTGAAATTTATGTGAATGAAATCAATACCATTCCGGGTTCTTTATCGTTTTATCTTTGGGAAGAAATTGGTATGAGTTTCCGTCAGGAGATGGATGAACTGATTGCGTTGGCGCTGAAAAAGAATCGGGATAAGGAAGCTATTACCTTTACTTATGACAGCAATATTTTGGAAATGCAGGGCGGCGCGAAGGGTGCAAAAGGCGGCGTCAAGGGATAGGATACAACTGATAAAAGGAGGAACTTCGGCATGGAAAATCGGTTTTCGGTAAAGCTTAGTACCATTATAGAAGAGTTGCAGCTTAAAAAACTTTATTTTGAAGATGAGATGAATGAAATAGAAATTGTTTCTGCAAATGTAAATCGTCCCGGACTGCAGATTATCGGATTCTTTCATTATTTTGACCCTGAACGGATTGAAATTATCGGTAAAGTTGAAATGACATATTTGGAAAAAATGACTTCTACGCAGCGGGCGCAAAGCATGGAAGTACTCTTTTCAAAAGGGATTCCGGCGGCGGTTATCACAAGAACGATGGAGCCGTTCCCTGAGATGGTAGAAGCTGCCAAAAAATATAAGGTGCCGTTGCTGCAAACAGATGAAGTGACAAGCCGTTTCATGAGCGAATTGATTCGGAATTTGAGTGTGTGGTTGGCGCCGCGCGTGACACGTCACGGCGTTTTAGTGGAGGTATATGGTGAAGGGCTGCTTATCTTGGGCGACAGCGGTGTTGGGAAAAGCGAAACGGCAATTGAATTGCTCAAGCGTGGTCACCGGTTAGTCGCGGACGATGCAGTCGAAATCAAAAAAGTTTCCAATTCTTCTCTAGTCGGCAGTTCTCCTGATATTATCCGTCATTTTATTGAACTACGTGGTATTGGTATCATCAATGTAAAAAACATCTTTGGTATGGGTGCTGTAAAAGATACGGAAAAGATTGATTTGGTGGTACATTTGGAGCATTGGAAAGACGGACAGGAATACGACCGTTTAGGTATGGAAACAACATATACAGATATATTAGGCGTAAAAATCCCATCATTAACTGTTCCTGTGCGGCAAGGACGAAATTTGGCAGTTATCATTGAAGTTGCCGCGATGAATAACAGACAAAAACGAATGGGATTCAATGCGGCGCAGGAATTACATGACCGCCTGACAGAAAATTTAGAGAAAAACAGCAATTAAATATTGATGCTTGGTGACTACGGAGGAAAAAGAACATGGGGTATTCAATCATAGCAGATATGCATATGCATACAATTGCCAGTTCTCATGCCTATGGAACGGTAAAGGAAATGGCGGAGGCGGCGCAGTTGGCCGGACTTTGCGCCATTGCTATCACAGACCACGGTCCGAGAATGGAAGATGCGCCACATCCATGGCATTTTGACAATATGACAACATTGCCGCGCGAAATCGCCGGTGTACGTGTCTTTCGCGGAATAGAGGCAAATATTTTAAATGCAGCAGGTGAAACAGACCTTGAGGACGTGCGGAAAGAACGAATGGAATGGGTGGTTGCAAGTTTTCATCCGCCGGTTGCAGGACTCCATATGACAGAGGAAGAATGCACAAATGCATGGCTTAAAGTGATTCAAAATCCGCATATTGACATGATGGGGCATAGCGGCGACCCGCGTTATAAGTATGATTATGAGCGCGTCATTCGTGAAGCTGCGCACAGTGGAACCGTGGTGGAAATCAACAATGGCTCGTTTAAGGTGCGGGCAGGCAGCTATGAAAATTGCAAAACAATTGCACAACTATGCAAGAAATATGGCGCTTATATTTCGGTAGATTCCGACGCGCATACACCGTGGCGGGTTGCGGCGCTGGACGAGGCGCTGCAAATGTTGAACGAAGTGAATTTCCCCTCCGAACTCATTGTGAACGCTGATTTTAACCGACTATTAAAATATATGGAAAACAGAAGAAAATAAAAGGAGACAGGAAAGAGATGTATATTGGAATTGATTTGGGCGGAACAAACATCAAAGCGGGTGTGGTGGACGAAAGCGGAAAAATTTTATATAAAGATGCACGTCCGACAGGCGCACATCGTCCGGCGGACGAAATTTTAAAAGATATGGCAGAGTTGGCGATGGACACGGTCAAAAATGCCGGTCTCACATTAGATGATATTAAGAGCGTGGGCGTGGGCAGTCCAGGCAGTGTGGACGCTGAAAACGGCATTTTGATGTATGCAGGAAATATTAATTTTGAAAATGTACCTGTTTGTGAAAAAATTACAAAATATACAGGAAAACCATCCTATCTCGGCAATGATGCAAATGTTGCGGCATTGGCAGAATACTATGCGCAAGACAAAGAAATGGAGTGCTTTATGGCAGTAACGCTGGGAACCGGTGTTGGCGGCGGGATTGTGATGAATGGCAAATTGTTTACAGGAACCAATGGCGTTGCGGCAGAGATAGGGCACATGGTAACGCATGCCGGCGGTCGGGCGTGCACTTGCGGTCGGCATGGCTGCTGGGAAGCATATGCGTCTGTATCTGCGCTGATTCGTCAAACCAAAGAAAGTCTGGCGGAAGATAACACATCTCTGATGTATGAAATGGTGGGCGGAAATTTAGAGAATGTCGGCGGAAAAACAGCATTCGACGCTGCAAAAAAAGGAGACCGTGCAGCGCAGAAGGTCGTTACAAATTATATCAACAATGTTAGCATTGGCATTGTGAATTTGATTAATATTTTGCAACCGGATATGATTGTCATTGGCGGCGCTATTTCCAAAGAAGGAGATTATCTGCTAAATCCTATTCAAGAGTATTGTATCCATGAATCATTTAAACAAGGAAAAAAGAGGACAGAATTGAAAATCGCCAGACTCGGAAATGATGCAGGATTGATTGGCGCTGCATTTTTAGGAAAATAAGGTTGGGAGGACATCCATGAAATTAACAGATCAGGTTGTTGCTACACTCAGAAAAATTGCAGGAGAAGAAAATGTACGGCTCAGCGAACCGATGAAATTGCACACAACATTTAAAATTGGCGGCAACGCAGATATTTATATCACACCCGATTTAAAACATTTTCCGGAAGTAGTGCGGCTGCTTTCCAAAGAGCAAATTCCGTATCAAGTTGTTGGAAACGGATCGAATTTACTGGTGTCGGATTATGGTATAGATGGCGCAGTCATATCGACGCATGGATGGGATGATATCTCAGTAGAGGGAGATGTGCTGCGCGCACAGGCAGGCGCCATGCTTTCCCGTGTGGCAAATACAGCACTAGAACACGAACTTGCCGGTCTGGAATTTGCAGCAGGAATTCCAGGTTCTTTTGGCGGCGCAGTTTATATGAATGCCGGTGCATATGGCGGAGAAATGAAAGATATTATTACTTCTGTCACGGTTTACCACAATCGTGAGGTGAAAGAAATATCCGGTTCGGAATGCCGTTTTGGATACCGGAGTAGTGTATTTCAGAAGGATGCTTATACCATTTTAAATGCCACTATGAAACTGCGTAAAGGCGCGGCAGAACAAATTGCGGCTGCTATGAAAGAGTTGGCGCGACGGCGTCAGGAAAAACAGCCGCTTGATATGCCCAGCGCCGGAAGCGTGTTCAAACGTCCGGAAGGGTATTATGCCGGCGCATTGATTGAACAGGCAGGACTAAAAGGATTTCAAATCGGCGGCGCTGCCGTTTCAGAAAAACATAGCGGTTTTATTGTCAATTGCGGCGGTGCGACTGCACGCGATGTTATGGAACTCATTGCGGCGGTAAAGGAAAAGGTAAAAGAAAACAGCGGTGTAGAACTCCAGGAAGAAATCCGGATGATAGGCAGAAGACAAAATTCTATAAATTAAGGTGTGAGAACCATGAAATTTTTTATTATCACAGGACTTTCCGGCGCGGGGAAAAGTAGCGCGGTGAAAGCAATGGAAGATATTGGCTACTATTGTGTGGATAATATGCCGCCTGCGCTCATTCCAATGTTTGCGGATATCTGTAAACAGTCGTCCGGTAAAATTGAAAATGTGGCGTTGGTGAGCGACTTGCGCGGTGGCGATTTGTTTAATCAATTGTTTGAGAGTTTGAATGAACTACAGGAAAAAGGCTTCAAATATGAAATTATTTTTCTGGACGCGGCGGATAACAAGCTTGTAACGCGCTATAAAGAGACGCGCCGCAACCATCCGTTAGCGCCGCAGGGTACTGTTTTGGAAGGAATTGCAACAGAACGCAACCTGCTTTCTGAGGTGAGAACCCGCGCGAAATATATCATTGATACCACAAAACTGAGACCGTCTGATTTGAAAGATGAAATTAAAAAGATTGCATTGAATCAGACAGAATATAAAGGTATTATCATCAATGTCGTATCATTTGGTTTCAAATATGGTATTCCGATTGACAGTGATTTGGTCTTTGACGTTCGGTTCCTGCCCAATCCGTACTATGTACCGGAACTCAGACCGAAAACAGGCGAGGATAAAGAAGTACGCGACTATGTTTTTTCTTATAAACA
Organism: uncultured Clostridia bacterium; assembly: GCA_946555455.1. GTDB lineage: Bacteria > Bacillota > Clostridia > RUG12999 > RUG12999 > JAAWTG01. The sequence goes on along the minus strand of CAMNSU010000062.1, from coordinate 11,355 downwards.
AACAGACCAGTTTTTGAAACAACTGGATAATATGATTGAATTTTTGATTCCATATTATGTTGAAGAAGGGAAAAGTCAACTCGTGATAGCCATTGGCTGTACCGGCGGAAAACATCGCAGCGTTGCCATTGCAAACGATATTTATGCGTTTATCAAAAAAATGGGGCATAAAGTTGTGCTGCAACACCGCGATTACCAGAAATAATCAGGCAGTGAATATCCCTTGAAACAGCAGATGAAAAATTGAGACGGAAGGAGTATGCAGGGTGTCTTTCACAGCGAAGGTTAAGGAAGAAATCATCAAAAAATCTGTGCATAGAAAAGGTTGCTGCAATTATGCAGAACTTGCCGGTATTTTAGCATATTCCGCCGTTTTTAAAGAGAGCAGAGACGGTGTTGTTTTACAGATTGTGTTTGAAAATGCCGACGTTGCAATGCGGTGTTATAATCTGATTCAGAAATTATTTGGCAATATTGCCACCATTGAAAAAAAGCAATACAGTACAAGACATACGCTATATAAGATTAAAGTAGCGGACATCCGGCAGCTTTTACAAAATGTGGGGTTGACGGATACAGACGGCGTTGCGTTTCATGTTTCGCCCGATATTACCAGTCAAAAATGTTGCCGAAAAGCATTTGTGCGCGGCGCATTTTTGGGCGGAGGTTCCATTGCCGACCCTGAAAAACGGTATCATTTTGAATTTGTAACCACGCATTATTTAATCAGCGAAGATATGAAACAGATTTTGGAAACATTTCATATTCATGCGAAAAATGTCACACGGCAAAGCAAATATGTCACTTATTTGAAAGACAGTGAAACCATTTGCGATTTGTTGACAATGATGGGCGCATATAGCTGTGTGCTGGATATATATAACACAAAAATCTACAAAGAAATTAAAAATCAGGCGAACCGTGTCACCAATTTTGAAAGCGCAAACATTACAAAAGTCGTAGATGCGTCTATTCGGCAGGTGGAGGCGATTCGGACGATTGAACAACAGCGCGGACTGGAATCGCTGGACCCGCCGCTGCAAGAAATTGCGCGGCTGCGGCTGCAAAACCCTGATATTTCCATGTTGGAACTCGGACAACTTCTCACGCCGGCGATTGGTAAATCCGGCGTAAATCACAGAATGAGAAAATTGATTGATATTGCGGACAAGTTGAGGTAAAAATACCATGCGTGATTTTGTACATTTGCACACCCATACGGAATATAGTTTGCTGGACGGCGCCTGCCGCGTTGAACAATTGGTCAGCAAGGCAAAGGAACTTGGTATGCATTCGCTTGCCATCACAGACCATGGCTGTATGTTTGGTGTGGTGGAATTTTATAAAGCGGCAAAAGAAGCCGGACTAAAACCAATCATTGGCTGTGAGGTCTATACTGCGCCGCGCAGCCGTTTTGACAAGGAAGGACGGCAGGACAGCGAATATAATCATCTGGTATTGCTGGCGGAAAATGATACTGGATGGCACAATTTAATCAAAATTGTCTCCATTGGATATACAGAGGGCTTCTATTATAAACCGCGCGTTGATATGGAGGTGCTGCAGCAATACAGTGAGGGAATTATTGCGCTTTCTGCCTGTCTGGCGGGCGAAATTCCGCAAAATTTTCTGGCGCATGATGATGAAGCCGCCTACCGCAGTGCGCAGCGCTTTTTGGATATTTTTGGAGAAAATAATTTCTTCATTGAACTCCAAGACCACGGTATTGCGGAGCAGCGTGAAGTGGCGCCGAAACTGATAAAATTGGCGCGGGATATGAATATTCCCATGGTTGTGACAAATGATATTCACTACATAGAAAAGCAGGACGCGCGCGTACAAGATGCGCTTCTTTGTATCCAGACAGGAAAGAAATTTGCCGATACAGACCGTATGCGCTTTGCCACAGAAGAATTTTATTTGAAAAATGCCGATGAAATGGCGGCGTTGTTTCCGCAGTTTCCGGAATTGTTGGAAAACACGGTAAAAATTGCCGAGCGGTGTAGTGTAGAAATTGAATTTGGAAAATTTCATTTGCCTAAATTTGACGTGCCGGAAGGCAAAGATGCATTTGCCTATTTGCAGGAACTATGTTATGCCGGATTAAAAGACCGTTATGGGGAAAATGTTGATACAGAACTAACAGAACGGCTGGATTATGAATTGAATACCATTCACGGTATGGGATATACCGATTATTTTCTGATTGTATGGGATTTTATCAAATATGCAAAAGACCATAATATCATGGTGGGTCCGGGGCGTGGTTCGGCGGCGGGGAGTATTGTTTCCTATGCGCTGAAAATCACAGATATTGACCCCATCAAATATGGACTTTTGTTTGAACGTTTTCTCAATCCCGAGCGTGTCAGTATGCCGGATATTGATATTGATTTTTGCATTGAACGCCGGCAGGAAGTAATTGATTATGTTATTTCCAAATATGGCAAGGACAATGTTTCGCAGATTATTACCTTCGGTACCTTTGGCGCTAAATTGGTATTGCGTGACGCGGCACGTGTTTTTGACATTCCGTATGCAACGGCAGACCGTTTGGCAAAACTGGTGCCGCAGGAACTCAAAATGACGATAGACAAGGCGATGCAGGGAAGTTCGGAATTGCGCGCAATGTATGAAAACGACCCGGAAATAAAAAACGCAGTAGATGTTGCAAAAGCGCTGGAAGGAATGCCGCGCCACAGCGGCACACATGCGGCAGGCGTGGTGATTTGCGGACAGCCGGTCACGGACTATATGCCGCTGTCGCTCAACGGTGACGTGGTGACGACGCAGTTTGATATGGATACCGTGCAGGAAATGGGTCTGCTGAAGATGGACTTTTTGGGGCTGCGCAATTTGACCATTATCCGTTATGCACTCGAGTTTATCAAACAGTCAAGAGGTCTGGACATTGATTTAAATACAATTGATTATAATATAAAAGAAGTTTATGACATGCTTTCCACAGGAAATACCGATGGCGTATTCCAATTGGAATCCCGCGGTATGAAACAGTTTATTATGGAACTTCAGCCGCAGTGTTTGGAGGATTTGATTGCGGGAATTTCTCTGTTCCGACCAGGACCAATGGATCAGATTCCGACTTATATCTACAACAAAAACCATCCGGAAAAAGTAAAATATAAACACCCGCTGCTGAAACCGATTTTAGATGTCAGCTATGGCTGTATGGTATATCAGGAGCAAGTTATGCAGATTGTGCGTGAACTTGCGGGCTACTCGTTTGGCCGCGCAGATGTGGTGCGCCGCGCTATGAGTAAAAAGAAATTTGAAGTCATGCAAAAAGAACGGGAATATTTTATTCACGGTCAGCAGGACGAAAACGGCAATATCTTAGTGGAAGGCGCAGTGCGCCGCGGTGTGCCGGAAGATATCGCAAACTCTATTTTTGATGAAATGATGGACTTTGCGAACTATGCTTTTAACAAATCCCATGCGGCGGCATATGCCATCATTGCCTATCAAACAGCTTATTTAAAAACACGCTATCCCTCTGAATTTATGGCAGCGCTGCTCTCCTGCGTATTGTCGGACAGCACCAAAATATCGCAATATATCGTGGACAGCAAACGCATGGGAATCCGGCTTTTGCCGCCGGACGTAAACCGCAGTTATAACGGCTTTCGTGTAGACCAAGGAGACATACGTTTTGGACTGGAGGGCGTGAAACATGTCGGTACGAACTTTGTGCAGGCAATTATTGACGAACGCAGTGAAAACGGGGCATATACAGATTTATATGATTTTTGCAGCCGACTGAAATCGCGCGTTATCAATAAAAAAGGGGTCGAATGCTTGATTAAGAGCGGCGCAATGGACTGTTTCGGCAACAAACGTGCAGAACTGCTGGAAGTCTATGAAGCAATGCTGGACGACATCACCTCCAGTGCAAAAAAAAATGTGGAAGGACAATTATCGCTTTTTGGTGAACTGGAGGAGGAAACGAACGGCATTGACGATTATTTGCGCGGTGATGTACCGGAACTGTCAAAACGACAAATGCTGGCGTTTGAAAAAGAAATGATGGGGATTTATATTTCCGGTCACCCGCTGGAAGATTATACACAGCTGCTCCAAACACTGGACTATTTCACAATCGGCGATTTGCAGTTTGAAAAGCAGGAGGATTTAAAGCTGGCAGGTGTGCGCGAAGGCATGGAGATTTCCGTGTGCGGAATTGTGGAGCATATCAATGTCAAGACAACAAAACGCGGCGACCAGATGGCGTTTTTGCAGTTGTCAGATCAATTTGGCAGCTTGGAGGTTGTTGTGTTTTCGGGTGTATTTGCCGGATTAAAATATTTATTGAAAGAAGAAACGGCTGTTTATATCACAGGACGGCTGGATATTCAGGAGGACGCACAGGGCGGTATGCAGAGTAAAATTGTTGCAGCCAATATCTCGTTACTGGACGCAATGCAGGTGTTAAAAGAAAAACAGGCGCAGGCGGCAAGAGTCTATATCAAATTGGAAATCGGAAAAGAATATCTGCTGGACCGTATCAAAGAAATTGCGGCAAGATATCCTGGTGAAGACAGACTTTATATGTATTTTGAGGATAAACAAAAGACGCTGGTTGCTAACACGCCGATAGAACCGTCAGAAGCATTGTTGCAAGAACTTGGCGGATTGCTGGGAGATGCCTGTGTCAAGTTAAAACAGGGAAAGGAAGCATAAATCATGGAAAAAATAAAAATATACGGAGAACAGACACCACCGCTTCATGATGAAACCATTGACCAGCCGGTACCGACTATTACGCCGTATTTTTTGGAAGATACAAAAGATACAGCTTGTATTTTGGTGTGTGCCGGCGGGGCATATATGAACCGTGCGCCGCACGAAGCAGGCGTAGTTGCGGAATTTTTTAATGAATGCGGATTTCATGCGGCGGTACTCAATTACCGCGTTAGTCCATACCGGTATCCGGCAGGGCTTTTAGATGCGCAGCGGGCGGTTCGGTTCTTGCGCTGCCATGCGGAAGAATATGGCATTGCGGCAGATAAAATCGCGATACTGGGATTCTCTGCGGGCGGTCATCTGGCAGGGGCATGTGCGTTGATGAAAGAAGAGGCGCCGTTTCATGATGAAGTGGATAGCTACTCTGCTCGTCCGGACGCCTGCATTCTATGTTATCCAGTTATATTTATGGACGGCGAATATCACCACCGCGTGACGCAGCGTTCGTTACTGGGCAGAAATCCTGCGGAGGATATGCTGCAAAAACAAGATTTAACACAGCATGTAACCGCTGATACGCCGCCTTGTTTTATTTGGCATTGCGCAGATGATAAAGATGTTTCTGTACAAAATTCCTTGTGTTTTGCACAGACGTTATCTGCTCATAAAGTGCCGTATGCGCTGCATATTTTCCCCAAAGGCGGTCACGGGATTGGGCTGGCGGACGGTATCTTTGGGACAGAAAGCTGGAAAGACCTTTGCAGCGGTTGGCTGTTTGAACAATTTACGGACGAATCTTATTTTATTGAGGAATGAAAAACATGTATATCTATTTAGATAACGCTGCAACTACCATGGTATGCCGTGAGGCAGCGGAAAAAGCGGCGGAACTCATGCAAATTTGTTATGGAAACCCTTCTTCGCTGCACCGTGCCGGATTGGACGCGGAAAAACAGGTGAAAGCTGCACGGGAAAAGATTGCGAATATATGGCAGGTGCGGCCGGAACAGATTTATTTTACTTCGGGCGGAAGCGAAGGAAATAACATGGCAATCAGAGGCGCATTATCACGAAACCGCGCGCGCGGAAACGTAGTGATTACCTCTAAAATAGAGCATCCCAGTGTGATGCGAACGGTTAAATCCGCGGAACAGGATGGATTTCAGGTACTGCAATTAGATGTAGACGGAGAAGGGAAAATAGATTTAGAGCAATTGCGTACAATGCTAAACGATAAGGTTTCACTGGTCAGTATTATGCATGTCAATAACGAAACCGGCGTTATGCAAGATATCAATACAATTGCGCATTTGGTGAAACAACATTCCCGCGCTCTTTTTCATACAGACATGGTGCAAAGTTTCGGAAAATTTTCCGTGAAACTAAGTCCTGATATTGATATGGCAACACTAAGCGGACATAAAATTCATGCACCCAAAGGAATCGGCGCATTATATGTCAAAGACGCGAATGGTATTACGCCGCTCATATATGGCGGCGGACAGGAAAAAAATATGCGTTCCGGCACAGAAAACACGCCCGGTATTTGCGCATTGGGGGTAGCGGCAGAATTGGCTGCAAGCGCAGACAGCAGTTATATATCAGAATTAAAACAAACATTGCAGGACGGAATTATACAAACGATTGATAACACGGTAGTGCATGGAACAGATACTTCACCTTATGTGTTAAATATTTCTTTTCCGGGACTGCGCGCCGAGGTACTGCTGCATACGCTGGAATCACATGGCATTATGGTTTCCTCCGGTTCAGCATGTTCCTCCAACCATCCGGCGCCATCGCCGACGCTGCTTGCCATGGGATGCAACCGTGCGGAAATTGAAGGCGCTATTCGGTTCAGTTTTTCACGTTTTAACACACAGGAAGAGATTCAAACGTGTCTGGAGGTTTTGCGGCGTGAAGTACCGTTGCTGCGAAAATTTGCGGCGAAAGCAAAATAAACATTTGCTTACCAGCCTACGGGTAAGCGGACTATGTTAGAAAATTTGTGGGCAGGAAGGCTTGAACAACAGATATGGCAGATATTATTCTGATAAAATGCGGCGAATTGATTTTGAAGGGAAATAACCGTGCAAAATTTGAAGACCGTCTGGTTAAAAATATCAAGAGCGCTGTTAGCAAGTTTGGGAATTTTCATATTTGGAAAGAACAGGCGACTATGTTTGTAGAAGGAGCAGATGAAACAGCGGACCTTGAAACGGTGATTGAACCGATTCAAAAGGTATTTGGAATCATTAAACTATCTCCCGCATGGCGCGCCGAAAAAAATATAGACAGCATTGTACAAACTGCGGCCGCGCGGTGTACGGAGTTGCAGGACGCAAAAACGTTTAAAGTCGATGCTAAGCGGGCAGATAAAAAATTTGAACTCAAATCGCCGGAAATATGCATGGAGACAGGCGGACGTTTGCTGGCTGCATATCCGCATTTGAAGGTTGATTTGCACCGCCCTGGCGTAGTGATTCATGTAGATGTGCGCCATGACGCCGCTTATGTCTACAGCCGTGAATACCGCGGTTCCGGCGGCATTCCGACAGGAACAAGCGGGAAGGGTATGTTGCTTTTATCCGGCGGCATTGATTCTCCGGTAGCCGGCTGGATGATGGCAAAACGCGGTATGGAACTGGAAGCAATTCACTTTTTCAGTTACCCCTATACCTCGGAGCGCGCCAAAGAAAAAGTCATTGACCTTGCAAAAATTTTAACGCAATATACAGGGGCGATAAAACTTCATATTGTGCCGTTTACGGAATTACAGCTTGCAATGGTGGAGAAATGTCCGGGCGACCAAATTACGATTTTAATTCGACGCGCGATGAGCCGCATTGCGCAGAAAATCTGCGCAGCAACAGGAAGTTTGGCGCTCATTACAGGAGAAAGTTTGGGACAAGTGGCAAGTCAAACGCTGCACAGCCTTGTCGTGACAAACGAAGTGGCGGAGATGCCTGTACTGCGTCCGCTGATTGGACTGGACAAAGAGGAAATCATTCAATATGCCCGAAGAATCGATACCTATGAAACATCCATTCTACCATATGAAGACTGCTGCACTATTTTTGTGCCAAAACATCCTGAGACCAAACCAAAACTGGAAAAAATACGTCTTTCCGAGTCCAAGTTAGAGATGGATACACTGATTCAAAAAGCGGTTGATGAAACAGAAATCATAGAATTAAGCTAAATGTTTGATGATGACTAAACGTGTTTATTCTTATTATTCCATGATAAAGAGGCGGATATATGCTGGAAACAATTCATTCTCCAAAAGATATCAAACAATTGAATATGGACCAGTTGACGCAGTTGGCGGCAGAAATTCGGGAATTTCTGATTCAAAACGTTGCGCAGACCGGAGGACATCTCGCTTCCAATTTGGGAATTGTGGAGTTGACACTGGCACTGCACTATGTCTATGATATGCCGGAAGATAAAGTCATTTGGGACGTGGGTCATCAGGCGTATGTCCACAAAATTTTAACAGGTCGGCAGCAGCAGTTTGCAACCCTGCGGCAAAGCGGCGGTATTTCAGGATTTCCTAAAACGTCTGAAAGCGTCTATGACGCCTTCAATACAGGGCATAGCAGCACCTCCATTTCGGCGGCGGTGGGATATGCAAAAGCGCAGCAGCTGCAAGGCGGAAAGAAAAGCCATATTGCGGCGGTAATTGGCGATGGTTCCATGACGGGCGGTATGGCATTTGAAGCGTTAAATCACTGTGGACACGAAAACATCCCTATGCTGGTGATTTTAAACGATAATGAAATGTCTATTTCCGAAAATGTCGGCGGTGTGGCGGCGCATTTGAACCGTTTGCGGACGGCTTCCACCTATACGCGGCTGAAAACGAAAATTTCTAACCGTTTGGTGGGCAGCCAAAAAGGAAAAACACTGCACCGCGTGATACGCAACGTGAAAAATACGTTAAAATATACATTGCTTCATGCCGCACCTTTTGAGATGTTTGGGTTTAACTATATCGGACCGGTAGACGGGCACAATTTAAAACTGCTGATTCAGATTTTCACAAAGTTAAAAGAAGTAGACGACCAAATTGTGCTGCATGTGAAAACAGTGAAGGGAAAAGGCTATCTACCGGCGCAGGAAAATCCCGGAAAATTTCACGGTGTGCCGAAATTTGACCCTGAAAGCGGAGAATTTTGTTCCGCTTCCGGAAAAAATTATTCAGCCGTGTTTGGCGATACCATGATTCAATTGGCAAAACAGGATAAATCCATTACGGCAGTTACTGCTGCAATGCCGGCGGGAACCGGACTGCTGCCGTTTCAGCGGCAATTTCCGCAGCGGCTGATTGACGTTGGTATTGCGGAACAACATGCCGTAACGCTGGCGGCCGGTCTCAGTATGGGCGGGTTAAAACCGGTTGTGGCGGTATATTCCACTTTTTTGCAGCGCGCTTATGACCAAGTGCTGCATGATGTGGCGCTGCAAAATCTGCATGTGGTGTTTTGTCTGGATCGTGCGGGCGTGGTAGGTGAGGACGGCGAAACACACCAGGGCATTTATGATATTGCCTATTTATCGCATATCCCCAACATGACAATTGCCGCTCCGTCCTGTTTCAGTGAACTGGAGCATATGCTGGAATATGCACTCATGCAGCATAAGGGACCGATTGCGATTCGTTATCCGCGCGGCGAGGAAACAATGCCGCTGCCGCACCGGACGGAGGGCATGGAGCCGGAAGTGTTAAAACAAGGCAAGGATATTGTCATACTGGCGTTGGGCGCTATGGTGCCGGAGGCAGTAAAAGCCGCTGAATTGCTGGAGAAACAGGGAATACATATTACTGTTGTGGATTTACGGCTGGCAAAACCATTGCCGGAAGCTGTGATTTTAAAGGAAGCCATGCAAAGCAAATTGGTGGTTACCATGGAGGACGGCGCAGCAATGGGGGGCGTTGGAGAACAAATCTGCGCATGTATGGAGCAGCGGCAAATTAGCCGGCAGGTTTTAGAAATCGCTTATCCTGACCGGCCTATCCAGCAGGGGAAACGTGCTGAATTGATTCGTGAAAACGGAATGGACGGCGCTTCGGTTGCCGAAAAGATTGGAGATATCGTAAGACAATGGAAAAACAACGATTAGATATATTGATGGTAGAAAAAGGATTTGCGCCCAGCCGCGAAAAAGCGAAAGCATTGATTATGGCTGGTGATGTCTATATCAAAGAAGTAAAATATGATAAAGCGGGGCAGCTTGTTGATGTGGAAAGCGACATCACAGTGCGGCGGCAAATGCCGTATGTCAGCCGCGGCGGATTCAAGCTGGAAAAAGCAATGCAGGCGTTTCCGATTATCTTGCAGGGAAAAACCTGTATGGACATTGGCGCGTCTACAGGCGGATTTACAGACTGTATGCTGCAAAACGGCGCCGCAAAGGTATATGCGGTGGACGTCGGATATGGACAATTGGCGTGGAAACTGCGGACAGATGAACGCGTTGTGAATCTGGAACGTACCAACATTCGGTATATCACGGAAGAACAAATTTCGCAGCCGGTCGATTTTATGTCGATAGATGTGTCTTTTATTTGTCTGCGGCTGGTACTGCCGGCAGTAAAACCTTTTTTAAAACAGGAGGGCGCTGTTGCCGCATTGATTAAGCCGCAATTTGAAGCAGGGCGCGAAAAAGTTGGTAAGAAAGGCGTTGTCCGCGATCCGAATGTGCATGAAGAAGTGATTCAAACCATTTATGATTTTGTTTTGGAACTGGGGTGGATTCCGGCAGGATTGACTTATTCGCCTATCCGCGGGCCGGAGGGGAATATTGAATATCTTATCTACATCAAACAACAGGACGCAGAGGCAGTTCCGCGTGATATCATAGCGCAGACAGTCCGCTTGTCGCACGAGGAATTAGAGTCATGAGAGTGTTTATTGCGATTGAATTGGAACAAGCTATGCGGGAGCATTTTTCTACGCTTCAAACACAGCTAAAGCCACATATATTAAAGGGAAATGTTTCAAGACCTGAAAATTTTCATATTACCATGCGGTTTTTAGGAGAACGAACACCACAGGAAATAGATGTGGTGATGCGCTGTATAGAGCGTACCGCAATGTCCCATACGGCGTTTTCATTTGAAAGCTGCGGACTTGGCTGTTTTCATAAAAAACGCGATATCTGTTATGCAGCAGTGGAAACAACGCCTGCACTACTATCCGTGTATCGTACATTGCAGGATGCCTTATGGCACGAACGGCTCATTTCACAAAAAGAAACGTATACGCCGCACATCACGCTTGCGCGGGAGGTTGTCTGGAAAGAGCCCTATATGCAGGTTTTTGAACAGTTGCAAGAAAATCCGATTTCGATTCGTGCGGAGGGGCTGTCACTAATGGAAAGTACGCGAATAGACGGGAAATTATGTTATTTACCGTTATTCTATCAGGGATTTTCCGCAAAGGAGGCAATCAGTAATGAATGAAAAGAGCCGCAACATTGCCATAGCGGGACTTGCCTGTGGACTTAATGTGGTGATGATGGTTTTAGCAACTTATATTCGTGTGAATACCGGAGCATTTTTATTTTTATGTGCGTTGCTGACTGCAATTATCCTGTTGGAAGTAAATGTTAAATATGCCGCGACGGGCTTTGTTGCAACTGCGCTGC
>CAMNSU010000061.1 GCA_946555455.1 uncultured Clostridia bacterium | reverse complement strand
GGCAAATGAGCGCAACGCTTCATGTATTGGACTTGCATCAGGTTTACAGCGGACAGGTGCACACGAGTTTTATGAGCACTTGGGCTATAGAAAAACGTCATTTTGGTTCCGCAAGAATCAGGAGTGTTATTAGATGAAATAAAAAGTCAGCCCTCGTTACAGTGTCATGCTGTAGAGAGGGCTTTTCGTTTCTATAAAATTTTTTACTTCTGATGTTGCAGTTCCGCGGCTTTGATGGTGTTGCGCATGAGCATGGTGATGGTCATAGGACCAACGCCGCCGGGAACGGGCGTGATAGCCTGCGCCACCTGTTTGACTGCTTCAAAGTCCACGTCGCCGCAAAGCTTTCCATTATCCAAACGGTTCATGCCGACGTCAATCACAACTGCGCCGGGTTTTACCATATCAGCTGTGATAAAATTAGCGCGTCCGACTGCGGCAACCAGAATGTCGGCGCGGCGGCACACCTCTTTCAGATTTTGTGTTTTGGAATGGCAAATAGTAACGGTACCGTTTTTGTGCAGCAGCAGCATAGCCTGCGGTTTTCCCACAATGTTGCTGCGCCCCACAACAACGCATTCTTTTCCGGCAGGGTCAATGCCGCTTTCGGCAATTAGTTCCATCACGCCGGCAGGGGTGCAGGGAAGAAAATCGAAATCGCCAATCATGATTTTTCCCACGTTAAACGGGTGAAATGCGTCAACGTCCTTAGAGGGGTCAATGTTGTGAATCACGTCCGTTTCATCCAAATGGGACGGCAGCGGAAGCTGTACCAAAATACCGCTGATTTGTAGGTCTTGATTCAATTTCCGAACCAAATCCAGCAATTCCTGCTGCGTTGTTTCTTCCGGCAACGCATATTCACGTGAATAAATACCGATTTCGGCGCAGGCTTTTTTCTTTCCATTCACATAGACACGGGAGGCAGGGTCATTGCCAACAATGATGACCGCCAGTCCAGGTTCAATGCTTTTTTCGTTTTTCAATTTGGTTACGGTTTCTTTGAGTTCCGCTTTGATGCGGGCTGCGACTGCTTTTCCGTCGATAATTTGTGCTTCCATTTTCTTGATTCCTCCTATTGTTTTGATTTCTATGAGAAGCCTTTGCTGTCTGATTCGGCGGCAGAGAACCGATTAAGGCGTTCCGACCGGTACCGATTAAATCTTGTCTGTTTGCTTGCAGCAAGGCTTGTTTGACGAGCGAGTAGTGTTTAGGGTCGCGGTATTGCAGCAAAGCGCGCTGCATTGCTTTTTCCTGACGGCTTTTGGCAACATAGACCGGCTGCATGGTGCGCGGGTCAATTCCGGTGTGATACATGCAGGTGGAAATGGTGCCGGGTGTGGGATAAAAATCCTGCACCTGCCGCGGGTGCAAATGTTCTTTTTTCAAAAATAGGGCAAGGTCAATTGCTGCTTGCAATGTGGAACCGGGGTGACTGCTCATCAAATAAGGCACCAGATATTGTTCCTTGCCCAGTTTTTGGTTAACAGCTTTATATTTTTTCACAAATTGTTGGTATACGTCGGCGGACGGTTTCCCCATATATTTCAAGACTTGGTCGGAAATATGCTCCGGCGCGACCTTGAGTTGACCGCTGATGTGGTATTTACACAATTCATAGAAAAATGTGTCGTCCGTATCTGCCATTAAATAATCATAGCGGATACCGGAGCGAATAAAAACTTTTTTCACACCGGGAATGTCGCGCAGTTTTCGCAGCAGTGCGACATAGTCGCTGTGGGATACCTCCATGTTTTTGCAAGGCGTAGGAAACAGACATTGCCGATTGGTGCAAATGCCATGCGTAAGCTGTTTTTGGCAGGACGGCGCGCGAAAATTTGCGGTGGGGCCGCCCACGTCATGAATATATCCTTTAAAATCCGGCATTTCTGCAATATGCCGCGCTTCCTGCAAAATGGATTCATGACTACGGCTTTGCACCGTCCGTCCCTGATGAAATGCCAAGGCGCAAAAATTGCAGCCGCCAAAACAGCCGCGGGAACTGACAATACTGAACTTCACTTCTGAAATAGCAGGAATGCCGCCTTGTTTTTCATACATGGGGTGGTAATCACGTACATAGGGCAGGGAATAAACATGGTCTAATTCCTGCCGGCTGAGCGGCGCGGCAGGTTTGTTTTGCACTAAATATTTCCCTTGATGTTCCTGCACCAATGTTTTTCCATTGATATAGTCGTGATGCCGGTACTGAATCGCAACCGATTCTGCATATGCCTTTTTATGGTCGCGTACCTCCTGAAAAGAAGGGCAATAGATGATATCGTTAAGATAAGAAATATCCTTTGTCACAAAACAGGTGCCGTCCAGATAGGTAAGCTGCCGAATATCCAGCCCATCGTTTAAGGCGTGCGCCACTTCGGTAATTGTCCGTTCACCCATGCCGTAGAGCAGCAGGTCGGCGCCGCTGTCCAGCAAAATAGAACGCCGCACGCGCCCGTCCCAATAATCATAGTGTGCAAACCGCCGCAGGCTGGCTTCAATACCGCCAATGATAACAGGACGCGACCCAAAAGCCTGCCGCGCATAATTGCAGTAGTGCAGGGTTGCGCGATCGGGGCGATATCCGGCTTTTCCGCCCGGAGAATACGCATCATCGCTGCGTTTCTTTTTAGCTGCCGTATAGTGCGCTACCATGGAGTCAACATTGCCGGCGGAAATAAGCACGCCCAGACGCGGTGAGCCGAATTGCTTTAAATCCTCCGCGCTTTGCGGCTGTGCGGATATGCCCACCTTAAAGCCTTCGCTCTCCAGCACGCGGGACAGAACCGCCGCCGCAAAAGAGGGGTGGTCAACATAGGCGTCGCCTGTCACAAAAAGAAAATCAATGCTGTCCCAGCCGCGGGAAAGCATGTCCTGCCGGTTGACAGGAAGAAATTGAGTTGCCATGCATGTCGCTCCTACATCGATAAATTGTCACGCGTGCCAATGAGTTGGCGCGGTTTGTTGCTGCCGTCATAGGGGGAGATAATCTGTTTTGCTTCCAAAAGGTCAATCAAACGTCCTGCCCGCGCATAGCCAATACGGAGTTTGCGTTGCAGCAGCGACGTGGATACTTGTCCAAGTTCAAACGCAATGTTTGCCGCGTCTTCCAGCAGAGGATCGTCTTCTGTATCATTATTTCCGTCATTTTTATCTTTGGGTTCACCGGCACCGCTTTCAATGGTGGCAAGCACTTCATCGTTATATTCCGCATCAAACTGTCCTTTGAGGAAGGAAGTCACGTTTTCCACATCCAAATCAGAGACAAATGCGCCTTGGACACGCTGCAATTTAGAACTACCTGACATCATGAGCAGCATATCACCTTTTCCCATCAATTTTTCCGCGCCGCCCGTATCCAGAATGGTACGGGAGTCAATTTGGCTGGAAACAGCAAACGCAATACGGGAGGGAATGTTTGCTTTAATCAATCCTGTGATAACGTCCACAGACGGACGCTGGGTTGCAAGTACCAAATGCATACCGGCAGCACGCGCTTTTTGCGCCAAACGGCAGATATAGTCCTGTACTTCGCCGGGCGCAACCATCATCAAATCTGCTAACTCGTCGATAATGATAACAATTTGCGGCAGAGTTGCCATGTCCTGTGCTTTCATTTTCTGATTGTAGCCTGATAGGTTTCGCACCTGATTTTCTGCAAACTTAGAATAGCGATCCTCCATCTCCTGCACTGCCCAGCACAGTGCGCCGGCAGCTTTGCGCGGGTCGGTGACAATGGGAACCAGCAAGTGCGGAATGCCGTTATACATACCCAGTTCCACAACTTTGGGGTCAACCATAACGAGTTTTACTTCGTCGGGAGAAGCTTTGTAAACAATACTGTTGATAATGGTATTGATACAAACACTTTTACCGGAACCTGTTGCGCCGGCAATCAGCAAATGCGGCGTTTTGGCAAGGTCAATCACCACGGCGCGCCCTTCAATATCGCGTCCCAGCGCGACAGATAGTTTAGAGGAAGCGTCCTCAAACTCTTTGGATTCTATAATTTCGCGCAGACTCACGACAGCCGCTTTGTCGTTAGAAATCTCAACTGCAATGCTGCCCGCAAGCACCTCCATACGCACGTTGTTGGCAGGAAGCCGCAGCGCAATGTCTTGATCCAGCGAGGTGATTTTGCTCACCTTGATACCTGTTGCAGGTAAAATTTCGTAACGCGTGATACTGGAGCCGCGTGTTGCGTTGATTACTTTCGCATCAATATGAAAACTGCTTAAAATAGCAATCAGTTTTTCCGCGCCCGCTTTGAGTTCCGCCATCTTTCCGGTATTGACCGGCGGTGGAGATTTGTGCAGCAAACCTGTTTCGGGATAGACATATTCCTTTTTCACCAATTCTTCCGTATTGATTTCCACAAATTCCACTTCGCCTGTTTCGGCGTCTATTTTCATGCCGTCCGGCGCCTGCATGGTCATGGGTTCTTCTTCCGTATCGCCGTCCTCCCAAGGGGGCGCATCGGTTTCAGCATCTGTAGAGATGGAGTCTATATCCGTTACTTCATCTGTATATTCTGTGGATATATCGGGAACAGCAATGGGTTGGGGTTCCAAAAAAGAAAAGGGAATTGCCGCATCATATGAATCCGTTTCCTCCTGTTCCGGAGCAGTTTGTTCCGTTTTGGAAGAAGATGCTGCAAACCAGTCATATTCTTCTTCATAATCGTCCTCAACCGGCGGCGCCGCTGCATAATCCGCTTCAATTGGGTCATATATCTCCTGCGGTGCAGTCGCTTCCGGCGGTTCGTCTGAAAAGTCTGTAGGTTCCATGATTTCCGGTTCAGGCGGCAAAAGTTCCTCTTTTTTACGCCGTTTTTTATACCGGTCTGCCTTGGAGGGTAAATCGTCAAAATCCGGCGTGGGAATATAAACATCTTTTTTAGGTGCAACAGGCGGTAAGGATTGTTCATCAAATTCGCGAACCGTCTGTGAAAAGTCTTTTGCAAACTGCGAAGAATTGCGAATCGCCTTTCCAATCATTGCCAAAATAGATACTTCAAAAAGCAGCACAATCATAATCAGCAGCAACATCAAAAATAAGATGAAAGAACCGGCAACGCCAAGCAAAGAGATGGATGGGTCAGCAACCATGCCGCCGATAACGCCGCCGCCGATTCCTTTCATACCGTTTGTAAGCAACGCTTCCAGACCGCCCGGCATGACAGGATTGGAAAAGCGATACATATAGTGCTTCAAAATGGCAAGTTCCACCGGCATAAGCCCTAAAACCCACAATTTAAGAGGGGTATGTGGTTTCTTGGTCATCAACACAAAGATGACCGCAATGAGCACAAGCGGAATGACAAATGCCACGTCGCCAAACAGTCCGCGCAGCAAATTGCTTAGCCCGTTTCCGATTGCGCCGCCGGAAGAAAACCAAACGCTGACAATGACGAACAAGGTCAGCGCCAGACAGATAATGGCAATGATTTCATTTTTAAACGGAAATCCTTCCGCGGCTTTTGGCTGTCCCTTTTTCGCAGCAGGTTTCCGTTTGGGTGTTGGTTTCTTTTTCGTTTGTGTAGCCATGTAGGTAAAAACCCTCCCATAATATATGTATTCTTCTTAATAACAGGCATATATCTTCATTATACCATAATAATCATATTTTTTGGATCAAGATTGTCCCCAAAAGTAAAAGTTTCCAACTTATCGATTTATGCAATCTTCGGACATGTGCCGAAGATTGCATTTCTCTCACCGTCCAAGTGTCGAAGTATGAGACACGCAGCGCGAGCGTAGGACGGTGGTAGGGGAAATCCCAAGAGGGGAGGTATCGACGGCGCAAGCCGGAGAGAATCCCTTCTTGGAAACTATTATAGCATAAAAAAAGCAAAAAGACCAGCCCTTTTTTCTGCGAAACGGCGACTTTTTTTGCGGCGGCAAAACAACCTTTTTGCTTGACAATTTAGAAAAACTATTATAATATTATAAATAGTATATTTTACCGTAAACGTCAATCCCTAAATATGCATATCCGCGAAACAGGATAATCGGTATTTGGGGAATATGATTTTAGGAGGAATGAGGAGAATGGCTGAGAAAAAATTCAGAACCGCTATGAACGGATACAACCGAGACGATGTGCACCACTATATTGAAGAAATGGCAGTGGAAGCGGAACAGAAACTGCTACAAAAAGAAGAATATATAAAAAAAATGGAACATGAACTTGCCAGAATGCGCAATGAAAACGAAAAATATAAAAACGAAGCGCAGCAAGCACAGCAAAATGCGCAGCAGTTTCAAACGGAATTGGAGCAGGCGCGAACCCAAAGCAATGCACTGCAGAATGATTTTGCAGAGAAATTAGCCCAAACGAAGGCGCAGCATGAGGAAGTCAAAGCAGCAGAAGCGGATGCAGAAAAACAGCGGCTGCTGGAACGGATACAAAAATTGGAGGAAGAACGGGATAAAATTCCTGCAGCGCTGATTGTCGCGCAGCGTCAAGCAGACGAAATTGTGCAAAACTCCAAAAGTAAAATGCAGCAATATGAAATGGAAATGCAGGAAAAAGTGGCTGTTGCTTACCGGAATGGTATCGATAAGCTGAAACGGTTGAAAGAACAACTTGACAGCGGCGCCGCTATGCTGGGCGATATGGAAAATCAAGTGCGTTTTGCCACTTCTCAATTTGTACAAGTGATGGAGCAATCCAAACGTGATACAACGGAACTTGTTAAAGTGTTTGAAACAGGGATACAGGAAAATGAAGAAAATAGCAATGCCGGTGAAACGGAAAGTGAATCCTAAATAGGAAAAGGGGAAGAACAATGGAAGAAAAGGTTTTACATATATTGGAAAACAATTGCCGTATTAGCTTTGAACAGATGGCGGTTATGCTGGATACAGATGTGGAAACAGTGCGGCATACAGTAGAGAAACTGGAAAAAGAAGGTATTATCGTCGGGTATAAATCTTTAATCAATTGGGAGCGGACAACAGCGGAAAAAGTGAAAGCGATTATTGAACTCAAAGTGACGCCGCAGCGCGGAAAAGGATTTGACGCAGTGGCGGAAAAGATTTATAAATACCCGCAGGTAACAAGTGTGTATTTGATGTCGGGAGGATTTGACCTCGGTGTTATCGTAGAGGGAAAAACCATGAAGGAAGTGGCGTTATTTGTGGCAGAGGTATTGGCGCCGATTGAAGAAGTGATTTCTACGGCAACGCATTTTGTTTTAAAGACCTTCAAAGACCATGCGATTGAATTTATGCGCGAAGAAAAAGATACCAGGCAGGTGATTTCATTATGAATGTTGCAGAGCAGTTATCAAAAACCGTTGTTGAAATCCCGCCGTCCGGTATTCGTAAATTTTTCGATATCGTCAATGAAATGGATGGCGCTGTGTCCTTAGGCGTTGGAGAGCCGGATTTTGTAACGCCGTGGCACATTCGCGAGGAAGGCATCTATTCTCTAAAACAAGGACAGACGTATTATACGTCTAACTGGGGCTTGTTGGAACTGCGCGAAGAAATTTGCGCTTACATGCAAAGAAGAAACGGTTTGACCTATCATCCTGAAAATGAAGTGTTGGTCACAGTGGGCGGCAGCGAAGGCATTGATTTAGCAATTCGCGCATTGGTTAATCCGGGTGATGAAGTGCTCATTCCGGAGCCGTGCTTTGTTTGTTATGCGCCTTGTACCAAATTGGCAGGCGGCGTGCCGGTGCCGATTGTGACAAAGGCGGAGGATAAGTTCAAACTAACGCCGGAGGCGCTGGAGAAGAAAATCACTTCCAAGACAAAACTGCTGATTTTACCGTATCCCAACAATCCGACCGGCGCTATCATGACAAAAGAAGAATTGGAAAAAATTGCGGCAGTGCTGCGTAAGACGAATATTATGGTATTGTCGGACGAAATCTATGGAGAATTGACCTATGCGCAGGAGCATACCTCCATTGCAACCTTGGAAGGAATGCAGGAGCGCACCGTCATTATCAATGGCTTTTCCAAAACTTATGCAATGACAGGCTGGCGGCTGGGATATGCGGTGGGTCATAAAGATTTGCTCCGCCAAATGACAAAAATTCATCAATATGCAATCATGAGTTCGCCTACCACCAGCCAATATGCGGCAATTGCCGCGCTGCGAAACGGCGATGAAGATATTGAAAGGATGCGCGAAGAATATAACTATCGCCGTCGGGTCATGGTAGATGGTTTCCGAAAAATGGGACTGGATTGTTTTGAACCGGAAGGGGCATTTTATGTATTTCCGTCCATTCAGTCCACCGGTATGGACAGTGAAACGTTCTGCGAATCTCTGCTGAAAGCGCAAAAAGTAGCGGTGATTCCAGGGACGGCATTTGGTGAAAGCGGCGAGGGATTTATCCGCGCTTCGTATTGCTATTCTCTAAAAAGTATCAACGAAGCGTTGGAGAGAATTGCGGCATATGTGGAAGGACTGAAGGCATGAGAGAAGTAGGTATTACGCCGTGCGATTGTTATGAAAATGAAAAAGTATTGCAATCGGTGCGGGAACTTGTCGGCAAACTGGGCGGTATGGAGCAATTTGTCCGGCGCGGTGATAACGTGGTAGTAAAACCCAATCTGATTCAAAAACGCCGTCCGGACGACGCGGCAACCACGCACCCTTCTGTTGTGCGCGCCGTGTGTATTCTGGCGATGGAAGCGGGCGGTATTGTCACGATTGCAGAAAGTCCGGGTGGACCTTATAATAAAGCGATTTTGAAAAATTTATATCAGACCTGCGGCATGACGGAAATCGCGCAGGAATTGGGCGTGAAATTAAATGAGGATATCTCCTTTCAGAGCATTCCGTATGAAGCGGGAACAGCGGTGAAAGGGTTTGACATCATTTCGCCTATCTTAGAAGCAGATGTAGTGATTTCGGTTTCCAAACTGAAAACACATGTCATGAGTTATATGACCGGCGCGGTAAAAAATTTGTTTGGCTGCATTCCGGGCACCTATAAGGCGGAATATCATTTTAGAATGCCGGATAAAAAGACGTTTTGCAATATGTTGGTAGACCTCTGTGAGTGCATTCAACCGACGCTGTCCATCATGGACGCGGTGGAATGTATGGAAGGAAACGGACCCACCAGCGGGTCGCCGCGTCATGCCGGTTATCTACTGGGCAGCGCAGACCCCTATGCATTGGACGTGGTGGCGTGTAAGGTGGCGGGTCTGGATATGGAAGCCGTGTATATCCTGCAAAATGCACTGGAACGCGGTATTTTGACACTTGAAGAGGTGAAGGAACTGGGAGAATATACGCCGGTGCAAAATTTCAAAGAACCGGGCGTGAAAGATATTCATTTTGTGAAAAATCCGGTTTTGAAAAAACTGGCGGAAACACTGGTGAATCCGCGTCCTATTCCGGACAAGAACCTTTGTATCGGCTGCGGGCAGTGCGCGCGCAGTTGTCCGGCGCAGGTGATTCAAATGAAGGAGAAACTGCCCCAGATTGATTATGCAAAATGTATTAAATGCTTCTGCTGTCATGAACTTTGTCCCATCAAGGCAATGCAGCTAAAGCGCAACAAAATTTGGAGTACAATTTTAAGAGTTTGAGGAAAATTTATGAAAAAAGTGGAATTATATACAGACGGTGCGTGCAGCGGAAATCCAGGTAATGGCGGATATGGCGGCATTTTGCGCTATGGCGGCAACGAAAAAACCTTTTCAAAAGGATACCGCCGCACAACGAACAACCGCATGGAATTGCTGGCGGCAATTGTTGGACTGGAAATGCTGAATCAGGAATGCGAAGTGGAGTTATACAGCGATTCTAAATATTTGGTAGATGCGATTGATAAGGGCTGGGTCTATGGCTGGCAGAAAAAAGGCTGGAAAAAATCAGACGGGAAACCGGCACTGAATGTAGATTTGTGGAAACGAATGCTGGTACAGCTTGCGCGTCACAAAGTAAAACTCATTTGGGTGAAAGGACATGCGGGTAATCCCAACAATGAACGCTGCGACAAAATGGCAGTTGCGGCGGGGGCGGGCACGGATTTATTGGAAGATACCGGCTACGAAAAGGTATAAATTAGTTTTGGCGCGGCATACTATAAATGGAATCATTTACCGGAAAGCAGGTGAGGACATGGTAGTAGCTGTACAAAACGAATTGCGGCACATTGCAGAATATTTACGTAGGGTGGGATTTGAAGTGGTTTCCTATGAAACCTATTCCCATCCAATTGACGCGCTGGTCTATCATGGCAGTGCGTTTTCATTTTCTGCGATTCACAGTGTACCGTCACACGAAATGGGAATTTTATTGGTATGTGCAGATGGAAAAACGCCGCAGCAGATTCAAAAAATGTTAGAGAAAAAAATTTATAGTCCGCTATTTTGAAATTTGTGTATTTTTTCACTTGCAATACCTACTAATTAGGTATATAATAAAGAAAAACATCTTAAAGGGGAAAGAACAATGGAACAAAAGGATGTCATATATTTAGACCATGCGGCAACAACGCCGGTGAAACCTGAAGTGCTGGAAAAAATGCTGCCATGGTTTTCGCAGAACTATGGAAATCCGTCCAGCACCATTTACGGACTGGGTAGAACAACGCACGAAGCTGTGGAACAGGCAAGAGAAACAGTAGCGGGCTGCCTTGGCGCAAAACCGGAAGAAATTTTTTTCACAGGCTGCGGAACGGAAGCAGATAACTGGGCGATTCGCGGCGCTGCCTATGCAAACAGAAAAAAAGGCAGTCATATTATCACAACAGCAATGGAACACCATGCTGTGCTACATACCTGTATGCAGCTGGAAAAGGAAGGATTTTCAGTCACCTATCTAAAACCGGATGCAGAAGGGTTGATTCAGCCGGAGATGGTGGAAGGGGCCATCCGACCTGACACCATTTTAATTACCGTTATGTTTGCCAACAATGAAATCGGTACAATTCAACCCATTGCAGAAATTGGCAAAATCGCCCGCGCGCATGGCATTTTGTTTCATACCGACGCGGTGCAGGCGGTTGGCGCGGTGCCTGTTGATGTGGAAACATTGCAGGTGGACATGTTGTCGCTTTCTGCCCATAAATTCTATGGTCCTAAAGGCGTAGGCGCACTCTATGTCCGCAAGGGAATTCGTCCCGATATATTTATGCAGGGCGGTGCGCAGGAACGCGGGCGGCGCGGCGGTACGGAAAACATTGCAGGAATTGTCGGACTGGCAGCAGCGCTGGAACTTGCGTGCGGCAATATGAATGAAACCATGAAAAGCATTACAGAAAAAAGGGACTATTTGATTGACCGTGTATTAGAGAACATTCCCTACAGCCGGTTAAATGGTCACAGAACCAAACGTTTGCCGGGCAATGCGAATTTCTCTTTCCAATATATTGAAGGGGAATCTTTGTTGATATGGCTGGATTTAAACGGTATTGCAGCGTCCAGCGGCAGCGCGTGCACCTCCGGTTCGCTCGACCCGTCCCATGTACTGTTGTCGATTGGACTTCCGCACGAAATTGCGCATGGTTCTTTGCGCTTGACGCTGGGAGAGGAAACAACAAAAGAGCAACTGGATTATGTGGTGGAAAAACTGACAGATACTGTGGAAAAGCTGCGGCAGATGTCGCCCCTCTATGAAGCAGTACAGAAAGGATGAAAAGCTATGATTTATACAGATAAAGTGATGGATCATTTTATGAGTCCGCGTAATGTCGGAGAACTGGAAAATGCCAATGCGGTTGGGGAAGTCGGAAATGCCCGCTGCGGGGACATTATGAAGATATATATGAAGATAGAAAACGACGTCATTAAAGATATCCGATTTAAAACCTTTGGCTGCGGGGCGGCAATTGCAACCAGTTCGGTTGCAACAGAATTGGTGAAAGGAAAAACAATTGAAGAAGCGCTGAAAATTACAAATAAAGCAGTTGTAGAACAATTGGGAGGACTGCCCAAGGAAAAACTGCACTGTTCTGTTTTGGCAGAAGAAGCGATTCAGGCGGCTATTTTAGACTATTGCGAGAAAAATGGGAAGGAACTTCCGGAAGCGCTCCAAGGCTGCGGCGGATGCTGCGGCAGTTGTTCACACGACCATATCGCACATGAATGATTTTTCGCAGTTATAAAACAGGACAGTATCAGCCTGAGCATTGATACTGTCCTGTTTCGTGTGTTTACATAATCATTTGCAGCACAGAGGCAAATATGGGAAGGGTCACGAGAGAAAGCAACGTGGAGATGAAAATAATCTGCGCCATACTGTAGGAATCGCTGCCTGCCGCTTCAGAGAGCACTGCGCCGTTGACGGCAACCGGCATGGCGGATACCATGACGGGAACCGCCAGCATGTAACCGCGCAGTCCACACAGGTATAAAACAGCCAATAGTACGGTCGGTATACCGACAAGGCGTATGAGAGAAGCGATATAGCTTTTGGGAACGCAAAGCATTTCGCGTAAGGACGAGCCGCCCAGCAAAAATCCGGTAAGCAGCATGGAAAGCGGTGTAACACAGACAGTTGCCATGTCAATTACTTCACTGACCAGCGGTGGATATTGGACATGCAGGAAAGAAAGCAAAATTCCAATGAAAATGCAAATGGTAACAGGATTTAGCACAACTTTTAATTGTGCAAGCCATTTTTGTTTGCTTCCTTGCCCTGTAGCATTTTTTTCAGTGAAAATATAAAGTCCGAGAACGTTGACAATTAAATAAAGCGGGATGTTAAACAATGTCAGCGTCAACATGGAATCCTGCCCGAATACAGCGCTCATGATAGGATAACCCATAAAAGCAAAGTTGGCGAAGGTAAACGAAAAAATATAAATGCTCCGGTAAATTTTCTTTTTCTCAAACAGAGGGGAAATAAGCAATCCGAACAGATAGCCGGCAAGAATCACAGCACAGGAAAGCAGCAACACAGGAGCACCTTCCAAAAAGGTTTGCGGCGTTAGAGAATCACGCAAAATTTGTAAAATCATTGCTGGCATGAATACATTAAAAATCAATTTGGAAAGCCCAGGCGAAAAATCTGCACGTATCATATTGCATTTACGAAGTCCCCATCCACCTGCAATAAAAATGAAGAGAATAAACGTTTTTTGGAACGCTGCCAGTAAAGAATCCATAAGAAAAACCATTCCTTCCGCTAAAATCTGCTATTTCTGTTATTATTATAACATATTTTCTGTTAAAATTATATAGTGTGAGTTGACAAAAAAATAATTGTCTGATACAATATTTTTTAAAGATATTTTTATACTACAAGGAGGCAGTTATGAGGAAGACCGCAGCCGAAGTGATTGTTGATATTTTAATAAAGCATAACATAGATACTGTATTTGGATATCCGGGCGCCGCAAGTACACCGTTACATCAGGCGCTTTCCAAATCAAATATCCGGCATATTCTTCCGCGCAGTGAGCAGTCCGGCGCCCATGAGGCAACCGGATACTCCAGCGTTGAGGGCGGTGTCGGTGTATGTATTGCAACATCGGGACCGGGAGCAACGAATTTGTTGACAGGGATTGCCAATGCCTATATGGATTCCATTCCGCTTGTTGCCATTACAGGACAGGTGACATCAGACCAAATCGGACGCGATGTGTTTCAGGAAGTGGACATGTTTGGTACCACTGCGCCATATTGTAAGCACAGTTATTTGGTAAAAGATGCAGCGCAGATACCGCGTATTTTTCATGAGGCATTTTATATTGCAGCTACAGGACGTCCGGGACCGGTCGTGGTGGATATCCCGATGGATTTACAGCTTCAGGAAATTGATGTACCGGAACTGGAGAAGGTGGATATCCGCGGATATAAACCGACGGTTAAAGGGCATGAAATGCAGATTAAGCGTGCAGTTAGTGAACTTCAACGTGCACAGCGTCCGGTTTTCTTAGCAGGTCACGGTATTATTTTATCCGATTCTATAGAAGAATTCCGAAAGATTGTGGAGTTAACCAATGTGCCGGTGGTTTCTACCTTGCTGGGACTTGGCGTGTTGCCGACAGAGCACCCGCTGAATTTCGGCATGATAGGTTCTCACGGTATGGCGCAGTCAAATTTTGCCCTGCAAAAGGCGGACTTAATCTTTATTGTCGGCGCGCGTGTTTCAGACCGTGCGGTTCCGGCGCCAATGGCGTTGCAGGATAAACGCATTGTGCATGTTGATGTAGATCCGGCGGAAATTGGAAAAATCGTCAGCACCAATACCCCGATTGTCGGCGATATTAAAGACGTTTTAACGCAAATGCTGGCGCTGGTGGAACAGGACGACCCCTATACGGATTGGGTAGCGGAAATTTCTGCGCATAAAAAACCAATTCGTGTGCCGCAAACCAATGGAACGATTTGTGCCAAAAATGCATTGCACTTACTATCGGGTATGGTGGAAGAGAATGCCATTGTCACAACGGAAGTAGGACAGAACCAGATTTGGACTGCGCGCAACTGGAATTTTAAAGACCAGACCAAGTTTATCACGTCCGGCGGTTTTGGTACCATGGGATATGGATTGCCGGCAGCCGTAGGCGCGAAATTGGCGGCGCCGGATAGACAGGTCATTGCAGTGGAAGGGGACGGAAGTTTCCAAATGTCCATGGGTGAACTTGCGACCATTGCAGCGCATGAACTGGATATTAAAATCATTCTGCTGTGCAACAATGAATTAGGTATGGTAAACGAGTACCAGCGGGTACGTGATTATAACAACTATGCAGTGCATCTGGCAGGAAATCCCGATTTTTCTGTGCTGGCGTCCGCATATGGAATTGAAGCGGCGGTTGTCAGCGATTATGCAGATTTAGAGAAAGCCTATGAAACCATGTTGGCATGGGATGGACCATATTTACTGCAAATCAATATTGATGCGCAGGAAGATACATTATAAGGAGGAGACGCGGATGAAACATATTCTTTCCGTTTTAGTAGAAAATCATGCCGGTGTGCTGCTCCGCATTGTGGGGTTATTCAGCCGCCGTGGTTTTAATATTCATTCTTTGGCGGTCGGTGTGACAGATGACCCGGGCGTGTCGCGTGTGACCATTGTGGTAACCGGAGATGAAGCAACCATTGAACAAGTGGTAAAACAGCTTAACAAATTGATAGATGTTATCAAGGTAAAGGAACTCAATAAAAATACTTGTGTGCGGCGGGAACTGACACTGCTGAAAATCAGATGTAATTCCAAAAACCGCAGCGAAATTATACAAATTGTTAATATTTTCCGTGCCAATATCATTGATGTGTCTCCCGAGACGCTGACGATTGAACTGACTGGTACAGAGGATAAAATAGATGCGTTTTTAGGAATGCTGGAGCCGTTTGGCATTGTGGAAGTTGTGCGCGGCGGTATGCTGTCTTTGGAACGCGGTCATTTAGGTATCAAAAATCAATAATATATAAATGGAGGATGAGTCAAAATGGCAACATTGTATTATGAAAAAGATTGTAATTTGGGGCTGCTGAAAGGAAAGAAAGTCGCTGTAATCGGCTTTGGCAGTCAGGGACATGCACATGCAATGAATCTGCATGAAAGCGGCGTTGACGTAATCGTTGGGCTGTATGAAGGCAGTAAATCATGGGCAAAAGCAGAGGAAGCTGGTTTAAAAGTAATGACCTCCGCAGATGCAGCAAAAGCAGCGGACATCATCATGATTCTGGTCAATGATGAAAAGCAGGCTGCATTGTATGAAGAAAACATCAAAGATAATCTGGAAGAAGGCAATGCGCTGGTGTTTGCGCACGGCTTTAATATTCACTATGGTCAAATTAAACCGCCGGCAAATGTTGACGTATTCATGGTAGCGCCGAAAGGACCTGGACATACGGTAAGAGCGCAGTATGTTTTGGGACAAGGTGTGCCGGATTTGATTGCAGTTTATCAGGACTATACCGGTCGTGCGAAAGATTATGCATTGGCTTATGCTGCTGGTATCGGCGGCGCGCGGGTTGGTATTCTGGAAACCACATTCAAAGAAGAAACAGAAACCGATTTGTTCGGCGAACAAGCTGTTTTGTGTGGCGGTATGTCTGCACTGATTAAAGCTGGTTTTGAAACATTGGTGGAAGCTGGTTATCAGCCGGAAAGCGCATTCTTTGAATGTATGCATGAAACAAAACTGATCACGGATATGATTTTTGAAGGCGGTTTGAACCGTATGAGATATTCTATCAGTGATACAGCGGAATATGGTGATTATGTGATTGGTAACAGAATTATCACAGAAGACACGAAAAAAGAAATGAAAAAAGTACTGCACGAAATCCAAGACGGTACTTTTGCAAGAAACTGGATCACAGAAAACAGAGTAGGTCGTCCGCACTTTATGGCAATGAGAAGAATGGAATCGGAACATCAAATTGAAAAAGTCGGTGCAGAACTGAGAAAAATGATGACTTGGGTGAAAAAATAAGATGTGACAAAAAATGTTCCGGGAATCATTTCCCGGAACATTTTTATATGCTGTTAAGGGAGGAAACCATGAAAGAGAAGATTTATACCATACCATTATTAGACGCATATCAGACCGATTGCGACTGCGTATTTTGCTATCTGGAGGATAAAATTGTGCAGGAGGAATTGGACTATACATTGGGAGATTCTATGATGGAACCGGACAGCAGAATGCAATCCAATGAAACAGGATTTTGCGCGCAGCATTTAAAGCAGTTATATGACAGCGGCAACCGTTTGAGCTTGGCACTCATGATAAGTACGCATATGGAACATCTGGAGGAACAGCTAAAAAAGGCAAACATAAAAGAAAACGGAAAAAAAGGATTGTTTCAAAAAGAGATAGAAACCGTGGACATGGGAGGATTAAAGAAAGCTTCTGCACATTGTGTGGTATGTGACAAACTGGCGGAAGCGCGGGGACATTATATAGATGTATTTTACTATTTATGGGAGAAAGAGCCAGGGTTTCAGGAGACGGTACAACAAGCGCGCGGTATGTGTATTCATCATATGACAGAGATATTGGAAGGCGCTGGAAAACATTTAAAACCGGTGAACGCGCAAAAATTGGCAGAAACATTGTTGGAACAGCAAAAGCAGGCATTGGCGGAAGATATCCGCAAAGTGAAAGGGTTTATTGATATGTTTGACTACCGTAATCAAGGGAAAGACCAGTCGGAATTCAAGGAAGCATTGCCGCCGGCGCTCAATCGGCTGCGGGGAAAAATTCTGTAAAACACAGCCAAAACACGAGTGTAAGTGATTGCGATTACGATAGCATGTGACAAATAGTATGCCGGAACGGAAAATTTTTTATAAATGTGTTATAAATACATGATTTGATATGCATTGCATACTTTATGAAAAAACAGGAAATGATAAAGCAAGGATTCGGGCAGGAGAGAGAACAGGCAAAATTGCCGGATTATAAAGAAAATCGGGAAAGAAACGTGAGATAGGATGAGGAAATTTTAGCAATCTCGTAAAATCTTTCAAAAATTTTCTAAAAAGTATTGACAAACGGGCAAGAAGATAGTATAATATTCTAAGTTGGTCGGGGAATGTACATCTGCGGGTGTAGTTCAATGGTAGAATCTCAGCCTTCCAAGCTGATTGTGTGGGTTC
>CAMNSU010000060.1 GCA_946555455.1 uncultured Clostridia bacterium | reverse complement strand
GAGGTAATATCCTTTCCATCTATCAAAAGCTTTCCCGAAGTCGGTTTCATCAGTCCGTTAAAATGCTGAATCAGCGTAGATTTTCCCGAACCGGTATGCCCGATAATGCCTACAAAACTACCGCTTTTGATTTCCAAGTTCACATCATGCAGCGCCACCTTTTCCATAGGGCCGCCCGCCATATAGGTATATCCAAGCTGCTCCGCCTTAATTTCCATCTGCCCTCACCTACTTATCCTTCTTTGATTTCCCGCAGCCTTTTTTCCAGTTCCTGTTCACATTCGTCAATGGTTAATAAATCATGCCGCAAATATACGCCGCTCTGCCGCAACCGGAACATCAAATCCGTCACTTGCGGCACATCCAGTCCCACGCTTTTGAGCAGCGCCACATTTGCAAATGTCATGGACGGCACATCGTCAATAATCACCTGTCCGTGATCCATCACAATGACCCTGTCCGCCTGTGCCGCTTCCTCCATATAATGCGTAATCAGCACAATCGTCATACCATGTTTCTTGTTCAAATAACGCAGTGTTTTCATCACTTCCCGCCGCCCTTTGGGATCCAGCATGGCAGTCGGCTCGTCCAGCACCAAATAGCGCGGCATCATGGCAATGATACCCGCAATGGCAATGCGCTGCTTTTGTCCGCCCGACAGGTTGTGCGGCGCTTCATTCCGCTTTTCATACATACCGACGGCTTTTAGTGCAAAGTCCACCCGCTCCCGAATTTCCTGCGGCGGCACGCCCAAATTTTCCGGTCCGAATGCCGCATCCTCTTCCACAATGGTTGCCACAATCTGGTTGTCGGGATTTTGAAACACCATGCCCACCTTTTGCCGCAGTTCATAGAGCCGTTCTTCCTCCATGGTATCCATACCGTCCACCAGCACTTTCCCGCCGCTTGGCAGCAAAATCGCGTTGAGGTGTTTGGCAATGGTGGATTTTCCCGAACCGTTATGTCCCAATATTACAGTGAACTCCCCTTCGCGAATGTCCAGCGAAACATGGTTCAGCGCCAAATCTATTTGATTTTCGTCGTATCGATAGGTTACGTCCTGAATTTCTATCATGCTATTCTCATCCTTTTTCTTGACTGCCGCCGACCCAGCGCGCCGTCGCGCCGCAGGGCAGCACCAATCCTGTTGTTCCAATGGGCAGACCGATTTCCTCCGCCACCGTTGTTCCGCCGAATTTTTTAGAAATTGTCAGCGCCATCATGTTGGACACCACGCTGGGCGAAAATCCTGTTGTATAGGAATTGACCAGAAAAAAAAGCGGATTATCACTTAAAATCTGCATACATTGCTCCAGCAAACCATAAATTTCATCTTCCAATTTCCAGACCTCGCCGTTTGGTCCGCGCCCATAGGACGGTGGGTCCATAATGATACCGTCATATTTGCGCCCGCGCCGAATTTCCCGCGCCACAAATTTCATCACATCGTCCACAATAAAGCGCACTTTTTTGTCCGCCAGTCCGGAAGCCGCAATATTTTCCTTTGCCCACGCCACCATACCTTTGGAGGAATCCACATGAACCACTTCCTCCGCGCCCGCCGCGGCTGCCGCCACGGTTGCGCCGCCGGTATAGGCAAACAGATTAAGGATTTTCAAGTCTTTTCTGCCCGACGCTTTCATTTGCTCTGCCATGAAATCCCAATTGACCGCCTGTTCGGGAAACAGACCGGTGTGCTTGAAGCCCATCATTTTAATATGAAAGGTTAATTCCCGATAGGACACTGTCCAGCGCTCCGGCACGTTCCCGCGGATTTCCCATTTGCCGCCGCCTTTATTGCTGCGGTGGTATACCGCTCCGGCACGCGCCCACTCGCTCTTTCCAAGCTGCGGCTGCTTCCAGATAACCTGCGGGTCGGGTCGCTCCAAAATCACGTCGCCCCACCGTTCCAGTTTCATTCCATCGCTGCTGTCCAGCACGGCAAAATCTTCCCACCTATCTGCAAGCCACATGCCGCTTTCTCCCTCCGTTTCCCAAAATATACTTTTATTTATTGTAACACTACGCCAAAGACAGGTCAAGAAAAAATTGTGCTTCCTGTATTTTTTTCATGATTTTTTCCGAAAAACACTTGATATTTTCTGATTGTTATGGTAAAATAAAGAAAGTATCAATAGGATTTGATGATGAGTGGGCTTTACAAGTCCACTCATTGTTTGTTATTATATCCATTTTGTACCGAATACAAAGATTGAAAGGACGGATGAGTATGGGGAAAACGGAACAACTGGTCAGCCGGCTTGCGCAGCCAATCTGCGAAACATATGGTTGTTTTCTGTATGACGTGGAATTCAAATGCGAAGGCGGAAACTGGTTTCTGCGCGTGTTTATCGACAAAGACGGCGGCGTTTCGCTGGACGACTGCGAATTGGTCAGCAAAGCGTTGGACGAAAAATTGGATGAACTCGACCCGATTAGCCAAGCATATTTTTTGGAGGTATCCTCGCCCGGCATTGACCGCAAATTGACTCAGCCATGGCACTACGAAACCTATCTGGGCGAACTGGTTGACGTCAAGCTGTATAAACGGCTGGACGGACAGCGGCATTTGACCGGCGCTATCGCCGGTTATGAGGACGGTATCCTGGTGCTGGATTTAGGCGAAAAAACCGTTTCCCTGACATCAAAAGAAATCGCAAGAGTGAATTTGCATGTGATTGAATAAAATAAATAGGAGGAGAAGAAATGGCAGCGAAAGTGAACGAGTTACAGGAAGCATTAACAATTCTGGAAAAGGATAAAGGAATCCGCAAAGAATACATTCTGGATGCGCTCGAAACCGCGCTCATGCATTCCTACCGCAAAAACTACAAAGACGACAGCGAAAATGTGGAAATCAAAATCAACGATTTGAACGGTGATGTGCGCGTTATCTCCAAAAAAACAGTGGTGGATGGGTTCGACCCTGATTTGCAGGAGGGCGTACAAATTGCGCTGGAGGACGCGCAGAAAATCAAAAGCGCCGCACAAATCGGCGATGAAATCGAAGTGGAACTTGCACCCAAAAATTTCGGACGTATTGCCGCGCAAACAGCAAAACAAATTATTTTGCAAAAACTCCGCGAGGCGGAACGGGAACAAATTTTGGCAGAATTCCAAATTAAGGCAAACGACGTCATTCCCGCGGTGGTGCAGCGGTTTGAACGCGTGGAATTCCGCAATCCCGAGCGGCAGCCGCAGCCGGGCGACAAACCGAAATTTAATGTTATTTTAGATATCGGCAAAGCGGAAGCAGTGATGCCGCCGCGCGAACAAGTGCAGCACGAAAGCTATAAACCGCATGACCGTATTGCAGTCTATGTGGTAGACGTGAAAAGCACGCCGCGCGGGCCTTACATTTTGGTGTCCCGTTCCCAGCCGGATTTGGTAAAACGGTTGTTTGAACGCGAAGTGCCGGAAATCAAAGACGGTGTGGTGGAAATCAAATCTATTGCGCGCGAAGCGGGCGTCCGCAGCAAGATTGCCGTATGGTCTAATGATGAAAATGTAGATCCTGTCGGTTCCTGCGTCGGCAACCGCGGCATACGTGTGAACGCCGTTGTGGATAGTTTGGGCGAAAAAGTAGATATTATTAAGTACAGCGAAAATCCGCTGGAATTTATCACGGCAGCTATCAGTCCCGCAACCGTGCTCAGTGCACGGATTGATGAAGAAGCGCTGGCAAAAGATGAAAAGAAAGCGCAAATCATTGTGGAAGAAAGCCAACTTTCCCTTGCAATCGGGAAAGAAGGTCTCAATGCCCGTCTGGCAGCACGTCTGACAGGCTGGAAAATCGACATCAAAAGCAGCAAAGATGTTCCGCTGAATCAGGACTTGCCGGCAGAAGAACCCATACCGGAAGCGGAAGATATCGTATCTGAAACAGAAGCAGGTGACGATGATGCCTCCTAAAAAACAGCCTATGCGCAAGTGCGTTGGCTGCACAGAGATGAAACCCAAAAAGGAACTGATTCGGATTGTCAAAACCGGAGACGGAGCCATCACGGCGGACTTAACAGGAAAACAAAACGGACGCGGCGCGTATCTGTGCCGCAATGTGGAATGTCTGGCGCGCGCACGCAAGGCGCGGCAGTTAGAACGTTCCTTTTCCTGCGCAGTCCCGCCTGAAATATATGACCAGTTGGAACAGCAACTCAAAGGTGACGAACAATGAAAGAACTGCAATCCATTCAAAATCTGCTGGGATTGGCGCGCAGAAGCGGAAAACTGGCACGGGGCAGCGGTGAAATCCACGAACTGCTCCGGCGCGGTCAGTGTAAGCTGGTGATTCTCGCCGCAGACAGCGGCGGCGCAATCCGGCGCGACCTCACGTTTCTATGCTCCCAGCAACAGGTTCCCTGTATTACCCTGCTTACCAAACAGGAACTGGGAACGGCAACCGGAAGCGACGCAAAAGCGGCAGTCGCTTTGCGCGACGTTCATTTCGCGGACGGTATCCTGAAGCATTGGACTGCATTGGCGAATAGAAAGGACGGGATAGATTATGCCGAAAAACGCAACCAAAATCAAGATAAATGAATTGTCAAAGAGTTTAGGATTGGTGGGAAAAGAAGTGCTCGCTGTTTTAAACGAACACGGTATTGAAAAAAAGAGCACGGTCAGCTCTCTCACGGAAGAGGAAGCCAATTTCATGCTGGATTTTTTCACCATGCAATATGACGATGGCGTCTCACTAGACGAACTCTTTGAACCAAAGCAAAAAGAAGAACCAAAACCGGCAGAAGAACCGGCGGAAACCGTGGAAGAAATCGTTTCCGAAACGCAGCCGGAGGAACCAGCCGGGAAACAGGCGCGTTATGTTGACACGCGCAGCAATAATGTTGATCTCGAAAAACTGGAAAAACTGGAAAAAATCACAGAAGAACTGTCCACCGACACATTAGAGGAAAAAGCGGAAGCCAAAAAAGCAAAGAAAAAACAGCAAAAGCCGCAGAAAGGGCAGAAAAAAACGCAGGATAACAATAAAGATAAACTGCAAAAACCGGCTGCAAAACCGGCGCCGAAGGAAGAAATCATTGTTTCCGTGCCGGAAGCCGTTACCGTCGGCGAACTGGCGGAGCGCATGAACAAACCGGCCGCGGAACTGATTAAACGCCTGATGCTGCTGGGTACCATGGCAACCATCAATGATATTCTGGATTTTGAAACCGCTTCCCTTGTGGCAGACGATTTAGGTGTGAAACTGGAGCAGGAAGTCATTGTCACACAGGAAGATATTTTGTTCAACGATGTGGAAGACGCAGCAGAAGATTTGAAACCGCGTCCGCCTGTCGTTGTGGTTATGGGACACGTTGACCACGGAAAAACTTCTTTGCTGGACAGCATACGCAACACCTCTGTTACCGCCGGCGAAGCGGGCGGTATCACGCAGCATATCGGCGCATACAGCGTTCAGGTCAATGGACGTACCATCACATTTTTGGATACGCCGGGACACGAAGCGTTTACGGCAATGCGTATGCGCGGCGCGCAGGTAACGGATATTGCGATTCTGGTTGTGGCAGCGGACGACGGTATCATGCCGCAGACAGTGGAAGCCATTAACCATGCGAAGGCAGCGGGCGTTACCACCATTGTTGCCATCAACAAAATGGACAAAGCGGAAGCCAATCCCGACCGTGTGAAACAGGAATTGGTGGAATATGAATTGGTACCGGAGGATTGGGGCGGCGACACCATTTGCGTTCCGATTTCCGCGCTGCGCGGCGAAGGAATTGACGAACTGCTGGAAATGGTTCTGCTGGTGGCTGATATGAAAGAACTGAAAGCCAACCCCGACCGCAATGCAAAAGGAACCGTTGTGGAATCCTATCTTGACAAGGGACGCGGCCCTGTTGCAACCGTTCTGGTGCAAAACGGAACACTGCATATCGGCGATTTCATTGTTGCCGGCACTGCTTTTGGACGTGTACGCGCTATGCTGGACTATAAAGGCAAAAAAATTAAAGCTGCCGGTCCCTCTGCGCCGGTGGAAATTCTGGGACTCTCCGAAACGCCGGACGGCGGCGATGTGTTCTATGTCGTAGAAAATGAACGGATGGCAAAAGCCGTTGTTGCCGCACGTAAACAAAAAATCAAAGACGAACAATCCATCAGCCGACAAAGCGTATCGCTGGACGACTTATTCAATCAAATCAACGAAGGCAATATCCAAGATTTGAATATCATTATCAAAGCAGATGTGCAAGGTTCTGTGGAAGCTGTGAAACAGTCGCTGGTGAAACTCTCCAATGAAGAAGTGCGTGTGAATGTGATTCATGGCGCAGTCGGTGCGGTCAACGAATCCGATGTGATGCTGGCAAGCGCGTCCAACGCCATCATTGTCGGTTTCAACGTTCGCCCCACACCGGGCGCAATGGATTCCGCGCATGACAAAAATGTGGATGTACGTCTCTACCGCGTGATTTATCAGGCAATTGAAGAAATTGAAGCCGCTATGAAAGGAATGCTGGCGCCGGAATACCGCGAAGTTGTGACGGGTAACGCGGAAGTTCGCCAGACATTCAAGGTGTCCGGAATCGGTACCATTGCCGGCTGTTATATGAAAACCGGAAAAATTGGGCGCAACTCCGGCGTTCGTATCGTGCGTGACGGTATTGTCATTCACGAAGGCGAACTCAGTTCCCTCAAACGTTTCAAAGATGATGTAAAAGAAGTGGCGGAAGGCTTTGAATGTGGTATGAGTTTTGAAAAATTCAACGACATCAAAGAGGGCGATATCATCGAAGCCTTCATTATGGAAGAAATCGAACGCTGACCCGCTCCGCCTATTCTGAATGGAAAGGCAGGAAAAAATAGTGCATTATGATAGAACAGACCGAATTAGTGAAGAAATTAAAAAAGAACTGGCGCAGCTTATCCGCGAACTGAAAGACCCGCGCATTCCGGAATTTATTTCCATTGTATCGCTGCGGGTGACCAAAGATTTAAAATTCGCCAAAGTTTATGTCAGCACGTTTGGTTCAAATGCGGATACGCAGGGCGCAGTCAAAGGACTCAACAGCGCCGCCGGATACATTCGCCGTGAAATCGGGCGGCGGGTGGAAATCCGCACTGTACCGGAATTCACCTTTGTTGCAGATGATTCCATTGCATACGGCGCGCATATCAGCGAAATATTAACCGATTTGGAAAGAACTGAGAAAGAATGAGTATCAAAAACATTGCTTCTTTTTTGAAAGAAGCGCAGGATATCACCATTTTGACGCACATCAGTCCGGACGGTGATGCGCTGGGCAGCAGTTTTGCGCTGTGCGCCGCATTGGAAGGAATGGGCAAGCGCGCAAAGGTCGTGCTGCCCGAACTCCTTCCCGCCCATTTTTCTTTCATGGATTGGCAGCCGACGCTATATGAAGACGGACTGACTGTCCAGACGCTTGTTGCGCTGGACTGCGGCGACAGCAAACGGCTGGGCGCAGCGGAACCGCTTCTGGAACAGGCGGAAACCGTTGTTATGTTGGATCATCACAAAGCCGGAACGCCTTTCGGCGACCTTTGTTTTGTGAGTCCGACAAGCAGCGCTACCGGCGAAATCATTTTTGATTTGCTGTCGGCGCTGGAGATTCCGCTCACGCCGGAAATTGCTTCCGCACTCTACATAGCAATCTCTACGGACACAGGAGGATTCCGCTATTCCAACACCACGCCGCGCACGCATCAAATTGTTGCAAAACTGTTGGAATTGCCATTTGATGCAGCGCGTATCAACCGTTTTCTCTATGACTGCGTCCCCTACCCAAAACTTAAACTCACTGCGTTGGCACTGGACGCGCTCACCTTTTTTGAAAACGGTAAAATCGGTGTGATTGCCGTATCGCTGGATATGCTTCGGCAAAGCGGCGCAGCGCCGGAGGATACAGATGGACTGACGGATTACACCCGCATTGCGCAGGGTGTGGAAATCGGGATTCTTCTGAAAGAAAAAGGACCTGAAGAAGTCAAAGTCAGCTTGCGTTCCAATGAATATGCCGACGTTTCCGCCATTGCAACAGCATTTTCCGGCGGCGGGCATGTACGTGCAAGCGGCTGCGTGATTCATG
Source organism: uncultured Clostridia bacterium (assembly GCA_946555455.1). GTDB lineage: Bacteria > Bacillota > Clostridia > RUG12999 > RUG12999 > JAAWTG01. The sequence goes on along the minus strand of CAMNSU010000060.1, from coordinate 9,573 downwards.
CGCCGCTTGCGCAGGCAACAGAACAAATCGTGGCGGCTGCCGCAAAGATTCTCAAAGGATGAAAACAATATGGATGGTATCATTAATTTATATAAACCGCCCGGTATCACTTCCCATACCGCCGTGGCAAAAGTCCGGCGGATATTGCAAATGAAAAAAGTAGGGCATACCGGAACCCTTGACCCTGATGCACAGGGCGTACTGCCCATTTGTCTGGGCAAAGGCACCAAAGTTTCCGGTATGCTGACGGATACCGACAAAGCATACCGCGCGGTTATCCGTTTTGGTGTGACGACCGATACGCAGGACATGAGCGGAACCGTTCTTACGCAGTGCACTCCTTCTGTGTCGCAAGAGGCACTGCTGGGCATTCTGCCGCAGTTTACCGGCGAAATCAAGCAAATTCCCCCCATGTATTCCGCTGTTAAAATCGGCGGTCAAAAACTCTACGAATTGGCGCGGCAAGGGACGGAAGTGGAACGCCAGCCGCGTACTATCACCATTTTTGATTTACAGCTTGTGGATTTTAGCGGCGACCATGCCACGCTGGACGTTTCCTGTTCCAAAGGAACTTATATCCGCACGCTGTGCCATGACATCGGTCAGGCGCTGGGCTGCGGCGCGGCAATGGAGCACCTGACGCGTACGCGCAGCGGAATGTTTCGTTTGGAGGACAGTGTCACACTCGAAACACTGGAACAGAAACCGTCACTCTATATCATTCCGGTGGACAAGCTGTTTGCCAAATATCCTGCCTATCAGGTGGGCGCGAAACAGGAACGTCTGGTTGTCAACGGCGTTTCCGTTTATGCCGCAAAAGCTAAGACAGGACAAACCTACCGTATCTATAACGAATCCGGCACGTTTCTATGTCTTTCCACCGGCGTGGAACTGGACGGAAAACAATGTCTCAAACTCACCAAAGCATTCTACTAAAGAGGTGGAACGAATTCATGCAACTGATTACCAATCAATTCGCCCCCTGTCCCCTGCCGCCTGTTGCCGTGGCGCTGGGTACTTTCGACGGCTTGCACCGCGGACACATGGCATTGCTGGAAGGGCTAAAGCAAGCTGCGCTTCAGCACGGTATTGCCACATGCGTCTATACATTTGACAAGCATCCGTCCTGTTTCAAAAGCAATTCTCCCGCGCCGCTGCTCACGCCGCTGCCGCTGAAACTGGAATTGCTTTCGCAGGCGGGCATTGACTATTGTTTTGTGGAACATGTTTCAGCAGACTATTTTGATTTGTCGCCAAAAGATTTTGTGCAGCAGATATTACACGATAAATGCGGCGCGGCTTTTGTCACTGCCGGTTTTAACTACCGCTTCGGCAAAGGGCGCAGCGGAACGCCGGAACAATTGCAGACGCTTTGCCGCAGCTTGAAACTGGATTGTGCTATTCAGCAACCGGTTTTGGAAAATGGCGGCCCCATCAGCAGCACGCGTGTGCGTGCATTGATAGCGGAAGGAAACCTGCCCGCTGCCGCGCATTTGCTGGGACGCAATTTTGAAATTTGTGGACTGGTAACGCATGGTCACCAGCGCGGGCGGACGCTGCTGGGATTCCCTACAGCGAACTTATATCCCCCGCCCACCTTGCAACTCCCGCCAAACGGCGTTTATCTGACGTATGCCGTTATAGACGGCGTGCGGTATCCTGCTGTTACCAATATCGGCAAAGTGCCGACCTTCGGCGAACAACAGGTATCTGTCGAAGCCCATTTGCTGGACTTTGACGGTGACTTATACGGCAAACAGATGAAAGTGGAACTGGTACAAAATATCCGTTTTGAACAAAAGTTTGACAGCGTGGACGCACTGCGCCGCCAAATCAGCACAGACACCCATGCTGCCCGCGCATTGATAAGAAAGGAGCCGCTGCTATGAACAGTATTGTAAAAGATTCGTCTCTCGCGCCTTCCGGCAAAAAGAAAATTCAGTGGGCAGAAAACAACATGCCTATTTTGAAAACACTGGAAGCAGAATTTGCCGCGAAGCAATATTTTAAAGGCGTACGGATATTGGTTTGTATTCACATGGAAGCCAAAACCGCCCGATTGGTGAAATTGTTTCGCGATAGCGGTGCGGAGGTGGTCGCGCTTGGTTGTAATCCCCTTTCCACACAAGACGACGTCGCCGCGGCGTTGGCGGAACAAGACAATATTACGGTATTTGCCAAACACGGTGTCAGTGAAGAAGAATATTTTTCTTTCATTCATAAGGCGTTAGACTTGCATCCACAACTTATCATAGACGACGGCGGCGACGTGGTTCATGTGCTGCACAGCGCGCGGCAGGAATTGATTCCGGAAATCTGGGGCGGCTGCGAAGAAACCACAACCGGCGTTATCCGTCTCAAAGCAATGGAAGCTGCCGGCGCACTAAAATTCCCTATGGTTTCTGTGAATGACGCGTTTTGTAAATATCTGTTTGACAACCGCTATGGCACAGGGCAATCCGTGTGGAACGGCATCAACCGGACGACAAATCTGATTGTCAGCGGCAAAACCGTTGTGGTTGCGGGCTACGGTTGGTGCGGCAAAGGCTGCGCAATGCGCGCGAAAGGTCTGGGCGCAAATGTGGTTGTTTGTGAAATCAATCCCATCAAAGCCATGGAGGCTGTGATGGACGGATTCCGCGTTATGCCCATGCAGGAAGCCGCTAAAATCGGCGATATTTTTGTGACGCTGACCGGCTGCAAAGACGTTATCACCAAAGAATCCTTTGCGGTGATGAAAGACGGCACGCTGCTTGCCAACGCAGGACATTTTGACGTGGAAATCAGTATCCCCGACTTGGAATCGCTCAGTGTTTCCAGAGACGAAGTCCGCGACAACATCACCTGCTATACCATGCAGGACGGCAGACGGCTGCATTTGCTGGCAGAAGGACGGCTGGTGAACCTTGCTGCCGGAGACGGACACCCCGCTGAAATCATGGATATGAGTTTCAGTCTGCAACTGCTCAGCGCAAAATTTATGCTGGACAACCACGCGTCACTAGACTGCAAGGTCTATGACGTACCGGAAGAAACAGACCGGCGCGTTGCACAAATCAAACTGCATTCTCTCGGTATTTCTATTGACTGTTTGACAGAGGAACAACAGCAATATCTCAGCAGTACGCAGCTTTAAATAAAAAAAATCTTTTCACATTCGATCAATGAATCCATATGGGATAAACGATTTACAAATGAAGAAAGGTGTGGTAACTATGCGTAAACTATTTACGTCTGAATCGGTAACAGAAGGGCATCCGGATAAAATCTGCGACCAGATTTCCGATGCCATTTTAGATGAACTCCTGCGGCAAGACCCGCAATCGCGTGTTGCCTGCGAAACAGCAGTCACCACCGGTACAGTCTTTGTCATGGGCGAAATCACAACAGAAGGTTATGTCGATATTCCAAACTTAGTGCGGCAAGTGGTTTGCGACATTGGATACGACCGGGCAAAATATGGGTTTGACGGCAATACCTGCGGCGTTATTACTGCATTGGACGAACAAAGCCGCGATATTGCAGGCGGCGTGGACAACGCTTTGGAAGTGCGCGGCGGTGAAACGGCGGACGTATATGCAGGTACCGGCGCCGGTGACCAAGGCATGATGTTTGGATACGCCTGTGATGAAACGGAAGAATATATGCCGCTTAGCATTTCCCTCGCCCACAAACTGGCGCGGCAGCTCTCACTGGTGCGCAAAACCGGAAAGGTGGACTACCTGCGTCCTGATGGCAAAACGCAGGTCACAGTGGAATATGAGGACGATAAGCCTGTGCGTATCGATGCTATTGTCATTTCCACACAACATGCGCCGGAAGCGACATTAGAACAAATCACCCGCGACATGACGGAACTTGTCATTCGTCCTATTGTTCCGGCTGCATTGCTTGACGAAAACACAAAATATTATATCAATCCCTCCGGCAAATTTGTCATTGGCGGGCCGCACGGCGATTCGGGACTCACCGGACGCAAAATCATTGTTGACAGCTATGGCGGCGTTGCGCGGCACGGCGGCGGCGCCTTCAGCGGCAAAGACCCGACCAAAGTAGACCGAAGCGCAGCTTATGCGGCACGCTGGGCAGCGAAAAACATTGTTGCGGCAGGACTCGCGCATAAATGCGAACTCCAGCTTGCTTATGCAATCGGAAAAGCGGAACCTGTTTCCATCCGCGTTGATACGTTCGGTACTGGAACCATATCAGACGAAGCTTTAGCAGAACTGACCGGAAACGTATTTGATTTGCGTCCCGCGGCGATTATCGAACGGCTTCAGCTTCGCCGTCCTATTTACCGTCAAGTTGCAGCATATGGTCACATGGGACGCAGTGATTTAGATTTACCGTGGGAAAAACTGGATAAAGTGGACGAACTCAAACAGGTATTAGCAAAATGAGCGCCGCCAAAATGATATGGATAAACGGCGCGTTTGGCAGCGGCAAAACCACAATGGCACATGCGCTATATAAGCGGCTGCCAGAGGCTTTTATATTTGACCCTGAAAATGCAGGCTACTATTTGCGTAAGAATCAGCCGGCTCATCTCTGCCGCGATAATTTTCAAGATGAACCACTATGGCGGCACATCAACCGCGATTTGTTGCTGCACATTGCAACTCACTATCAAGGTGTGATTTTGGTTCCCATGACAGTGATTCGCCCTGATTATTATAACGAACTTGTCTCTTCCCTACAAGAACACAATATTCCGGTCGTACATATTGTGCTTGCTGCCGGTGAGCAAACACTGCGCCGGCGGCTGCGGAAACGCTTAGAAGGTAAGCATTCTTGGGCAGCGCAGCAAATAAAACCATGTCTGGAAGGATTTCGGCACCCTCTTTTTCGCACACAAATCCAAACAGACGGACGCAGCGTGGAGGATATTGCAGAAGAAATTGCGCGCCATGCCGGATTGACGCTTTTACCGCGGCGGCGCGGTATTTTGCCCTACCTGCAGCGGTTCGGTAATCAGCTTCGGCATATCCATTGGTCATAATAACATTCTAAATATATAAAAAAACGCAAGGCAATTCGCCTTGCGTTTTTCTATGCTACCCATGAATGGATATCGTTTTAAAAATATTTTCCCATTTTTTAAATATCCAATTGTTTCATAACCCTTGTCAAAAACAGACTGCACAGCACCACCGACGCGATTTCCGCAATCGGAATAGACCACCATACGGCATTCAGGTTTCCTGTCAGCGACAATAAATAGGCGACCGGAATAATGACTACCAACTGCCGTGCAACCGATATCAGCAAACTGTAAATGCTTTTCCCGAGCGCTTGAAACACGGAACTGACAACAATTCCAAAACCTGCAAACAAAAAGCAGATACTGATAATCCGAAGCGCCGTTTCTCCAATTCTCAGCATTTCCGGCGAAGCGTTGAACATTTGCAGCAACAGCCCCGGAATCAATTGAAACACCATCAGTCCCACCAGCATAATGGACACGGCAAATATCACGCTCAGCCGAATGGTTTTGTGAATCCGTTCTTTCTTTTTCGCACCATAATTATATGCCAATATGGGAATCATGCCGTTATTGAGTCCGAATACCGGCATGAACACAAAACTTTGCAGTTTAAAGTACACGCCAAATACCGCGGTTGCCGTACTGGTGAACGCCATAAGGATTTTGTTTAAAGCAAATGTCATGACCGACCCCAGCGATGCCATCAAAATAGACGGCACCCCAATGGCATAAATGCGTTTCACTAAGTTTGCCTGCGGGCGCATTTCACGGATATGCAGTTTGATTTCATGATTGACTTTTATATTGAACAGCAGTCCTATCAGCATAGCAATCATCTGTCCTATCACCGTTGCCGCCGCTGCGCCTGCCACGCCCATTTTGGGCATTCCGAACCAGCCAAAAATCAAAATAGGGTCTAAAATGATATTGATAATTGCGCCCGCGCCCTGTGTAAACATGGAATAAATGGTTTTTCCTGTTGACTGCAGCAGACGTTCAAACATAATCTGTCCGAATAATCCAATCGAACACACGGTGCATATGGTTAAATATTGCGTACCATAGGTCACGATTTCCGCATCTGCCGTTTGCACATGGAAGAATACGCCGGAACCTACTGCTCCGAGAACAGCAAACGCCAAAAAACTGGCAAACGCTAAAAATATGCTTATATTCGCTGTTTTATTCGCCGTTTCAAAATTCTTTTCCCCAAGACTTTTAGACAAAATGGCATTGATACCAACACCTGTCCCTGTTGCCACTGCAATCATTAAATTTTGCACCGGAAACGCCAGTGAAACTGCTGTCAGCGCATTTTCGTTGATTTGCGCCACAAAAATACTGTCCACAATATTATATAATGCCTGTACCAACATGGAAACCACCATCGGCAGCGCCATGGAAATCAATAGCTTTCCGACCGGCATGGTTCCCATTTTGTTTTCTTTTAATACTGCTGTCTCATTCGCCATCGGTGTCACCTCCACATATATCGCCCGCCGCAAACCGGCGACTCATTTCCTTTTCACATACTGCTATACTATTACTACGAATGCTTGTCCAAAAAACAACTCTCATCTTTTCCAACTCCTTTATGCTATGGATTTGATTTCCCACCCTGTGCAGCATTTTCCCAATCGCATTATTGTTCATGTTGCGCCCCTATTTTTGTTAGACGTTAAATAATTAGTATACTATAAATTGGCAATAAAGTCAATGCGCAGAGTAACACAAAAATCCCCCTGCGCCGGCAGAGGAATTTGTCGTTTTTGTGCGATTTTTAATCTATAGGCAAACAAAAGTCGAATCTTAATCCTTAATCGCGTGGTCTGCCGCAATATCCTTGCCGCTCCATACTTTTTGCTGCGTCCACGGCATGTCGGGCGCGCGCCAAAAAGCATGGCTTTCCGGCAGTCCTAATGCCAAAAAGACGGTGCTGCACAGATACAAACTGCCCGTGCAGATATATGACTCCGCAATGGAAGGCTGATGTCCGCACAATCCAATTTGCAGCCATCCGTTTTTGTCAAAAGTCTCCGGCGCTTCCAGCGTCCTGCGAATAACCGCTGTCAGCGCACAGCGTACCTGCGCCGGTTCCACGTCCTCCGGCAGATTTCCCAGCAAGCTCATGGCGGACAGGTGCCCGAAACAGCCCGTCCGGTATGCCAAAGACCGTCCGACCGCCGGAAAACTGCCGTCCGGCAAAATCATACGTTCCAGAATCCCTGCATAGCGCGCCGCGCGTCTCATAACAGGTTCCAGCATTGGTTCCCATCTGTGGGATTCATCCGCCGGATTCATTTTGGTGATAATATCCACCAGCATTGGCTGAATCACAAAACTGTTATAATAGTCCGCATGAAACTGCGGCCCGTCTCCATACAGTCCGTCTCCCTGATACCATTGTTCATGCTGGCGCAACGCATAGTCAATGCGCATGAAATCGCATTCCTCCCCCATATAATACAACGCCGTTTCCACCATTGCCGCAAACAACAGCCAATTGCAGAAATATGCCGTACAGTTCCGCAATTGTTTGAGGCAGTTTGCCAAATTCTTTTTGGTGATGTTATCCAGTTTTTCATAAAGTTCCGTCGGCGCGCGTAAAATCCCCTGCGCTAAAAATGCGCCGTCTACCAACGGTTGGGAGCCATATTCCGCGCCAAAATTCATGTTATCCTGACTGATAGGACAAGTCGCATGATGGATTGCCTGACGCGCCAATGCCGCATATTTCTGACGCAGTTTTTCCTCCGCTTCCTTCTCACACGGCGTCTCAAGCCACGGCGCAATGCCGCAAATCGTCCGTCCGAACGCTTCCAAATGTGCAAACGGTTCCCGCTGCTCCCGCATTCCTTCCAGCGTCTCGACCGGCATATTTTGTTTTAAGGTATCCTCTGCCAAATGCTCCAAAACCGGCGCTGCCACACGCAGCATGGTGTCCACCCAATAGCTTCTTGTCTCCCTCATGTTCCGCTCCCCTTTCCTCCGTTTCCGGTAGTCTGCTCCTGGTATAATTTCGTGCATCTCCGTCAGTTGCCGACTTTTATGGTCGGCGAGATGGAGACGCTTTTTTAATTCATGGAATCTTCGGACACGCGCCGAAGATTTCATACCTCTCAGCCGCGAGCGTTTCGGCAGGAACGTTGCGCGAGTAAACGCGGCTGCTTAGGGGGATTCCGACAAGGGGGACAATATGACGGCGCGTAAAGCGAGCCGGAAGTAGTCCCCCTTTCGAAAGAGTTACGCATATATTATACTGCATGATTCGTTCCCATGCAAGCCCCTATTTGACTTTTCTCATGCTTTTGCGTATAATGGAAACCATACAAAGGAGGACTTTCCCCATGAAATTAATTCTGTTTGATTTAGATGGTACGCTTGCAGATTCCCTGCAAGATTTGGCGGACAGCTGCAACTACGCATTGCAGCAGAACGGATTTCCCACGCATCCCGTGGAGGACTACCGCTATCTGGTGGGACAAGGTGTGGACAGACTGCTGCTGGACGCCTCGCCGAAACATGCGCATGGCGCACAGCAGCAGGCAGCGTTAAAGCAATCGTTTCGGCAATATTACCACCGGCATTTTCTGGATTCCACGCGTCTCTATCCGGGCATTCCTGCCATGCTTGAAACGCTGCGCCGCACCGGCTATCAAATGGGTCTGCTTTCCAACAAGCCGGACGCATTTGTTGCACTCATTGTGGAAGCGTTATCCCTATCGCCTTATCTGGACGCCTATGCGGGACAGCGGGACGGTATTGCGCGCAAACCTGACCCCACTGCGGCATTGCAAATGATGACGCAACTGGGTTGCTCTGCCGCTGACACCTGTTATGTCGGCGATTCCAACGTGGATATACAAACCGCCCAAAACGCAGGTATCCGCAGCATTGGCGTATCTTGGGGATTTCGTGGACGCGCGGAACTGGAGCAGAGCGGCGCAGACGACGTTGTCGATACGCCCGCCCAGCTTACCACACTCCTCACTTCCATTTTCACGCCGCAAAGCAAGGAGAATCCCCATGCAGATTAGCAGACTTTTTGAAATTGTTTATTTATTAATGCACCGCGAGCAGCTAACGGCAAAAGAACTTGCTGCACGGTTTGAAATTTCCCAGCGGACAGTTTACCGCGACATTGAAGCGTTGTGTCAGGCGGGCATTCCGATTTATACAACCAAAGGCAAAGGCGGCGGCATTCGGTTATCGGAAGGGTTTGTGCTGAATAAATCGGTTCTTTCGGAAGCGGAACAGGCGGAAATCCTGTCTGCCCTTCAGGGATTGCAAAACGTTCCCTATGGCGCGGCACAGCCGCTTTTGGATAAGTTAAGCGCGCTGTTCCACAAAGCAAACGCCGACTGGATTGAAGTTGATTTCACCAACTGGAGCGACCGCATGGAAGATCAGGAACGGTTCCTGCAATTGAAACATGCCATTTTAAACCGGCAAACCGTTTGTTTTGACTATTTCAGCGGCAAGGGCGAAACGACTCGCCGACAAGTGGAACCGCTGAAAATCATATTTAAAGGGCAGGCGTGGTATTTGTTTGGCTTTTGTTTGGACAAACAGGACACCCGTTTTTTTAA
>CAMNSU010000059.1 GCA_946555455.1 uncultured Clostridia bacterium | reverse complement strand
CACGGTAAATACATTTGACGGCTGTGGTATTCATCATCCTGCTATTACAGAGATATTGCAAAATAAGCTGCATGCAGACCACAGACCAACAACGGTTTTGTGGCGCGCGCCATTCATAAAAGGCGTGACTCATGAAATGGATTATACGGCTTTTTGGCAGGAACGCGGCGTTACAAAAATCAGTGATATTTGGGGTGTGATGCATGACGTTAGAGAACCGATGATTATTTTAACAGAAAGCATGTACAAAGGTATGGGATATTTTGCGCGCTATGGCGATGCACGGGACTGGGAGGACTATTGGAACCGTTTTGAGCAATATCACCATTGTATTGGTGTTGCAAAATATAATTTTTCGAGACAGGAGGAGGCTGTTTATACGCGGGTCAATTACCAGGTTTTACAGGATTTGGAATTGCCTTATGCGGAATTTGCATCGCTTGCGGAGGAAAGTATTCATTGGCTGGAGCGAATTATGGAGGGTGACAGGCTGTATACATATTGCTTTTTGGGGCTGACAGAGGGCAAAGAAACGGTAGAAAACAACTATATGAAAGCGCTATTAAAAAATCCTGCAATGCTGCGGGAACCGTCTATCCGAAAATATTTTGTGGCGCAGGTGCAGAAATATAGGTCGGAACTAAAATGCGGAAAATTGTGGTTGAAATCCTGCTTCAAATTTTTGTGTCCGGATTTAATCATGCTGCTGGAATGGATTGGCGGGCTGCCTGTTTCAGGTTCCATGGAGTCTGATGAATTCTATGCGCCGGGCGGACAAACCGTTTCCGGCAAAGAATATTTAATTGAGCGCAATCCCCACATTTGCAAATCCGAACACACGATATTAAAAGCGGCGTATAGCGGCATGTTGCAGCGGTATTGCGGACATTTGGAGAATGTGTGTCTTGTGAACAGCAAAAGTCTCACGCCGCAGCGGCTGAACGGAGCGGATTTTGATGGGGATTTGGTGCTTTTGATAGACAACAAAACCATGCTGCGCGGCGTTAACCGCAACGCTGCTATTGTTCTTGATATTGAGGACAAGGCAACTGCGCTGGAAGAAGAAAATACGCTGGAAAACAGGGCGCGCCTGATTGAGCGCACGCTGCATTCCCTGATTGGGGAAACCAGCAATTGTGCGACGGCATATCACAATAAAATGCCAAAATCACCGGAACAAAAACGGAAATATGAAGGATATGTGGATTTGCTTTCCGTTATTAACGGAAAAGCGATTGATTTTGCCAAAACAGGCGTGCTGTTTCACATACCGCGGCACATTGCAAAATATGGAAAACCGCTGCCGTATTTTATGAAATATGCAGGTGATTATTATAAGCGGCTAAAAACATTTTCTCATGCAAACAGCAACATGAACCGGTTATGCCGTGAGATTGAACGGTGGGAAAAAGCGGTCGCTTGGAAAAAATCAAGTGTTCCTTTTGACCATACGCTGATGATGGATCAGACATTGGATATCCCTACAGAACTGGAAAAGGAAATTGAAACAGTGTTTTTAGCATTTTGCAAGGAAATGACAGAACTGGCAAAATATCAGGCAAAAATTCGTAATTTTGATGCGCATAAAGAAGAATTACAAGGCGTTATCAGCAGAGAAGATGCGCTGCATTTTACACTCGATTGGAGCAGTTACTATAGGCGGTATCGGGAACAATGCAGGCGTATTTGCCCAGATGAGAGAATGCTTGCGACGATTGCAGTTCGGCTGTGCTATGAGACATATCCAAAGAAAAACAAGTCTTTCCCCTGGCGGGTGGCAGGAGAAGGCGTTGTTGAAAACATCAAACAAGTACCGTTTACGCTTCCGCGCCAGAGTGATTGGGGGGAAGCGTTTTATTTAGGAAAACGCTATACATTGGACGACAACTGATTGAAACAAAAGACATAGGGAGGACGACAGAAATGATTCATGAAACATGGGAAGTACAGCGCTATCTACAAGGAGAACATATTCACAAGAAATGTATCTATCGTATTTGTTTGCTGCTTGCACGCTGGTATAAAGAGCAGGGCATGAACCACATGCAAATCAGAGAAGCTATTTTTGACTGGGCAAGGCAGTTTCATGTTCATATTGACCATCAAGTCAACAACATTATCTATCAGGCGTTTCGGGAGCAACGACCGCTCAACGGAGATGTTGCGGTATATGTCAATGAGACGGATATTGCAGCGATTGCAAGCCGGTTTGATGCAAAAAATTCCAGATTAACAGCTTTGGCAATTTTGCTATATGCCAAGGTCTATGCAGATGAAAAACAAGAGTTTGTGCTGCCAGGGACGGCGTTGTCCCAATGGACGGGCATTGCTGCCAGCACTTTAAGCGAGAGGGCGCTGCCGGAACTGATTGATTTTGGATATATCAGCAAAATACAGGCGGAACAACAATTTGCATGGAACAGCCGTGTGAAATCCAAAAGCAGCAAATACCGGATTCATGTACCGCTGAAAAATGAGGGGAATTATTTATTGGTACACAACGATTTACAAACGCTATACAGCCAAGTATTTGGCTGATATATGAATACTATATATAGTATCCGAATGCAAATTCGCGTTTGAAATTCATAACTTTCTTCCTATATTATTGTAACCTTCTCATCTAACATATGATATGGAAAGTTTTTCGTGCAAATCAGCATGACGGAGAAACGTATAGTATTTCAAAAATCACCTTATGATTGTCTCATGGGCGGAGAGAAGCACGGACCATTTCGGTTTATTGCAGAAGAAACGTGCTGCGCCTGCGCCGGCATGGAAATTGGACAAGGCATCCTGCCGGAGATGCAACGCAGCAGGTTATATCTGTATTACGCAGAGATTGATATTCCTGACCGCATGGAATGAAATGCTCCCGACCGAATAGATGGCGGAGAAACAGAAAACAAAAGGATGGCAGGGGAAATCGAAGGCGTATGGCATACGGCGCCACGTAAATGGAACCGGAAGCCGACCCGCCCATGAAACAAAAACAGCAGAGTGATAGAAATGAAAAAGTAGCGAAAACCGTTTGGAGCGGCAGACATTTGTGTGGACTGTCTGAACCCAAGCGATACATAAAGTGAACAGAATAAAAAAGGAAGTGAGCATATGAAGGGGGATAACCATAACCCATTATTCCCAAAGATGGAGGACCGTTCCAAAAAAATGCCGCCGCAGGACAGAGTGGTATTTGACTGTAAAATAGACTTGGCAGGACTGCCTGATGAAACATATGGCGTTGAAGTGCTGGATTGGCAAAAAGAACCTATGGAAGAAGTGGTGGGAGACGAACCGTTGGAGGAACACCAATTTCGAGTAGATTATACGCATGGGTATCTGTATTTTCATCCGGTGCATAACAAAAAAACGGTGACAATCCAGAAATACTATAGCCGCGGTATGTTATATTTTCCGGCCAGCCGTGTGTATTCCATTGATGAACACGGCAGAATTGATATTAACAATACCTTACAGGACTATATTGATTCCATCAAAACGTGGATTTTTCAAGGAGAGTATCAGGCGGGAAAATCATATACAGCGAACAATTCGGTCTATAGCGACGGTTCAATTTATATTGCCAAACAAGACGTGCCGGCAAACAAAATACCTAAAAAGAATCCGGTATATTGGCAGCCAATGAGCAGCGGATTTCTATACCGCGGAGAATATGACAGCAGTGAAGTCTATTATCCGCGGGAAATTGTCGCCTACAAAAAAGGCTATTATGCTTGTTTGCAGGAAACAGGTGGCAGCGCGCCGGACGGTGGCACAGCGTGGCAGGAAATTGTCAGTGTTGACAGCATTTATGAAGCGTGGCAGGGAACAGACGGCAACGGCGGACTGAAACGGGAGATAACGGAGACGCTGGAGCGGGTAGAAAATACCAGAGATGCAATCGTGCAGGAATGGGAAGGCACGGAAAACAGCGAAGGATTGAAACAGCAGTTGGAAGATATGCTGGACAGTATTGTTATTGAGGACAATTTAACGTCAACCTCCACAACAAGTTCCCTTTCCGCGCGTCAGGGGAAAGTGCTCAATGATACCAAGGCGGATAAGCAAACAGCGCAAGGTGGATTTGTTGCTGGTGAAGGCGCGATAAACTATGATGAAGGCTATGGTGAAGGCGCCGGTACCGGCGCAGCTATTGGAAAAAATGCATTTGCTGTTTCTGGAGGGGCGTCTATCGGAGAAAATACCTACACCGAAATAGGCGGCGCTGTCGGAAAAAATGCGTATTCAATGGCGGGTGGAGCGGTCGGTTCCGATGCAAGAGAGGATGGCGGCGGCGGAGCGGTTGGGAGTAGTACATATACAAGTGCAGGTTTTGCCGGAGGATGGTGTGCGGAATCCACATATGGTGGTGCTATTGGAAATTATGCGAAAACAGGAATTGGATTTGCAGGCGGGGAGCAAGCAAAAACCGTAGATGCAAACGATAATGGCATTGACGCCATTCAGCTTGGCACGGGGACAAACACTATACTTAAGACGTTACAGGTATACGACTACCAGCTTCTGGACGCGGACGGGAATATTCCGGCGGAACGGCTGACGAATGCACCAAGCGGCGGAGATGATTGGATAAACGGAGAACCCATTACCAACATTAATGCCGCGAATATCAAATCCGGTGTTTATAAAATTATGATTGAAAATTTATCTGAGGAAGAAAAGAGTTATTTACCTAATCATATCGCCTCAGGCGGAGAAGGCGCTGCTACGTTTATATCTATTGGTGGAGACGGATATCTAATACAGTACATTACCTGTGATGGGTCTCCAAATGGTGATGGTCAGATATTTATGAGAAGGTCACACGTCTTTGGCGGCTCAACCTATGGTGACTGGGAAGAAATATTTTTAGATGATGAATACAAAGATAAGTTGGCTGTGACGGTTGGTGGTGGATTTACTGCCGGAGATGGTGCAAGTACTGACAGTGGTATAGACTGGAGTTCCGGCGGTGCGATTGGCAAGAGTGCATACGCAGAAAACGGTGGGGCAATCGGGAAAAATACACATGCTGCGGCAGGAGGCGCCGTTGGTACAAACGCACAAACGAATAATGGAGGCGCTGTAGGAGAAAACGCAAAGGCAACAGAAGATGGCGGAGCTATAGGATTTGAAGCAGAAACATTAGGAGGAGCCGCGATTGGATATGGTGCAAATTCGACATATGGAATCGCGGGTGGATATGCAGCAAAAGCAGCAAACGGCGGCGCGGTTGGGAATAGCGCAACAACGGGTGATGGTGGCGCCGTTGGTCAAAACGCAGAAACAAGTGACGGATTTGCTGGAGGGAAAGATGCAGTTACCAAAAACGGGAATAACTGTATTGACGCCATTCAGCTTGGCACAGGGACGAACACTACACCTAAGACGTTACAGGTATACGACTACCAGCTTTTGGATGCGGAAGGGAAGATTCCGGCGGAACGGCTGTCGAATGCACCGAGCGGCGGAGGTGGCAGAATCAAAATAAAGAATGGAGTTGTGATTGGAAACTCCTTATATCATACAGCAGCGGATTGTGATTATTTGTATGATAATGCAAATGGTGACATATCTACTATTTTTCAACAAATTTACAACGCAATTCAATCAGATTATGAAAAATATAAGGATTGTATGTATCTGTATTTTCTAAAAGGAACATATAAGTTAATTGGAGGCAGATATTCTGAACCAATGGGCAACTTCGCTATTGTAGGAGAATTAGATCCTGTTACAGGTGAAAGACTTGCAACGATTGAACTAACCAAACAATTACATTATACTAACGGTTCTGATTTTACACTTAAAGATATAAACATTATAAATGTAGCGGCCGACAATAACTATGCATTAGCGTT
This sequence comes from uncultured Clostridia bacterium, assembly GCA_946555455.1. Classification (GTDB taxonomy): domain Bacteria; phylum Bacillota; class Clostridia; order RUG12999; family RUG12999; genus JAAWTG01. The sequence continues at coordinate 12,095 of CAMNSU010000059.1, read as the reverse complement.
AGCTGATTGCAATAAAATAACAATTGAAAATTGTCATATACAACAGCAAGGATATAGTGACAATGTATTTCCTATATTAATATCTATAGAACAATATAACGGAAGTTCTACTGTATATAGAGAAGTATACATAAGAAATAATATTATAGAAAATAACTCTCATAGTTACGCATTTCAACTTATAAGTGATAGTAGTTTAGAGGTCTGTGTAGATGCATATATTGAAAATAATCAAATTTTGAATAGTTATGTAAATCATCCTTGTGGTGTGGCAGGAATTTCGAGGAGCCTATATAATATTTATTTTAGAAATAACTATTGTCCTACTTCTGACATTAATATCGATTATGTAGCTGGTTCTTATTTGGGTGTGTATTGGTTCATTGAAAATTGTGAAGTAGACAATATTACTGCAAGCGACCCTAATGGATACTATATTAAAAATAATATTCTTCATAACTATACCGTTAATGGATATGTTGGTAATAGCAATTATAGAACTGACCGATGTTGTTATTTGCTCAACAATATAATATTATCTAATACTACGGTGATAGTGTTTGATGAAACGTATCCACAAATGAATAGTATTGTTGCATATAATGTTTTTAATGGTGAACTTAAAATTTATATGCCGGAAAATGGAGAACTAATGAATCCATCAGCTTACACAGGAACCAATGTATATGGTAATATATGCGCAAACATGAATTCATAAATTTTAAAAGAAGAAAATGAAACATAGGTCAAAAATTATCAATATGGAAAACAATGAAAATGGTTTGAATAGGCAAGATTATGAATGGTGTGCCTAAATAAATGAGCCACAAAACGAGAAAATGAAAAGGGAGTGAGCATATGAAAGGGGATAACCATAACCCATTATTCCCCAAAATTGAGGAATATTCAGAAGAAATGCCGCCGCAGGACAGAGTGGTATTTGACTGTAAAATAGACTTGGCAGGACTGCCTGATGAAACATATGGCGTTGAAGTGCTGGATTGGCAAAAAGAACCTATGGAAGAAGTGGTGGGAGACGAACCGTTGGAGGAACACCAATTTCGAGTAGATTATACGCATGGGTATCTGTATTTTCATCCGGTGCATAACAAAAAAACGGTGACAATCCAGAAATACTATAGCCGCGGTATGTTATATTTTCCGGCCAGCCGTGTGTATTCCATTGATGAACACGGCAGAATTGATATTAACAATACCTTACAGGACTATATTGATTCCATCAAAACGTGGATTTTTCAAGGAGAGTATCAGGCGGGAAAATCATATACAGCGAACAATTCGGTCTATAGCGACGGTTCAATTTATATTGCCAAACAAGACGTGCCGGCAAACAAAATACCTAAAAAGAATCCGGTATATTGGCAGCCAATGAGCAGCGGATTTCTATACCGCGGAGAATATGACAGCAGTGAAGTCTATTATCCGCGGGAAATTGTCGCCTACAAAAAAGGCTATTATGCTTGTTTGCAGGAAACAGGTGGCAGCGCGCCGGACGGTGGCACAGCGTGGCAGGAAATTGTCAGTGTTGACAGCATTTATGAAGCGTGGCAGGGAACAGACGGCAACGGCGGACTGAAACGGGAGATAACGGAGACGCTGGAGCGGGTAGAAAATACCAGAGATGCAATCGTGCAGGAATGGGAAGGCACGGAAAACAGCGAAGGATTGAAACAGCAGTTGGAAGATATGCTGGACAGTATTGTTATTGAGGACAATTTAACGTCAACCTCCACAACAAGTTCCCTTTCCGCGCGTCAGGGGAAAGTGCTCAATGATACCAAGGCGGATAAGCAAACAGAACATGGCGGATTCGCTGGTGGAGAAGGAGCTAAAGCAGCAGATGGCGGTGCAGTTGGGTTAGGAGCGAACACGGATGGCAGAGGTGGCTTTGCAGGCGGCGCAGGAGCTTTTGCTGAGCATGGCGGTTCAGTAGGTATGGAAACAAAAACTGGAGATGGGTTTGCCGGAGGTTATCAGGCTAAAACGGTTGATGCAGATAGTAATGCCATTGATGCCATTCAGCTTGGCACGGGAACGAATTCCACAGAAAAGACATTGCAGGTATATGACAAACAATTGCTGGATGCGGAGGGGCATATACCGGACGACAGAATGCCGCAATTGGCGGATAAACAAACCGAATGGATAGTCGCGACTGCCGGAACAGGGACAGCATATACTGCAACACTTGACCCAGCGCCGGAAAGTTTGTATATTGGAATGCAAATTACGATTATACCACATGTATCCAGTTCATCATCTTCTGCAACCTTAAATGTGAATGGCATAGGTGCAAAATATTTCAGACAGCGCGGCAGAACGACCGGCACATTGTATTCGCCCAGTGTCTATAGTTTCTTGGCAGCAGGAAAACCGACAACTTTGATTTACGACGGTACATATTGGGTCATGACAGAATATAGCAGGGCGAATTGGAACGATATCAAAGATAAACCGGAAACAATATTGAGTGCAGAAAATATTATAGCGGGCGACAATGTAACTGTTACAACCAACGGAAATGATGTGACAATTTCTGCTTCAGGCGGCGGTAGTGACGTAAATGTGGTAGACAACTTGATCAGTACTTCCACGACTAGTGCGCTTAGTGCAAACCAAGGGAAAATTTTAGATGAAAAAAAGGCGGATAAGCAAACCATTGGCGGTGGATTTATTGCTGGAGTAGGAGCAAATACTGATAGCAGTATAGAGTGGAGTTCTGGCGGTGCAATTGGTAAGAGTGCATATGCAGAAAACGGTGGAGCAGTTGGGAAAAATGCACATACCTCGGCAGGTGGTGCTATCGGCACAAATGCACAAGCCGATAATGGTGGTGCAGTCGGGGAAGATGCAAAAGTAATAGCTAATGGAGGGGCTGTTGGTTATGATACAAGTACATGCGGAGGTGGTGCAGTCGGTTCTAGCGCACATTCAGGATATGGTTTCGCGGGTGGATATTTTGCAAATACCGAGGAAGGTGGTGCAGCAGGAAATAGCGCAATATCAGACGGAGGTGGTGCAGTTGGATGGAATGCCGAAACAAGTGATGGATTTGCAGGTGGCATAGATGCTGTAACAAAAGATAGTAACGGGAATCGCATTGATGCCATCCAGCTTGGAACAGGAACGAACTCCACGCCCAAGTCTTTACAGGTATACGATTACCAGCTTATGGACGCAGAGGGAAATATTCCGGCAGAACGGTTGACAAATGCAAAAGGTGGAGGATTACTACCGCAGCTTATTGTGTCTGTGAGTTTAGATTCATCTGTAGTTTTATCCAATGGTATAACGACGCTTAGATTAAATACTGTGAGTGGTATTGCTATTTTTAATATTCCGAATTATGGAACATGGACTGCAACAGCAACTGTTAATGAGCAAGCCGCAAACGAGTTTTATGAAACTATAGTAAGTGATTTTGTTATGGTGGATTCTGTAAAACAATATGCACTTAATTTAACATTCTTGCCCATATCGTTGGAAGAGACTAGTTGGGTAAATGTAGCAAAAGCATCTACGAATGGTATAGCAAATGAACTATGGGAAATTGGAGATGAAAAAGAAATAAGTGTTTCGGGTGAAACGCTTACACTTGTTATTGTAGGCTTTGACCATGATGATCTAACAAGTGGTGGTAAAGCGGGCATTACTTTTGGATTGAAAAATCTGATGGCTGACAAAAGACAAATAAATAGTAATCGCACAAATAGTGGCGGATTTACAGGTTCTGTTATATATACTTGGCTACAAAACACCCTATTGCCGTCTCTGCCTTACGAATTACAATCAGTGATTAAAACAGTCAATAAAATGACTGCTACTGGTAGCAGTTCTGGAACAGTTACAGACGTTTCAATGAAACTTTTTCTTTTTTCGACACGTGAAATTACAGGGGGAAGCGGTTGGGATTTAAAAGAAAATGAAGGAAATCAATATAATTATTTTGCAACAGCAGCAAATAGAAAAAAATTTCTAGCTAATGGTACAGGGGAGGAATCTGGATGGTGGACTAGAACATCTCGTGTAGCAGTAAATCCTCATTGGTGGTACTTAGACTCTTCTACGGCTTCAATTAAATATTTATCTGCTAATGAAACAACCGGAATATGTTTTGGATTTTGTATATAAAAAAGGAGGGGAGCATATGTATTTAATTGTCGATTCAACAAATAAAATTGTAGAAGTATGTAAGCATCCAGTATATGTCCATACACAAAAAAATGGTATTTCTGTACTGAGTAATAAGCAATATGCTGACTCAATCTATTCTAATGATTCCAATATGTTTTATGCTAATGAAACACATATTTTAGTTGAATTTGAAAGAGTACCACCAGAAGTTAGGGCAGGATATTACTACTACCATGCTGGAGAGTTCTACACAACAGAGGAAGACTTAAAAGAATTGGTGCGCGATAAGGCGATAGACATTGCGAGTATTATATTCGTATCAATGGCTGAGAATAGAATGTTGGGTGAAGGGATAATTATAAAACACCCTGAGCAATTTATCAACTGGACATATCCTGTATCCTATGCGCAGGGTGCAATCTGTAAATACAACAGCAAGCTATACAGATGTTTGCAGGCGCATACCTCACAAGAGGAATGGGCACCGGACACTGCACCAAGCCTATGGAAGGAAATAGGCAATCCAAATGCAGAATGGCAGGAATGGTCTCAGCCGATTGGTGCTATAGATACTTATTCGGTTGGCAATAAAGTATCCCATAAAGATAAATATTGGATAAGCACGAAAGACAACAATGTTTGGGAGCCAGGGGTATATGGCTGGGAAGAGACAACAGAGGAGGCTTAACGTATGAAAGTATGTATAGACGCGGGGCATGGCGGGCACGACAGCGGCGCGGTGGGGTGCAAGACTTATGAAAAGTGGATTGCACTGGATATGGCAAGCCGCGTTGCGCGGAAGCTAAAGAGCAGCGGGATTGACGTGGTATTAACGCGCGATGAAGACGAATACATAGAATTGGCGCAGCGCGCGAAAATTGCAAACCAGACCGGCGCGGACTTATTTCTATCCCTGCATTGCAATAGCAGTGCGCCAACCGCGCAGGGGACGGAAATCTGGACATATCCGAATGCAGTGGAATCCCAGAAATTTGCAGAATTTTTGCTGGGACATCTGGTAGCGGCGACAGGGAGAAAAAGCCGTGGCGTGAAACATGAAGATTTTGCGGTTCTGCGTCTGACAAAATGTCCAGCAGCGCTGGTGGAACTGGGGTTTATCTCAAACGCGGAAGAAGAACAGGTGATGATGGGAGAAGCCTATCAGGAGGACGCCAGCGAAGCAATCATAGGAGCAATCAAAGAATATATGGGGGTAGATACGATGGAAGAAAAAGAATTGGTGGAAATCAACGATATTGTGTGGGAACTGGCACATCGGGGGATTATCACGAATAAAATATTGTGGCTGGGTAAACTCCAGCGGGATAATGACAGTTATTGGCTGGCGCGTAAATGCGCCAATGCATTGAGGGTGAAATAAAATGGAAGTAGAAAAATGTCCGTGCGATGCGGTGATAGAACTTCAGAAGATTGTTGCAGAACATGAACGCCAACTCAATGATGGCAAAGTGCAGTTTGCCGTCATTAACACCAAATTGAATATTGTGCTGGGCGTGATTACGACAGTGGGTGTTGCTCTGTGCGGCGTGATTATTAAGATGATATTTTAGGAGGGCAATATGAAAGAGCGAATTGCGCGACTTGTGACAGTGAAATCCATCATGACCATTTGTATTACGGCGGTGTTCTGTTGTTTATCTCTGCGAGGTACTATCACGGCGGAACAATTTGTGGTTATTTTTACAACGGTAATCGGATTTTACTTTGGCACACAAAAAGTAAAGGATTAAAGAAGGGAGGCGGGTATGCTGCAAGGTTGCGTATACCTGCCTGCTCATCCGTCCATAGTAGTGTTTTACGAAAATACCTGTTTTATGAACAGATGATAAGCCAAGTTTTAGCAAGAAAAAATAAAATTATGGTAAATAAGAATGGTGTGCTATTTATACTGGCGCTGCTCCACGAATATAAAAAGATAAAAAAAGACCCTTGCGAACATGCGCAAGGGCTGATACATAATGGAGTTTGTAGATCAATCAAACCTACGATATTCATCATATCATAAGTAGAAAGGAAAAGCAAGAGGTTAAAAATGTTTTATTTTGTCGAATTTTGGAAGATGATGGTATATCACCACTATTTATTACCGAGAGATGAAAAATATGTCTCTCTTAGATGGCGGCAGCAGATTTAGATACCTGACGTTGACTTTTCCAAACCATCATTAAATTAATAATACGGATAATAGCTGCAAGCAATACAAACAAACTGGCTGTATTGTTATAGCTGTCGGAACGTTTTTGAACACAGGTATCTTTGGGGTCGCAAAGTGCGCGGTCAGATATGATGAAGAAATAGATAACGGATATTAATACCAATGTGCTGGAAAGTAAACTGATGGGGAAAGTATCGGGAAAATTTTCACATAAGGCGGCGTCATCTTCGCATAACAAACATTTTATCTGGTCTTTCTGAATGGTAGTTACATAATAGGAAAGAGATATCGCAATAATAATCAAAAGAACAAATTTTTGTGAACGGTCAATGAGCGCAAGTTGTTCCTGTAATGTTTCCTTGGTAGGAGGGGAAGGAGCGGCAGCGTTTGGCATAATATGTACCTCCTATGATTCATCTTTGTTTTATCCTATGCTGCGTATCAACAAAATGTGCGGAAGCAGAGTCACTGGGGGAGAAAACAGACAAAAAAACGCCCGAACCGAAAGCCTAAAAGCTTTTTTCGAGCGTTTTTGATTAAACTCTAAATCAAGCGCAATATTATTGCTGCGTCATTTTTGCGATTTCAGCTGCAAAATCTTCTTCTTTCTTTTCCAGACCTTCCCCTTTTTCAAAACGGGTGAAACCTTTGATTTTGATAGCGCCGCCAAGTTCTTTGCCTTTAGCGTCTAACAATTTGGTAATGGTATAGTCGGAGTCCTTTACAAATACCTGGTCAACCAGACAGTTTTCTGTGTAATATTTGTTGATACGACCATTTACCATTTTTTCAATGATATTTTCCGGTTTGCCTTCGTTACGCGCCTGTGCAGACAGGATTTCTTTTTCTTTTTCCAGAACTTCGGCAGGAACGCTGTTACGATCCAGATAGGAAGGCATTGCTGCAGCAACCTGCATTGCAACGTCTTTTGCCAGTTCAGTAAATTCCGCTTTGCCGGCAACCGCGTCGTCTGCTTCAAACTGTACCAGAACGCCGATACGTCCGCCGCCATGAATATAAGCGGAAACAGGACCTTCGTAGCGGGCGAATCTTCTGATGTTCAGGTTTTCGCCAATCGTCAGGATTTTTTCGCGCAGCGCTTCTGCAACTGTCAAACCGTTTTCCGGATATGCTTCGTTCATCAATGCATCCATGTCAGCAGGATTTTTATCTGCAACAATTTTAACAACATTGGATACGAACTGCTGGAAATCAGCATTTTTTGCTACAAAGTCAGTTTCGCTGTTGACTTCCAGCAAAGCACCGATTTTACCATCTTCGGAAATATAGGATTCCACGAGACCTTCCGCCGCAATACGACCTGCTTTTTTTGCTGCCGCTGCAAGACCTTTTTCCCGCAGAAATTCAATGGCTTTATCCATATCGCCGCCGCTTTCGGTCAATGCTTTTTTACAATCCATCATACCGCAGCCGGTTCTTTCTCTTAATTCTTTTACATTTGCCGCTGTAAAGTTTGCCATGTGACATTACCTCCTCAAAAAATTCTTTTGTTCTATCTTCATAAAAGGCGGGGCGATTTTGTGAAACCGCCCCAATCGTGAAATTTCGTCTTATGCTTCTGCAGCAACCGTATCGTCGCCTTCCGCAGCAGCAGCTTCTTCCGCATCAGTGCCTTGACGACCTTCCATAATTGCATCGACAATTGTGGAAGCAACCAGTTTAACGGCACGGATTGCATCGTCATTTCCAGGAATAACATAATCTACTTCATCGGGATCACAGTTTGTATCAACGATTGCAACAACAGGGATACCCAGTTTTTTTGCTTCTGCAATCGCAATTTTTTCTTTTCTCGGGTCAACAACAAACATAGCGCCCGGCAGTGTTTTCATATCTTTGATACCGCCCAGGAATTTTTCCAGTTTGTCGCGTTCCGCTTTTAATTTGATCACTTCTTTTTTCGGCAGAAGATCAAATGTACCGTCTTCTTCCATACGTCCGAGCTGTTCCAAACGGGCAATACGTTTTTTGATTGTATTGAAGTTTGTCAGCATACCGCCCAGCCAACGGTTGTTTACATAGTACATACCAACGCGCTGTGCTTCTTCGCGAATGGAATCCTGCGCTTGTTTTTTGGTTCCGACAAACAGAATTTTCTGTCCGTCTGCCGCAACGTCACGAATGAACGCATAAGCCTGTTCGATTTTTTTCGCTGTTTTCTGAAGGTCAATAATGTAGATACCGTTACGTTCTGTAAAGATATACTCCTTCATTTTGGGGTTCCATCTGCGTGTCTGATGTCCAAAGTGAACACCTGCTTCTAAAAGCTGTTTCATTGAAATAACTGCCATGTTTACTACACCTCCGGTTAATTCCTCCATTTTACGCATCTTAGCCAAAGACCTACTGGCAAAATAGGCACCCTTTGAAAAATTGTAAAATGTGTGTTTTAAAATTGTTTTGTCTCTATGATACCCAAATGAAGGGTAAACAAGACCTAACTTACACATTATACCATATGAAAATCAAAAAAGCAAGAGAAAATTTCAAAAAAATGTGTTTTCTGGGAAAAAGAAAGATTTTCCTGCATGAATGCTTTACATCACAAAAGGGGTATGCTATAATAAAACTGATAACGAATAAGGATGGAATAAGGATTATGACACAGCAGGAAACTTTGCAAAAAAAAGGTGAAAGAACCATTTTAGCCGGTGTGATAACAGGGAGAATCGGCAATGAATATACTTCTCCGGCAACGATTGCCGAGTTGGAGGAATTGGCAAGCAGCGCGGGCGCCGAAGTGGTGGGCGTGCTGACGCAAAACCGGCCGGCGCCGGAAAAAGGCACATATTTAGGCGAGGGTAAATTGGAAGAATTGGCGCAGATGTGTCAGGCGCTGGAGGCGGAACTGGTTATTTTTGATGATGAACTGACCGGTTCGCAGCAGCGCAACATTGAACGGGCGGTCGGTGTGCGCGTGATAGACCGTTCCACGTTGATTTTGGATATTTTTGCCGCGCGCGCTGTATCAAGAGAAGGAAAGCTGCAAGTGGAACTGGCGCAGCTTCAATACCGATTGCCGCGGCTGATAGGAAGCGGGACGGAACTGTCCAGGCTGGGCGCGGGAATCGGTACCAGAGGTCCGGGTGAGTCCAAACTGGAAAGCGACCGGCGGCATATTCGCCACCGCATTCATTTTTTGAAAGAAGAACTCAAAGAAGTGGCAGCCAGACGGCAGCTGCTGCGGCAGCGGCGCAAAAAAGAAAACCGTGAAACCGTGGTGTTGGTGGGGTATACCAACGCGGGGAAATCAACCATTATGAATTATTTAACGGACGCGGGAATTTTGGCGGAGGACAAATTATTTGCAACGCTTGACCCAACGGCGCGGGCGCTGTTATTGCCGGACGAGCGTGAAGTGATTTTGATTGATACCGTTGGATTTATCCGAAAATTGCCGCATCATTTGGTGGAAGCCTTTCACTCCACGCTGGAGGAAGCCGCAAATGCGGACTTGATTTTGAATGTTGTGGATATCGGCGATGCGGAATATAAAACGCAGCTAGAAATTTCACAGGAGTTGCTGCGGGAACTGGGATGCGGCGATAAACCGCAGATGATTGTCTACAATCAATGTGATAAACTGGAGCACATGCCGCAAAACAGTGGAAATCAGGTTTATATTTCAGCCAAAAGCGGCGCAGGTATGCAGCAGCTTTTGGAAACTGCCGCCGCATTTTTACCTTCTAAATACCGCCGTATGCAGTTGCTTTTACCATATGAAAAAAGCGGTCTGGCGGCGGCAGCGCGGGAGGATGGCAAAGTGATTTCGGAGGAATATGTTGCGGAGGGTGTTTCGTTGGTGGCGGACATTGACCAAAAAGCCGCTTATAAATATGAACCGTTTCAAATATAATAAAAACAGGGATGAGGGCAATGGAGGAATTGGAATATAAGACCGTTCAGCAGGAGGCGGAGATAGAGCTGGTGGAAAAAAAATCGCGGTTTATAGCGAAAGTCAGACCGGTTCAAAAGGAACAAGAAGCGCTGGCATTCATTCAGGAAATAAAGTCCAAGCATTATAATGCAACGCATAATGTATATGCCTATGTGCTGCGGGAAAACCATTTACAGCGGTATACAGACGATGGTGAGCCGTCAGGAACTGCGGGAATGCCGGTGCTGGACTGTATTCGCAAACAGGAACTGACGGATGTGGCGGTGGTGGTAACGCGGTATTTTGGCGGAACGCTGCTGGGTACCGGTGGGCTGGTGCGAGCATATGGCGGCGCGGCAAGTCAGGGAATCCGTGCGGCAGTGCCTATTGTGTGCCGGCTGTGCGATATCTATACAGTTTCATGCAGCTATGATTTATATGGGAAAGTGGAATATGCATTGAATCAGGCGGGCTATACAATCCGCGGCGCGGATTTTGGCGTGGAAGTAAAACTGGAAGTTTGCGTGCTGCGCGGCGAGGGAGAACAACTGATGCAATTAATGAAAGAAATCACAAATGCACTGGCGGCAGTCGCTTACCAATGCTGTGAATATGTAACGTTTCAACTAGAAAAGAAAGGATGAAAAAAATGAAAAAATTTGATTTTTCAAAGTTGACCAAAAAAAATATTGGAATTGCGGCGGGCGTGTTCGCTGCGATAGTAGGAGCAGGCGTAACGGCGGCAGCGGTGGCGGCGCATCATAAAAAGAAAAAGCAGGAACAAAAAATAGAATTGCTGACAGGCACGCAGCAAGCGGCACAGGAGCAGGAAGAAGAAATCAGTGTTGATTTTAACTATGCCAAAGAAACGATATTAACGTTTGGACAGTGTTATGACCTTGCGCTGGAAGTTGCCAAAGAATGCTACGGAGAAAAAGCATTTATTGTGCCGGCAAGTGAACAAAAGGCGCTGTATATTAATATAGACGGACAGCAGCGGGCATGTTTCATGTTCGGCGCAGATGTGGCGGATAGTATGGACGGCACCATGCGCTCGCTCTATCATGTGGACGCAAACACAGGAGAGGTGTTTGACAACGGCAGCGGCGATATGCAGAAAATGCGTTAGGGAAAAAATAGTATTTGATGTGTAAACCTAAAACGGTAGGCGCGAGATTCGACTTTTGTTTGCCTAATAAAATTGAAATGATTTTGCGGGAATGAAATCCACTGACATGGATTCATTCCCGCAATGCTTTTGTTTGTCTAATAATTTGTTTTTCTATATTGCTGCGGCGATATCTTATAATTCATTTTAAATAATTTGCTGAAATAAAACGGGTCGGGAATACCAACTTTTTCGCCAATCACGCGTATGCTGTCCGAAGTTTGTACTAATAAGCTGCTTGCTACGGACAGCCTGTAATGATTCAAATATTTGATGGGAGACAGATTGGTAGCTTTTTTAAATATGGCATATAAATGAGATTCCGATGTTTTTAGAATCTTTGCCATATCTTTAATGGTAATTTCGTTGCTATAATTTTTTTCAATATAGGCAATCAACGGATAAATTTCTTGGTTTTGAATCACTTTTTTTTCTGTTCCAATTTCCAGAAGATGCTTTATGATATTATAGAAATAACTCATGGTATCACAGATACATTGGGAAGTTTCCAGATTATCAAAGGCTTCATTGAAGACCGCGGTATCATGCGGATTGCAGACGATAGGAAAATCAAAAATATCATCCAGATGATATTTTTGGTTGATGATGACGTCTAAAAAAATATAACGTGCGGTGAATTGATTTGTATTTTTATCAAAATGATGGGTGATTTCCTGCGTTACATGAGCCGGAGCGAT
>CAMNSU010000058.1 GCA_946555455.1 uncultured Clostridia bacterium | reverse complement strand
CATTCCCATCTCTGAAAGTATCAAACCTGCTAAAGTCAGCAAAGTTCCAACCACACTTTGCACAGTGATGGGTTCCTTTAATATGAGAATGGACGCCGTGACCGTTATCACCGGCACCATATAGATATAAATGCTCGTTTTTAACGCTCCCAACCGCTTCACTGCGTAGTTCCATGTCACAAAGCATAGCGCAGACGCTCCAATCCCCAAAAACAACAGATTCGCCAAACTGCTTCCGTCCGCAAATCTTGTAACATCCCAATTGCATTCCAAAAAGCAAAATGCCGGCAGCATAAAAATAATGCCATATGCAAATACGCGCCGCGTTGTCTGAACAGTCGGGAATCCGAAACTACTGATTTTCTTTGTCAAAAGTGAATAAATCGCCCATACCAACGCAGCAACCAACGCTAATATATCTCCGATTGGTTTGATTTCAAATCTTGCGTTGCCTAAGTGAATCAAACAGATTCCCACCATTGAAATGACAAATCCAACGAAAAACCAAACTGACAGCCTATCTGTTCGTTTTGATACAAAATAGGATAATATCGCTGTGAAAAAGGGCGCTATAGAGATGATTACGCCAACATTTGCCGTCGTTGTAATGGTCAGCGCTATATTTTCAAGTAGGTAATACAGCGTCACGCCACACAAACCGCCGGCTGCAAATATCAATTCCTGCCGCCGCGTCGTTCCTTTCAGCCGTTTGGGATAGGCAATGATAAGCGCAAACAGTCCAATCACAAAGCGAAAAAACAAAATTTCTATCGGCTGAAAACTGTTTAACAAAACTTTTGTTGCAATAAATGTGGTTCCCCAAATGGCAACGGTAAGGATAGCCGCTATATGCTGGGCACCTTTTTTATGTTCCATTTTCACACGCTCCGTCCCGTTTTTTAAAGATTCGTCTATATGTGGCGGGAGATACCCCAATATAGGTGTGGAAAAAATTTGTGAAATGACTTTGGTCTGCAAAACCGGTTTGCAGCGCCGCTTCTACCGGACTTGCACCATTTTCCAGCAATTTTTTTGCCTTTCCAATTCTGATGGATTGCAAATACCGATACGGTGTAACGCCTTTGACCTTTGTAAATACTCTCAATAAAGTCGATTTACTGAGTTTGCTGCACGCGCATAATTGTTCTAATGCAATATGTTCGGCGTAGTGTTCCTCCATAAACCGGCAGGCGGTTTCTATTTCTTCTTGATACACCGACGTTTCCTTTACAAGAGGCTGTCCGTATCGCTCTGCCAGCATAGACATCAACAGGAAAAACAGTTCCTCTTTTTCAAACCGCTCTCCGCCTGATAAAATCATTTGATGAAGCGTTTTTAAATAGAGACTTAATTCTCCATCAACAATCACATTTTGAGAAAATTTTAATAAACTGCGTTCTCCCGTAATCTCCTCTGCCAACGACAACATTGTATCCCCAGGAATGTTAATCCCGCGATAATCAAATGTTCCTCCGCCATTTTGCGCGCATTCATGATTATCATATGGATGAAACAATACAATGTCTCCTTGTCTTATTGTGTAGTCTCTGTTTTTGCAGGAAAGACAACGTTCGCCTGCCTCCACAAACCCAATCACATAATAATCATGAAAATGATTCGGAAAAGGCTGTCTTGTTCCCTCAAAGCAATACGCCTCTATGTTGAGTTCCTCATCATAGCACACGGTTTTCATTTCTTTTTTCACATTGCATCACCTTCTTTATCTATAGTATATATCCCAAGGGCGACAATTTCTTGTATCATATCTTCATTTTTATTGGTTGTCCATTTCTGTTAGCGTATTTAAAACTGCGTTATTTCAGGCTGACAACGCTATTTGTCGCCGCGCTTCTATGGGGTTGTTCTGTCATCTATCGCTTCAACCGATTTCATGCGCATTACAAATAATGAAATACTAAAAGACAAGGGACACTCCACATAGTGGAGTGCCCCTTGTTACTATTTTTTATTCCGATAGTAGAACCAAAATTATTCTGCCAGATTTTTGTAGTAGTCCAAACGTTCCATTGCATCTTTTTCGGTCTGCTCCAGCAATCCTTCTGCAATATCTGGGAACTGTTTGATTAAGGAAGAATAACGAACTTCACCTCTCAGGAATTCCTGCATGTCGCCTGTCGGCGCTTTGGAATCCATGGAGAACGGATTCTTTCCTTCTTCAGCCAACTGCGGGTTGTAACGATACAGCGGCCAGTAACCACAATCTACAGCCAGTTTCATTTCCAACTGTGTTTTACCCATACCTTTGGACAAACCGTGGTTGATACACGGAGCGTACGCAATAATCAAAGACGGACCATGGTAGCTTTCCGCTTCCACCATCGCTTTAATCAGTTGGTTCTTATCTGCACCCATGGAAACGCTTGCAACATATACATAGCCATAGGTCATTGCAATTGCGCCCAAATCTTTTTTCTTCACACGTTTTCCGGCAGCAGCAAATTTCGCTACCGCACCGGTACGCGTCGATTTAGAGGACTGTCCACCGGTGTTGGAATATACTTCCGTATCCAGCACCAGAATGTTCACGTCTTCGCCGCTTGCGATAACATGATCCAATCCGCCATAACCAATGTCATAAGCCCAGCCGTCACCACCGAAAATCCAAACGGATTTCTTGGTCAGCAGGTCTGCATTATCATTGATTTCTGTCAGCAGTTCTTTTGTTTCTCCGGTTGCTTTTTCAATTGCGCCCGGCAGAGCTGCTTTCAATTTATCGGCTGCTGCTTTGGAAGCGTCGCCGTCATCTTTATTATCCAGCCATTCTTTCATCATTGCTGCCATTTCGTCACAGCACGGATTTGCTAAGAACGCATTTGCCAAATCAATAACGCGGTTTCTTCTCTGTGTCAATGCCAGATTATATCCAAATCCAAATTCTGCATTGTCTTCAAACAGAGAGTTTGCCCAAGCCGGACCATGACCTTTTTCATTCACGGTATAGGGGTTGGTCGGGGAACTACCGCCGTAGATAGAAGAACATCCTGTTGCATTTGCAACCATCATCCGGTCGCCAAACAACTGTGTTACCAGTTTAACATACGGTGTTTCACCACAGCCTGCACATGCGCCGGAGAACTCAAACAACGGCTGACAGAACTGGCTGTCTTTGACCATTTTTTTGTTGATTGCAACGTCTGCCTTCGGCACTTCCATTGCATATTCCCAGTTTGCTTCCTGCACTTCTTTTTCTTCTGCAAACGGTTTCATAACCAGCGCTTTTGTTTTCGCCGGACAAATATCTGCACAGTTGCCGCAGCCAGTACAATCCAGCGGGCTGACTTGCATTCTGTATTCATAACCTTCCAGTGCTTTTCCAACCGCTTTCTTTGTCACAAAACCTTCCGGTTTCGCAGCATCCGCTTTCACCAAAACAGGACGGATACATGCATGAGGACATACGAAAGAACACTGGTTACACTGGATACAGTTTTCCGGAATCCACTGCGGAACGTTAATCGCAATACCGCGTTTTTCATACTGTGTTGTGCCGTTGGGTACAACGCCGTCCGGTGTGAATGCGCTAACCGGCAGAGAATCGCCTTCCTGTGCCAGAATCGGTTTTACAACGTCGTTGAAGTAGTCTGTTGCAGGAACGTGAACCGGCTCTGCGCCTTCTGTTGTGGTTGCCCAAGAATCCGGATAGTTAATTTCTGTGAATCCGCCGATACCTGCTTCAACCGCAGCGTAGTTCATGTTGACAATCTTTTCACCTTTTTTACCGTAGGATTTTACGATTGCTTTCTTCATGTAGTCAACTGCATCGCTTTCCGGAATGATAGCAGCCAGTTTGAAGAACGCTGCCATCATAATCATGTTAATGCGGTTGCCAAGACCAATTTCCTGTCCCAGTTTCACACCGTCGATATTATAGAATTTCAAATGTTTCTTTGCAATTGTGTTCTTCAGGGAAGCCGGCAGTTCTTTTTCCAGTTCTTCCACCGTGCTCCATGGAGAGTTCAGCAGGAAGGTACCGCCGTCTTTAATACCGTCGAGAACATTATAGCGCGTTACATAAGAAGAATTGTGACATGCAATAAAATCTGCAACTGTCAGCAAATATGGCGCTTTAATCGGCTGTTTACCAAATCTCAAGTGAGAAATGGTGATACCGCCGGATTTTTTAGAGTCATAGGAGAAATATCCCTGCGCATACATATCGGTGTGGTCACCAATGATTTTGATGGAGTTTTTGTTTGCTCCAACCGTACCGTCAGAACCCAGACCGTAGAATTTACAGCAGGTTGTGCCTTCCGGTGTGGTGTCAATCATTTCGTTGACGTCCAAAGACAGACCCGTTACATCGTCGTTGATACCAACCGTGAAGTGGTTCTTCGGCGCGCTTTGTGCCAGGTTGTCGTAGATTGCTTTAATCATAGACGGTGTGAATTCTTTGGAGGACAGACCATATCTGCCGCCAACAACAGCCACATCGTTCATGCCAGCTTCACGAACAACAGAAACAACATCTTCATACAGCGGTTCGCCGGCTGCACCAGGTTCTTTTGTGCGGTCCATAACCGCGATTTTTTTCACCGTTTTGGGCAGCACTTTCAGGAAATGTTCTGCGGAGAACGGGCGATACAAACGTACTTTCAGCACGCCGACTTTTTCGCCTTTCTTCATTAGATAGTCCACAGTTTCTTCTGTTGTGTCCGCACCGGAACCCATGATAACGATAACGCGGTCCGCATCAGGCGCACCAACATAATCAAACAGGTGATATCTTCTGCCTGTTACCTGATATACTTTGTCCATCATCGTTTCAACGATTTCCGGAACAGCATCATAGAATTTATTTGCTGCTTCTCTGTTCTGGAAGAATACGTCCGGATTCTGCGCGGTTCCTCTCTGCTGCGGATGTTCCGGATTCTGCGCTCTGGAGCGGAATTTCTTCACATCTTCCATATCAAGCATATTTTTCAAATCTTCATAATCAATCATTTCGATTTTCTGCACTTCATGCGAAGTTCTGAATCCATCAAAGAAATGCAGGAACGGAACGCTTGATTTCAGTGTTGACAGGTGCGATACAGCAGCCAAGTCCATAACTTCCTGCACGGAAGCAGAAGCCAGCATGGCAAATCCTGTCTGACGGCATGCCATTACATCAGAATGGTCGCCGAAAATGGACAGTGCATGTGTCGCCAGGGTTCTTGCGCTCACGTGGAACACAGAAGGAATCAATTCCCCTGCGATTTTATACATGTTTGGAATCATCAAAAGCAGACCCTGAGACGCTGTGAAAGTCGTCGTCAAAGCACCTGCAACCAGAGAACCGTGAACAGCGCCTGCTGCTCCCGCTTCTGACTGCATTTCTGCAATCTTCATCACCTGTCCGAAAATATTTTTTCTGCCCGCCGCAGTCCATTCGTCGCAGACTTCTGCCATCGGAGAGGACGGCGTAATCGGGTAAATTGCGCTGACATCGCTGAATGCATATGCCACATGCGCGGCGGCGGTGTTGCCGTCAACTGTTAACTTTTGTGCCATGTTTTTTCCTCCTCTTTTACCTGATATGCTATTGCATTGCACCATAACATATTGGGTCTATCATGCGCGGCGCCTGCCGCTAAATTGTATACAATTATTTTAATTAGAGAAACCCTCCAATTAAACCACTTCTTATTATACCTTTTTTTCCATCATTAGTCAATGGTATTTTTCAATGATTTTTGCTTTCTTTTCCGCTTTTCTTTTTAAAAATTATTTACCCTTCTGCAAGATTTTCATGCGTCAATTCATAAATTCCGACAAATATGCCATACTAAAAATAAAACCGAAAATATGAGGTGAACCAAAACATGCAAAAACAAGAATATAAAGCATATGCTGAAAAAAAATCGCCCAATTCCCCACTGTGGTTGAATATGTTGAAAGCCTTTCTCATCGGTGGATTGATTTGCGTTTTGGGCGAAGGCGTCCGTCATTTTTATACCAATTGGGGGCTCAGTCTGGAAGAAGTCGCGGCTGCAACCTCCATCACCATGGTGTTTCTGGGCGTATTGCTGACGGGTATTGGTATTTACGATAACATTGCCAAACACGCCGGCGCGGGTACGCTCGTCCCCATCACCGGCTTTGCCAACTCTGTTGCCTCGCCTGCAATTGAATATAAAAGCGAGGGCTATGTGCTGGGCGTCGGTGCAAAAATGTTCATTATCGCAGGTCCCGTCATTGTTTATGGAACCGTCGCTTCCGTCATTGCAGGGCTGATTTATTATTTTATCCATTAATCACTACCGCATGGCGCTTTACTTTTCATAGTGAAACTTCCTATTTATATAATGAAAGGATGGTCTATTCATGTCTACAAAACATATTGGCAAACAAACCGCGCAGCTCGCTTCTCCGCCGACCATCACAGAAACGTTTTCTGTTGTTGGCAGCAAAGAAGGAAACGGGCCGCTGCGCACCTATTTCGATGAAATTGTGGAGGACAATACGTTTGGCGAGGACTCTTGGGAAAAAGCAGAAAGCAAATTTATGAGTACCGCGATTCAAAAGGTTGTGCAAAAAGCGTCACTCTCCACAAGCGATATTCAGTACCTATTGGCAGGCGATTTGCTCAATCAATGTTCCAGCGCGCACTATGCTGTTCGGGACACAAACATCCCCTTTATGGGAATTTACGGCGCTTGTTCCACCATGGCAGAAGGACTTGGGCTGGCGGGACTGTTGGTAGACGGCGGATTCGCCGACCACGCTGTTGCTACCACCTCCAGCCACTTTTGTTCCGCGGAAAAACAATTTCGGTTCCCACTGGAATATGGCGGACAGCGCACGCCCACAGCGCAGTGGACTGTGACCGGCTCCGGCGCAGCAGTGGTATCCGCACAGGGCGGCGGTCCTTATATTACCCATGTCACCACCGGCAAAGTCGTAGATATGGGTATCAGCGACGTCAACAACATGGGCGCTGCCATGGCGCCTGCCGCCGCCGATACCATTGCCGCCCATTTCCAAGATACCGGCTTTGGACCAAGTGATTACGATTTGATTGTAACAGGCGACCTTGGCATGGTGGGACGGCAGCTTAACATTGACCTGCTGAGTCAACAGGGCTACGAAGTGTCCGATGTTATCGATGACTGCGGCTGCATGATTTATGATTTTGAAACAGAAGACGTTCACGCAGGCGCAAGCGGCTGCGGCTGTAGCGCAAGCGTTTTTTGTTCCAAACTGATTCAGGAACTGCGCTCCGGTGCTATCAAACGGCTGTTGTTCGTCGCAACCGGCGCACTCATGAGCACCACCGCAATCAAACAAGGGGAGACAATTCCCTGCGTTGCGCACGCTGTCCGCATTGTCACGGACAAAACAAACTAACGGGAAGGAGGAAATGATGATGACTTATTTATGGGCTTTTATTGTCGGCGGCATTTTGTGTGTCATTGGACAGATTTTAATTGACAAAACCAAATTAACGCCGGCGCGTATTTTAGTGGTTTATGTTGTCGCCGGTGTATTCCTCACGTTGGTGGGCGCTTATGAACCATTGGTCAAACTTGCCGGCGCAGGCGCAACCGTTCCGCTGACAGGTTTTGGCTATTCGCTTGCAAAGGGCGTGATGAAAGCTGTGGAGGAGCACGGTTTGCTGGGCGTTCTCACAGGCGGTCTCACCGCAACGGCGGGCGGAATCGCAGCAGCAGTGGTATTTAGCTTAATTGCCGCACTTATTTTCAAATCAAAAGAAAAATCTTAAAATAATCACTATTTATCCTTCAAATGCATACATGATTGATTCCACCGTCCACGCCGCGACAGTTGTGTATGCTTTAAGGTTAGCAAAGCTGCCAATGAATCAACCCCTTCTTATATCTCAAGGATAAATATGTCTTATTTCACGCAAAAAAACACCATACGTTTTCTTGAAGGACAAATATAAAAAAACTCTCAAAATACGCATATATTGCTTGTGTTTTGAGAGTTTTTTTATCGTTCTGTTTTCTGCTGCGCTCCATTTTAGTTGCTTGTTTCATAGGCATAGGCGATTCAACTTTTGTTTGCCTAAACCATCATTTCCGTTCCGTTTCTAAAATCCGTTCATCAATCCGGCGCACAACGCCATGCGTATAGGCTGCAAAATATTTTTTCCAAAAGTGATGCGCCGCCGGATTTATACTTTCAAAATCCACGCCCAGATAATCATATCCTTCTTTCTGTAACACATCTATTACATAGTTCAAAAGATTTTGAACCACGCCTTTTCCCCTGTGTTCTCTCAGACAAAACGCACCGGTGATATGCCTGTAATCTTGCCGCTGTGTTATAAACGTCTCACCAGTCCCAGACACCTTCAAATAGGCACACATATTTCCATGATACCACGCGCCAAAGCACCGTTCCCGCTCCCGTTCACAGGTCTTGTAAAATGCTTCATACGGCTCTTGCACACGATTCATAAAAAAAGGGCTTTCCTGATAGTGTTTATTTAACATGCGCTCAAAAGAATATGCCAATGGATATTCCGCCGCTGAAAGTTTTCTAAAAGAATATCCTTTACAGGGCTCACACACAATCCGTTCCATCGGTCGGATTGCATCCACACAGCGCAGCCCGAATCCGTATTGAAAAAACTGCCGCCATGCCGCTATATCATGCGCTCCCAGACAAATACCATGGCTCACCGCTCCGGCACGCACCCATTTCCGCGCGGCATTTTGATACAGCGCGGCATAGATATCCTCCCGATTCTCCACCACTGCCGCATTTGCCCCCAGCGGTGAAAACACGCCATTTACATCTGTTGCACCAAATGCATTGGCAAAAGGAACTGTCGCGCACATAAAACCAACCATTGCCCCGTTTTCATACGCCGCCACCCCCATTCCATTGTCCGCCATTGTCTCTAGCCGCAAACAAATATCCGTCTCAGGTAGCACCGACACCTGTCTGCGTTCTTCTTCATAATATATATGTGCAAGCGCTGCCGCCTCCGCAATTTGTTCTTTCCTAAAATCAATGATATCCATATATTTCTCCCGCTATTTCTGTTCTATCAAAAGTGTTATTCCTATCATCTTTTTCTGTCTAAGCAAAGTAGCGTCTACAAAAGCGGCTTTTTGAATATAATTTCTTCCGCTTCCTGTTCCGGCGGAAAAAATGCGCCCGCTCTGGTATAACCCAGCTTTTCGTAGAAAAACTGCGCTGTTTCATCTGCCTGCGTTGAAGTCATAATATCCCGGTATCCCCTCCGTCGCATTTGCTTCTCCCAATATGCCACAGCATGTCTGCCATATCCTTTTTCCCGACAGTCCGGCGCCAAAAAAAGTAAGTCCAAAAACGGAATACTCTGCCAGAAATAACTATAGCGCAGCACGCCAATCATTTTATTTTCCAAGCATATCGCATAGACATTTCCTGCTCTAATGCAATCTATCAGTTTTTCAACTGCAATGTGCCTGTCATATTGCAGCAGTTCTGCTATCTCGTTTTCCTCTGCCGGTCTGATTTGTAGTTCCATATCGCATTCCCCCACTTTTTTCAGTTTACCACACTTTTACAGAATTGTATAGTACTATCTTTTCCATCTTTTTCATATAAATAAGCTATATCATTTATATGAAAAGGAGGAACGCCATCTATGAAAACCAATGCTGCCGGCGCATTTCGGCTTGCCTGTGTCTATACCGGCGCGGTCCTAGGCGCCGGATTCGCTTCCGGACAGGAAATCTGGCGTTTTTTCGGGCGGTTCGGCTGGTGGGGATTTTGGGGAATGTGTTTAACCATCTTGTTTTTCGCCTTTGTCGGCTGCGGAATGTTTCTCAAAATTTATCGGTTGGCATTGTCCTCCTATACCGACTTTTGCAAGGAACTTTTCGGCAAAAAATCAGGAAAATTCTTTTCTATTTTCGGAAATTGTTATATGGGTGCAACTTTTTGCATCATGCTGTCCGGCAGCGGTGCACTGTTTCAACAAGAGCTACATCTCCCCTATTTGGCAGGTATTATCAGCATGGCAGCTGTTTGCTCTGTTGTTTTTCTTTTCGGTATCCGCGGAACAGTTGTCGCCAATACCATTCTCACGCCAATTATGGTGTTAGGCATGGTTGCTTTGGGCGCTTACAAGTTGCTGTTTGGCGACCAAAGCACAATGAACGCTCTGCATGAACTGATTTGTATCAACGACAATTGGCTGCTTTCCGCTCTGGTTTATATCAGCTATAATCTCATCAGTATTCCTGCGGTGGTCTGCGGCATGAAAAAATACATGCCAAATGCCGCTACTGCCATTTGGGGCGGTTTACTGGGCAGCATTTTTATCGGCGTCTGCGGTCTTTCCATTTATTATGTCTCACTCTATCCTGATTTTTATTTGACACAAATGCCGGCGCTTACCTATGCCGCATTTATGGGAAAACATTTTAAATTGTTCTACGGACTGACTATCTATATTGCCATGCTGACCACCGCCATCTCCTGCGGACAAGGTGTGTTGAGTTTGGCGCCGGAAAGCAAACGCCTGCCCTATACCTTTCTGCTCTGTGGAAGCTGCTGTCTATTGGCGCTGCTCGGTTTCTCCACGCTGGTAGGTTATCTCTATTCTTTTTTCGGCTATGTTGGACTGTTTATCACTGCAATCGTCTGCAAAGAATGTCTAAAAGAACTCAAAATCCAGCGTATTTTATAGTATTTTGGCGTTATTTTATGAAACCATACCTTAATCTGGTCTTACGGTAGTTTATCGCTTTTTCTAATAGTTTACAAATGTTCTGATTTCCGATATAATATTATTTTGTAATATAAACGGATATTTTTGTCCGTTGACATTACAATTACGCCGGGGTTTGGCGCAGTTTGGTAGCGCGCATGGTTTGGGACCATGAGGCCGCGGGTTCAAATCCCTCAACCCCGACCATTTGAAAAAGCCGTCAAAAAATGAGACGGTTTTTTTCTCACCCAAGATTAGCACTCAATAGATGAGAGTGCTAACAAAATTACTTGTTTACTACAAAGGAGGAACCAGTATCATGGCAAAGGGAACCATTCAAGTCCATACGGAAAACATATTTCCCATTATTAAAAAATGGTTGTATTCTGACAAAGATATTTTCATCCGCGAATTGGTATCAAACGGCTGCGATGCAATTGCAAAGCTGAAAAAACTGGTTGGCGTGGGCGAAGCGCAGGTGGAGGACAATCCGCAATATGCCGTGACGGTAACGGTAGATAAAGAAAACAAAACGCTGACATTTTCCGACAACGGAATCGGTATGACGGCAGAAGAAGTGGAAAAATATATCACGCAGGTGGCGTTTTCCGGCGCAGAAGAATTTTTAAGCAAATATAAAGATGATAACACCATCATTGGTCATTTTGGACTTGGGTTCTATTCTGCATTCATGGTAGCAGACAAAGTGGAAATCCATACGTTGTCCTGCCAGCCCGATGCAAAACCGGCGTTTTGGAGCTGCGAAGGCGGCACGGACTATGAACTCACGGAAGGCACGCGCACACAGCGCGGGAGCGATGTGATTCTACATATCTCCGACGACAATGAAGATATGCTGAATTTCTATACGGTGGAAAGTGTTCTGCACAAATATTGCAGTTTTCTGCCCACCAACATCTATTGTATTGATGCAAATGCTGCCAAAGAAGAAACCGCAGCGGAAGACGAAACAACCGAAGAAACGTCAAAGGAGCCTACGCCGATTAACGACCCCAATCCGCTTTGGTTGAAACAGCCGTCGGAATGCACAGATGAAGAATACATTGACTTTTATCATAAAGTCTTTTTTGATTTCACACCGCCGCTGTTTTGGATTCACCTCAACGTGGACTATCCGTTTCATTTAAAAGGGATTTTATATTTTCCAAAACTCAAACATGAAATGGATTCGTCCACCGGACAAATCAAGCTCTACAACAATCAGGTGTTTGTTGCAGACAATATCAAGGAAGTGATTCCGGAATATTTAATGCTGCTCAAGGGCGTTATCGACTGTCCTGATTTACCGCTGAACGTATCGCGTAGTTTTCTGCAAAACGACGGATATGTCCGCAAAGTATCGGAACACATCACAAAAAAAGTTGCAGATAAGCTAACTTCCATGTTTAAAACCGACCGTCCGTCCTATGAAAAATATTGGGACGACATCAGTCCGTTTATCAAATTTGGCTGCATGAAAGACGAAAAATTCTATGACCGCATCGGCAGCAGTATTCTTTACAAGACCACAGATGAAACCTATGTGACATTGGAAGAATATCTGGACAAGGCAAAAGAGCAGCACGAAAACAAAGTCTATTATGTTTCCGACCCGAAACAGCAGGCACAATATGTTTCCATGTTTCAGGAAAACGGACTGCAAGCAGTCATTTTACCCCATGTTTTGGACACACACTTCATTAGTTTTGCAGAATATAAAAACAATACGGTAAAATTCGAGCGTATTGACGCCGGTCTTGCCGATTCTCTCAAAAACGATTCTGTCGAACAATCGGAAGAACTGATTCAATTGTTCAAAGACGCTTTAAAAGACGACCAGCTTCACATTGAACTAACGTCGCTGAAAAACGAATCCGTTCCTGCCATTGTCACGCTTGACGAACAATCCCGCCGTATGGAAGAAATGAGCAAAATGTTTGGCGGTCCAATGATGGCGAGCGGACCTGTACAAAAAACATTGACACTGAACATGGCAAATCCGGCGGTGCGTGCGCTCGCAGGCTGTGCGGACAAGGAACTGGCTGATTTAACCTGTCACTATATCTATGATATTGCGACATTGGCACAAACACCGCTGAGCGCAGAACAAATGACGGAATTTGTCTCCCGTACAGGACAGATTTTAAACAAATTGTTTCAATAAATGCACAAGAACCTCATGTGGTTTCTAATGTTTCTGCCCTGAACGACATTCCGGCGCGGCATCTCCCGTTGACGCTGCACCGGCTTATATATAGGAACTCTTTTTAAATTCCTTCTTAAAATTTCAAACCGATTTTAAGGAGGAAACAATATGTATCAAACAACCATTTCCAAAGAACGTTTTGCAGACATGCAAAAGAAACTCATTGCCTATGTCAATGCCAAAAAGGAATTTGACGGCAAAGTCATTCAAAATGACAAATGGTATCGTGCACAGCATTGGGATTTTGTGCGCGGCAGCACAGAAATTCCTGAGACAACCACATCATTTTTATTCAATGCTCTTGCTTATAAACATGCGGAGATTATGGATAACTATCCTTCTCCCAATGTTTTGGCAAGAGAGGAAAACGATGTGCCGCAGGCGGAAATGCTCTCTCAGATTATCCCATTCGAGTTAGACGCTTGCAACTTTAAAAACACCTTCTCCAAGGCAACCTGGTACAAATTGAAAAACGGCGTTGTTCCCTATGGTGTGTTTTTCAATCCGGAACTGAACGGCGGTTTGGGAGACATTGATATCCAACGTCTGGATATCCTCAACATCTTTTGGGAGCCTGGTGTGGAGGATATTCAAAACTCCCGCTACTTGTTCCTTGTCAACATGGTGGATAACGACGAACTGCGCACGCTCTATCCCCATGCCGGCGATGCATTGGGGCAGGAAGGTTTGCTCAGCATTCAGTCGCGCGAACAACATGTAGATTTTCAGGAAAAATCTCTGGTGGTGGACTGCTACTATAAAGTAGTGCAGCCCGATGGCAAAAAAATACTTCACATGACCAAATTCACCGGCGATACTGTGCTTGACAGCAGCGAAGACCGCCCGCAGACAGCGCAGAGCGGACTATATGCGCATGGTCACTATCCTGTTATCTTTGATGTGCTCTATCCGATGGACGGCACACCCGTTGGTTTTGGATTGATTGACCTTTCTAAAAACTGCCAGACTTATGTTGACAAACTGGATTCCATCATCTCCGAAAATGCGCTGATTTCAGGAAAAGTCCGCTGGCTGGTGCGTGATAACGGCGGCATCAACGAAGAGGAATTGCTGGATTTATCGCAGGATATTGTACATGTGACAGGCAGTTTGCGCGATGAAAATGTCCGCGAATTTCAGGCAAATCCCCTTGATCCCTACATTATCCAACACCGTTTGAACAAAATCGAAGAACTCAAAGAACTGACAGGAAACCGTGATTTCATGCAGGGCGGTTCCTCCGGCGGCGTCACGGCATATGGAGCGATTGTGGCTTTGCAGGAGGCAGGAAACAAACTGTCCCGCGACATCATTAACAACACCTATGAAAGCTATAAGCAAATTATCTATATGTGTATTTCTCTGATTCGGCAGTTCTTTGATGAAGACCGCCAAATTCGTATTACAGGCGAAGATGGCAGCCGGAAATATATCAAATTTTCTAATAAAGATTTGCTGGGCGAAAGTGTAGAATCACCGGTGTTTGACATTAAAATTCTGCCCGAAAAGTCTAATCCGTTCACACGCCTGTCGCAAAATCAAATGGCGCAGGAATTTTATAATATGGGTATGTTCCGTCCTGAAAATGCCAGACAGGCGATTATGACGCTGGGTATGATGAGTTTTGAGGGAAAAGACAAACTCATTCACGAACTGGAACAAATGTTGCAGGAACAGGACGCAGTCGCTGCACAGACGCCCGTTGAATCAACACAGAAAGAAAAAACACCATCTTCCGGCAAGAATAGCAATCAGGGGACCTAACTAGAGCTTATAAGAAAAAGGCAGGTATTCATACCTGCCTTTTTCTTGTGCTTTTTGCACCAATATCAAAACGCTATATATCTTATATATATGTGTGGGGTCTGGGGGTTGGGGGGGGAGATATATAGCAACTGTTTTTCTGCTGAATACATTTGATTCGGGTTCACTACCCTTTTCTATATCATGAATCTGTTCTATTTCTATGCTTTCCTACTATAATCGTTTCACGTCTCTGTTGTTTTCACAAATATTTTAGGGAACTGTAGTGAATTGACCTATTTCATATCCGTTTTTCTTACTGCTATCAGCGACTCATTGTACTTTCTCGCTATTTTCTATATTTTGATTCAAATACCACTGCATTAATTTCTCCAGCGTTATCCATTTTTCTGACATATTCTCCCGTTCTCTGTAGGTTTCTCCCATTGTATTTCGAGACATCTTTTCCAGTGCATTTACCGCCTCCGGTTCCCTTCCCAGTCGGATATATGCATTTGCTGCACCAACATAGCCGTCTATTTGTCTGGGGCAAAATTCGATTGCTTTTTGAAAACTTAAAACCGCTGTTTCATAACGTTCTTCTTCGTAAAATTGATATCCCTGTTCAAGGTGATGTTTGGCTAAATACTGTACACTGTTTTGATAGAACATCGTTCCGCTGAAGAGTATTGCAGAAAATATCATAAGACTTACAACGATAATTTTTTGCCTATTCATATATCCACCACCCCTTCCTATGATATCTAAGTTTTACTGTGTCTTTCCACGCTTTAAATAACTTTTTCACCTTTAAAATGTTCCTACACATGCTTTTTGTTATACATGCAGTCTTTCTTTTACAGCTTCTTATCCTTCACGCCTTTTTATGATGGGGTGTTTCTATCTACTTCTCCTATTTATCACAGAAATCGTGTGTTTCCTGAATTATTTTCGTTCATAGATACATACTCTATTTATCGACTATATTATTGTACTCTATTTATCGACCATTGTCAATAGATAGATAATAAAATATAATAAAACAGTAGGTGGATGTCTATGATCACATATGAACCTTTTTATGAAACAATGAAGCAAAAAGGCTTCACGACATATATGTTAATTACGCAATATAATATCAGCCGGAGCCTGTTGGACCGGCTGCGTCATAACAAGCCTATCACCACGGTTACCTTAAATGATTTATGTAATATTTTAGATTGTCGCGTGGAGGATATTGTATTGTATCGAAAAGATATATAAGTAAACTTGCCATGTGTCGAAACTTTCTATGGCGATTCTCTGTTATGCTATTTCCAAAACAAATCAATGGGTGCAATGAAATAATTTGAATTGACGAAAATGATATTATTTACGATAAACATATTAAAGCAAAAAAACAGTGCTGGGAATGTACACTCCCGGCACTGTTTTTCATATATTGTCTTTTTTCAAAGTCTGCTAAAATTCATAGCATCTTTCTTCGTTTGAATATTCTATTCGTTTTGATGAATCAGCCCTTTGGTATACGCTTCCAGCAGCAATTGCAGTTCCTCTATCTGGCTTTTCAGCGCTAAACCGATATCCGTATCTGCAACGCGCATACGCGTGGAGGTTTTCTCCACCACTTCCGTGGAGGAATGGATATCCTGTTCTTCCTCAATTGCCCGTGCTCTGGAGCAAAACGGCTGGTGTGACGTCAACAAAAGCCCATAGGAATTATAAATCAGCGTATATCCTGCGATTCCTGTTGTTGCCTGATAGGCTTTGGACAGTCCGCCGTCAATCACAAACAATTTCCCATTTGCTTTGATGGGTTTTTCTCCTGCTTTGCATTTTACAGGAACATGTCCGTTGATGATGTGCGACGTCTCCGGCTCCATGTCAAACTCCTTTAAAATCCGTTCACACAGCGCCGCATCCTCCATTTTGTCATAATAGGCGTTTTTCTTTTCTGTCCATTCTTCTTTGTCCTCAATAAAATAGCGTTCAAACGTTGACATTTTGCTTTTCCCAAACAGCGGCGACTTCTTGCCGCACCCCAAATACCACAGAAAATCTTCACTGCGCTGTTTTTCTTCAGCGTCCTGCGGCAGGAAATATCCCTTGCGCGCCGTCTTATCTGCATAGTCCAGCAGCGCCTTACCGGAAAGCATTCCCTCTTCCGTCTCAAACGCCATAAAACTGCCGTCTTCCTCCACTGGAATGCACCCATGATAGAGCAGATTCCCATTGAATTTCAAATACATACCGCCTTTGGAATAGAGAAACCGGATATGTTCCTGCAATTTTTCACTATGCATGAAAAATGTACGCAGTTTTTCCATCACATCATTTTCCTCCGGTGTCAGCCGATACGGATTTTCCGGCTGTACTGTTGGAAAATGCGTGTCTTTCATCGGAAACTCTTTTCCGTCCAGACGCAGCGTTCCTTTCTCAAAATCAATTTTATCCAGCAGCAGCCGGTCTTCCATTTCATAGACAGGATTACGCCGAATGATTTCCCCCTCCAGCTTGAATTGTATCACCGCAATCGCCTTATGGATTTTTGCCATGATTTCAAGGTCTTTCATGCTGTCGCCGCTGCCGTTCACAGTCTCCGGCAGGAAACATTCGCAGGGGTCGTCCCGATAAACCTCCATGGCAAATGTGACAAGCGGACGCAGACTGATACCGTAGCCGTCCTCTACCGTATCCAAATTATTATACCGTGCCGCTAAACGCAACACACTTGCAATGCAGACCGTACTTCCCGCCGCCGCGCCCATCCACATCACGTCATGGTTCCCCCACTGCACATCAACGCAATGATACCGTTTCAGCGTTTCCATAATCAAATCCGCACCCGGACCGCGGTCAAAAATATCTCCCAATATGTGCAGGCGGTCAATAGCAAGCCGCTGAATCAGGTGTGCCAATTCTGTAATAAACGCGTCTGCACGTCCTGTTTTAATAATCGTATCAATGATTCCGGCATAATATTTCTGCTTGTTATCCACATCTCCATGTTCATGAAGCAATTCTTCTATGATATATTCAAAGTCCTTGGGCAATGCTTTACGCACTTTGGAACGCGTATATTTCGAGGCGATAATCCGGCAAATTTCCACAAGCCGATACAGCGTGATTTTATACCAGTCATTCAAATACTGCTGTTCTTTTTTCACAAGCGCCAGCTTTTGCCGCGGATAATAAATCAATGTTGCAAGTGTTTTCCGCTCCGCCTTCGTCAGCGTCGTCTGGAAAGCTTCGTCAATTTTGCCTTTAATAACGCCGGACGCATTGCGCAAAATATGGCTGAATGCCTCATATTCGCCATGCAAATCACTTAAAAAGTGTTCTGTTCCCTTGGGCAGATTCAAAATTGCGTTCAAGTTGATAATTTCCGAACTCGCGGTCTGAATATTGGGATATCTCTGGGACAGCAGCCGCAAAAATTTCAAAGTTTCTTGTTCCATGTCACACCAGCCTTTCTTATGCTGTCTATTTCTATTATAAACATATTCTTTGCATAAGTCAACGTATAC
>CAMNSU010000057.1 GCA_946555455.1 uncultured Clostridia bacterium | reverse complement strand
GGTTCCTTTGCATACTGGGCGTACGCGTGCCACGGAGTGGTATGGAAAGCGGTTCTTTGACGCCGCATTTACGAAAAATTTTCCCTGCATGGCGCAAGCATATTCGACTCCCTTATGCCTATGCAGCGTTTCTTCCTGCTATTTTACAAATGGAGCAATTTCTTTTCCCCAACTGTCACAAAGCCGCTCCAAGGAATAGGCAGCGTTCGCCGGACTGGTGGAGGGTAATACCTGCACCGGCACTGTCAGCCACGGACTGTATTTTTGATATACGCCATAAGCCGTTTTTCCGTTAAAAAAGACGGCGGCTATATTGGTGTTATCAACCAATCCTGCAATGTCATTGGGAACAGGATTCCGTATACTGGCGTCGGAAGAACCGTTGATGTCGCAGCTTTTCAAAATATCCCACACCGCAACGCCATGCGTCAGCAGCATAGTCCTTTTTTCTTCCACTGTTTGCGGCACTGCGCACTGCAAAATCTGCGCCATCACCTTCCAAAAACGGTTTTGTTTGTGCCCATAATAAAACTGCGTCTCCCGCGACTTCACCGATGGAAAACTTCCCAAAATCAAAATACGGCTATTTTTATCCGCAATCGGCTCAAATGGGTGAACGACCTGCATTCCGGTTCTCTCCCGTCCATTCATAAAGTAATGCGTCCTCTTTGGGCTTGTGATAGTACCCTTTCCGAACGCCTATTTTTTCAAATCCAAACGATTCATAAAGCCCCATTGCCGCATGGTTGGACGCGCGCACCTCCAGCAAAATCCGCTCTGCTTTATGCCGCTCTGCATAGTCCGTCAGATATGCCATCATTTGCCTGCCCACGCCGCTTCTGCGCGCCGTTTTTGCAACCGCAACCGTCAACAGTTCAATGTCCTCAAAAATATGCGAAAAGCCCATATATCCCAGCAGTTTCTCTCCCTGCACTGCCGCTATATAATGCCCTACCTGTTGTTTCAGCCCCTGACAAAAGGTTTCCGGCGACCATGCGTCCGCGCCAAACGCCTCCGCTTCAATCGCCATGACCTGCGGCAGCCACACCTCAGACAGCGGCACAAGATTGACGCCGCTCATGTCCGCTGCACCATTTCGGACAATTTGGGAATTGCCAGTTGAATCAGCCGCACCAACACATCGGTGCACGCACTATACACCCTGCTATCTCCCATATATGGGTCGGGGATTTCCACATCTAAACCGACAAATTCCCCTAATGTATCTATTTTTTCCGCCGATTCGGGAAACAGTTGCTGCAATGCCTGTTTGTGTGCGCTTGTCATTGTCAATACAACGTCCGCCTCCTGCATCACAGAAGCTGTCACCGTTGCCGCACGGTGTCCGCTGATATCAATGCCGCGGCTCTGCATGACCCGCACTGCATTTTCACTTGCCGGACTGCCGTCCGGCGCATGAATCCCCGCGGACAGAACCTCACAAATATCGCAGTTCTCCCGCAGCAGCCCCTCCGCCATGGGACTGCGGCAAGTATTGCCGGTGCAGACAAACAACACTTTTACTTTGTTCATTTCTGTTTCTCCCTTTCCTCCGCATGAATGATGTGAAATCCCGCCGCTTTATACAACCGGTTGCGGACGCTTGTCCCCATGCCGCCCGTCTCCGGTGGTTCGCATAATATCACATCTGCGCCCAGCTTGTCAAACTGCCGCAGTGCATGGAACAAACATTTCGCCATGTCCTGTGCAGTTTCTCCCCAATGCAGCGCCAGTGCATTTTCATAGGAACCTCCGTTTTTCGCAAACACGCCGATTTTTTGCTTGGGATGCGTAACAATATAGCGCTGTATTTCCTGCCGCACTGCCGCCGCAGTTCCTTCAAATGCAATCACCTGCGCCCGCGGCGCATAGTGCTTATATTTCATACCGGGCGCTTTGGGCTGAAACGATTCCTCCGGCTTTTTCAAAAGCCCTTTGTCCAATGTGCAATCCGGCAAAATTTCCTGAATCTGCTCCAATGTAATACCGCCCGGGCGCAGAATCACAGGGCTCTCGCCTGTGATATCCACAATGGTGGATTCTATTCCCACCTGACACCTGCCGCCGTCCACAACGCCCCAAATACGTCCGTCCATGTCCTGCAAAACGCTGTCCGCGTCCGTCGGACTGGGGCTGCCGGAACGGTTTGCGCTGGGCGCGGCTATCGGCACGCCCGCAAGCTGAATCAGTTCTCTTGCCGTTTCATGTTCCGGAATGCGCACGGCAATGCTGTCCAGCCCCGCTGTTACAATGTCCGGAATCCCTTCTTTTTTCGGCAAAATGACCGTCAGCGGTCCCGGCGTGAAACAATCAAACAACTGCCGTGCCTGCGCCGTCACTTCCGCGAACGCTTCGGCTTGTCCCACCTGCGCAACATGGACAATCAGGGGATTGTCCGACGGACGGCCTTTTGCTTCATAAATGCCCGCAACCGCGTTTGCAAGCAGCGCATTTGCACCAAGCCCATAGACGGTTTCCGTTGGAAACGCAACCAGTTCCCCCTGCCGAAGTTTTTCCGCCGCTTCTGCCAGCCCTTTTGTATCCGCCGCCGCAATCCGTTTTGTCATTTGCCGTTTCACCCCTTTTGCCGTCATATTTTAAACTTTCCTGTCGCGTTCTCTCAAACGCTCATCAGTCCTGTTGTTTCAATTTTTCACTTTGGTCGGCTGTAATCAACGCTTCAATAATTTCATCAAGCTGTCCGTTGAGCACCGCTTCCAGTTTGTGCAGCGTCAGCCCAATCCGGTGGTCTGTTACACGCCCCTGCGGGAAATTATAAGTACGGATTCGCTCACTGCGGTCGCCCGTTCCCACCTGACTTTTCCGTTCATCCGCAAGTTCCTGCGCCTGTTTTGCCTGCATCGCTTCATAGATACGCGACCGCAAAATTTTCATGGCAGATTCCTTGTTTTGCAGCTGTGAACGTTCCGACTGGCACGCCACCACAATTCCCGTCGGCAGATGTGTGATGCGCACTGCCGATTCTGTTTTGTTGACATGCTGTCCGCCCGCGCCGCTCGCCCGATAAACGTCGATACGCAAGTCCGTGGGATTGATTTCCAAATCCACTTCCTCCGCCTCCGGCAACACCGCCACCGTTACCGTTGACGTATGAATCCGTCCGCCCGCTTCCGTTTCCGGTACACGCTGCACGCGGTGTACGCCGCTTTCAAATTTCAGTTTGCTGTAGACCATGTTTCCCGATACCTGAAACACAACTTCTTTAAATCCGCCAAGTTCCGTCGGGTTTTGGTCAATCAGTTCCGTTTTCCAGCGATTCGCTTCCGCATACATGCTGTACATGCGGAACAAGCTTCCTGCAAACAACGCCGCTTCATCGCCGCCCGCGCCGCCGCGGATTTCAATGATAACGTTTTTGTCATCATTGGGGTCTTGCGGCAGCAGCAAAATTTTCAGTTCCTCGGAAATGGATTCAATGCGTCCTTTGGCGTCCTCCATTTCCAGTTCCGCCATTTCCTTCAGTTCCTTGTCCGGCTTTTCTTCCAGCAATTGCCGCGCTTCCTCCAAATCGTTTTTCGCTTTTTTATATTCACGATATTTTTCCACAATCGGTGTGAGCGACGCCACTTCTTTACAATATTTTGTCCACGTCACTGTATCGGCAATCACTTCCGGCTGACTGACTTTTTCGTTCAGGTCTTGATATTTTTCCTCTATAAAATCCAGCTTATCAAACATGGTGTTCCTCCTAAAGCAAATTTATCACGGCTCAAATAACGCCTGTATTTCATCTAATGTCATGGACGAAAGCATCACTTCGCCGTCCTCCACAACGGAATTTATCATCTCTTGTTTTTTCTCCTGCAAACGGCAGATTTTTTCTTCAATGGTGCCGCGTGTCACCAGTTTCACCACCTGCACAATTTTATTTTGCCCAATGCGGTGCGCGCGGTCTGTCGCCTGATTCTCCACCGCCGGATTCCACCACGGGTCTACATGAATCACCATGTCCGCCGTTGCCAGATTCAGTCCGGTTCCGCCCGCTTTGAGCGAAATCAAAAACACGTCCCGCATTCCGTGGTTAAACGCATATGTCATGTCCAGACGTTTCACGCTGCTCACGCTGCCGTCCAGATAGAAATGCTCCACTTCCATCCGTTCCAGCGTTTCGGAAATGATGTTCAGCATGGAGGTGAACTGCGAAAAAATTAAAATCCGCCGTCCCGATTGCAGCGCATTTTCCACCAATTCCACCAGCGCGTCCAGTTTTCCGCTTCCCTCCTCATAGTCCTCTATAAACATTGCAGGGTGACAGCAAAGCTGCCGCAGTCTGGTGATAATCGACAAAATTTCAATGCGGCTTTTCTGAAATCCTTTTTCTTCTTCAAGCCGCACAATATCCGCTTTCGCCTGCGCCGCATATGCCAAATACAGCCGTTTCTGTTCTTCATTCAAATCGCAGACCATATAGCTTTCGATTTTTTCCGGCAGTTCTTTTAGCACGTTCTTTTTCAGCCGCCGCATAATAAACGGTTTAATCTGTTTTTGCAGACTTTCCAGCGCCGCACGGTCTTGATGGCGCACAATCGGTATTTCATACAGCCGCCGAAATTTTGTCCGTCCCAATAAGTATCCGGGCATCACAAAATCAAAAATAGACCAAAGTTCCGTCAGGTTGTTTTCAATGGGCGTGCCCGTCAGGGCAAAATACCCATTGGCGCGTATACTTTTCACTGCCTTAGCGCCTGACGTATTGGGATTTTTGATATGCTGCGCCTCGTCGATAATACAATAATCAAAGTTATGTTCCTGATAGTAATGCAAATCCCGCCGAATCATGCCATAGGACGTGATAACAACCTGATAATCGCTGATATCCTGTAATATCTGCCGCCGTTCTTCCGGCTGCCCATGCACGACTTTTACCTTAATGTCCGGCATGAATTTTTCAAATTCCGCCTGCCAGTTGAAAATCAGCGACGTTGGCGCCACCACCAGCGAAGGAACGCCGTGTTTTTCATATTCCGCCGCCAAAAAAGCAATCGTTTGCAGCGTTTTCCCCAGTCCCATATCATCCGCCATAATGCCGCCGAACCCGCAAGCCGCCAACATTTCAAACCATTTAAAGCCTGTCACCTGATAGTCACGCATGACCCCCTGCACCTGCTTTGGCGGCTGCAAATCCTGATTTTCCGGCTGAATGACGCGTTCTATGAGCGCACGAAACCCCTCGTCCGTTTGAATCCTATGCCCCAATTCCATCATTTTTTCTAGGTAAAACGCGCGGTATGCCGGAACAACAACCGGCTTTTTCGCATCCGCCGCCTGTATATCCAATTTTTGCAGCATGTCATAGGCGCTGCGCAGTCCCGCTGCCGTCAAATCCACAAATGTTCCGTTTTTCAAACGGTGATACTTTTTCTTGCTTTGAATATCCCGAAAAATCTGCGCCAATTCTTCCTGTGAAAAATCATCAAAAGAAAAGGAAAATTCCAGCAATCCGTCATTGTTGATACGCACCGCGCCGCTCGTTTTGGACGGCGCGTGAATCTTCAATTTGGTAAAACCGTCGCTGTAAAACACCTGCGCTTTTTTCTGCACGTCTTCCACGCCCTCGCGCAAAAACGCATAGAGCTGCGCTTCCTTCTCCAGCACAATTTTTCCTTTTTCCACAAAGAATCCCTGACCGGCAAGCAGTTTCATGAATGCGTTTTCACTGCGGCGGTCTCGTATCAAAACCTTTTCCGTATCCGGCAGTTCTCCCGCAAAATGATTGAACTGAATTGTGCCGTAACAAAACAGCGCCCGTCCCACGATTCTGCCGGCGCGGTCTGCGTCTAAATACAGTTTAATCACCAGTTCTTCCATGATGAGGTCTTGCTTAATCGTGTCGTCAATCTCCAACTGAAAACCTGTTTTCAATCTCGGCACAACCTGCGCCACCAAAAGCTCCCGTTCTGCATCGTTAAAATCAATGCGATACCGTCCGTCGGCAAGAGACGCCTGATAAAGCAAGGAAACCATCATCGCCTGCGGCGTGCTAAGCACATAAACATCGTCGTCATAGAGCACGGCGCTGCCGTCGCCCGCCAACAGAACCGCTTCACTGAGTTCTTCATATCCCAAAACAAAATGCCCGTCTTGTTTTAATATTTGAACGCCCAGCGGCAAATCCGCTTTCCGGATTCTGCTGTGCAGCTTTAGCCGCTGATTCAGATAGATTTCCACTTCTTTCGCTTTTGCCAGTTCGTGGAAAATTTTCTTTTTGTGCGCCTCATCTATCAGCATTTTCCGTCCCATGGATTGTTTGCTGCGCACCGTATACAAAAGCTGCAAATATTCCATCAGTCCTGCGGTATCGGGCGCAAATGCAAACGTGGCAGGGCGGAAAACAAATTGTTTCCCAAAGGCGATAGATTTCCCTTCCTTCATGTGGGCAAAAAAATCTCCCATATCCTTGATGACATACATGCGATCCATGCCGATTTTCAGCGATAAATAGGTCATATATCCATAATTTGTTTTGTCAATTTCCAGCACCGGCTGTATTTTGACAAAATTCTGTGCGGATTTGATATTCACCGCCGCGACCCCGCGTAAAAATTCTTTTTTTGCAAAGCGCCGTTTGTTTTGTTCTATTTCATCATTGTCCACGGTCTCTGTCTCCAGCGCCGCGGTTTCCAGTACGGCGACCACATGTTTGCACATGATACCCCAATTTTGATAATAGGGGCAGTCGCACGTAAAAGATTGAATTTTTCTGCCATTATGCTGCACGTGAACCATATAATCCTGCGACCCCTGCACCACCGCACTCAGCCGCGACGGTTCATAAGTGATTTTCTTCACCTTGTCACGAATCATATAGTCCCTGCCTCTGGTATAAACAGCAGGGTCGCCGCACATTCGCCTGATTTCATCACTTTCAATATTCAAATACATAAAACTGTTTCCCTCTTCTATCGCCTGATGCACATTTTATTCGCCCAAAAACGCCTTATATCCTTTGAATCCCATATAAATATCGCCTTTGCCCGCCACTTCATAGGGTGCGTGCATGGAAAGCAGGGCAACGCCGCAGTCAATGACGTCAATATTCAAATTCGCCAGATACTGCGCCACGGTTCCGCCGCCGCCGCCGTCTACTTTGCCCAATTCGCCAATCTGCCAAACAACGCCGTTTGCATTGAACAAATTCCGCACATAACCTGTAAATTCCGCACTTGCTTCGCTGGAGCCGGATTTGCCGCGCGCGCCGGTATATTTCACAAGCGCAATTCCGCGGTTGACAAACGGCGTGTTGCGCCGCTCATAGACATGGTTATACTGCGGGTCGTATGCCGCCGCAACGTCTGCCGACAAGCAAGCGGAATTTCCAAAACACCGCCGCAGATACAGGTCGTTATAGTCGCCTTTGCAAACCGCAATCAGTTCCGCCGCCTTATCCTCAAAAAAATGCGACCGCATACCGGTATTGCCCATGGAACCGACTTCCTCACGGTCTGCCAGCAGACACACCGCCGTTTTTTTCGGCTGTTTCACTTCAAACAACGCCGTCAGCGAAGTATAGGCGCAAACGCGGTCGTCCTGCCCATAGCCGCCAATCATACTGCGGTCCAGTCCCACATCATTTGACATGAACTGCGGAACCACCTCCAAATCGCTGCTGACAAAATCCTCTTCTTCAATGCCATATTTCTCATGAAACAGTTTCATAACCGCTTCCGTCACCTTTTTATCCCCTTCACCCGCCGGAATGTTTCCAATGAGGACGTTCAACTTCTCGCCTTCAATTGCCAAATGCATTTTCTTTTGCATTTGTTCGTCCGCCAAATGCGGCAGCAAATCTGTGACCACCAACGCCAAATCGTCCTCCGCCGTGCCGATTTCCACTTCCACCGTACCGCTTTTTGTCACAACGGTTCCATAGAGCGACAGTGGAATACACGTCCACTGATATTTTTTAATGCCGCCATAGTAATGCGTTTTCAAAAATGCCAGTTGGTCGTCCTCAAACAGCGGAACCGGTTTTAAATCCAGCCGCGGCGAATCAATGTGTGCCGCCACAATGTGCATTCCCTGCGTGATATCCTCACTGCCAATCACCGCCAGCATCAAACTTTTTCCGCGGTTGTTCCAATAGATTCTGTCGCCCGCTTTGAGGCTTTGTCCCTCCTGAAATGCGCGAAATCCCTGTGCTTCCGCCAACTGAACCGCTTTTTTCACACAGCGCGCTTCCGTCTTTCCATAGTCCAAAAACGCACGGTATCCCGCGGCATAGTCCATCATTGCCGCTTGTTCCTGCGCGTCTGTCAATTCCCAAATATGCTTTTTTTCCATTAACATGTCATTTCTCTCCTTCTACTGACGATAGATTTTTTGATAGTTTTCATAATAGCCCAATACTTTTGTCACATATGTCCGCGTATCCGCGAACGGAATTTCCGCAACCGTGAGCTGCTCTTTGCCCAGTTCTTTCTGCCACTGCCGCAAATTGCCGTCGCCTGCATTATATGCCGCAATCGCGTTGACCAGTTCACCGTCGTTATCCTCCAGCAATTTTGCAATATACCAACAGCCGATTTCAATATTGACCTTCGGGTCATAAATCATATCCGGCTGAAAATTTTCAATGCCAATCTTTTCCGCCGCCCATTCAGCAGTTTTGTCCATGACCTGCATGAGTCCCTTTGCCCCGACATGGGACTGTGCATCCGTGCGGAAGCTGCTTTCCGCTTTCATCATAGCGTAAATTAAAAAATGGTCTACGTTGTATTTTTGACTCATTTGCTCCACAATATCATAGTGCGGCATTTTATAAATCCGCAGCAATATCGGTTTTATCTGAAACGCCAGAACCAGCGCAATCACAGCAATCACAATTCCGGCAACAATTTTTCTTTTTTTAACAATGACGACCACGCTGCACCTCCGTCCAGTTCTGAATTATTTCTTCTAATCGGCTCCATTCCCCGCTGTTGTCCACCACCAAATCGCACTGTGCCTTCCATGCTTCCATGAATGCCTGCGCGTCTATCCGCCGCTGCGCCTCCCGCGCAGAGATACTGTCGCGCTCCATGATACGCCGGAGCCGCACGTCCTGCGCCGCGTCTATAAATACGGTTTTATCGCATAATTTCACCAGTTCCGGCACTTCAAACAGAACAGGCGCGTCCAGCACCACGTCCGCGCCGCCTGCCTTTTGCAGTTCCTGCCGCGCCAACGCCAAAATCTGCGGGTGGGTTATCTGCTCCAACTGTTTTCGCTTTTTTGCGTCCGCAAATACCACGCTGCCCAGCGCGCGGCGGTGCAGCGTGCCGTCCGGTAAAAGCATTTCCTGCCCAAACACGTGGCAAATTTCGTCCAGTGCCGGCTGTCCCGGTGCCGCCACCCTGCGCGCCAATTCGTCCGCGTCTATAATATATGCGCCCAGCGCACGAAATATTTGGGCGGCGGCGGATTTCCCCGCGCCGGTATATCCTGTCAATCCAACGACCACGTGCTTTCTCACCTCTTATTTCGCTTCATACCAGCTTCGTCCCGTTTTCACCTCTGCTACCAGCGGAACGGCAAGCGAAACGGCGTTTTGCATACATTCGCTTAACATCTGTTTCACCTGTTCCACTTCGGATTTATGCGTTTCCACAATCAATTCGTCATGCACCTGCAAAATCAGTCTGGATTTGAGCTTTTTCTCCTGCAACGCCGCATGTACTTTCACCATGGCAATCTTAATAATATCCGCCGCGCTCCCTTGAATGGGCGTGTTCAGCGCCACGCGCTTACCAAAGGAACGTTCTTGGAATTTTCCCGATTTCAGTTCCGGAATATACCGCCGTCGTCCCAAAATCGTGGAAACATATCCGTTTTGCTCCGCTTCCTCCACAATGTCGTCCATATATTTGCGCACGCCGCTGTATTTCTCCAAATAGCCGTCCATATAGGCTTTTGCCTGTTTTTTCGTAATGTGCAAATCCTGTGCCAGCGCAAAATCGCTGATACCGTAGACAATGCCAAAATTCACCGCTTTGGCACTGCGCCGCATTTCACTGCTCACCAGTTCAGGCGACACGCCAAACACCTGTGACGCCGTAATGGTATGAATGTCCTCCTCGTCGATAAACGCCTGAATCAGCCGCTCGTCTCCCGAAATATGCGCTAAGACACGCAGTTCAATCTGGGAATAGTCCGCGTCCAGCAAAATATAATCTTCGTCCGACACGGTAAACATACGGCGCATTTCCCGCCCCAATTCCGTGCGCACCGGAATGTTTTGCAAATTCGGTTCCGTGGAACTGATGCGACCTGTCACCGTCACCGTCTGGTTGAACTTGGAATGAATTTTCCCGTCTCTTTCCAGAACGTTCAGCAATCCATCGCAATAGGTGGATTTCAATTTCGTGAGCGTCCGATATTCTTTCACATGCCCAATGATGGGGTGTTCCTCCTCCAGTTTGTCCAGCACCTCCGCATTGGTGGAATAGCCCGTTTTGGTCTTTTTCACCACCGGCAGTTTCAGCGTCTCAAACAGCACTGTGCCGAGTTGTTTGGGCGAAAGAATGTTAAACGTCTCTCCCGCCATATCATAAATTGTCCGTTCCGCCCTTTCGATATTTTCCTCCAGCATGGAGGAAAAGGCTTTCAGGCTTTCCACGTCCACATGAAACCCTTCCAGTTCCATGTCCGCCAATACGCGCGTGAGCGGCATTTCCACTTCTTCAAACAAAGTGTCCTGCGCCCGCTGCTGCATGAGCGGCACATATTTTTCACGCAAATCCAGCACCGCGCCTGCGCATTTTGCGCCATATTGCGCCAGCATCGTTTCATCGCTTTCCATCATGCTGATTTTGCTGCGTCCTTTGCCAAACAACATTTCGCGGCTTTCAAAATCACTTAGCGAACCAATGTCGTAGCTGCTGCGGGACGGGTCAATAATATATGCTGCAATTTCGCTGTCAAACACCACGCCGCGCAGGTTAATTCCCGCTTTTTTCAGCAAAACATAGGCTTCCTTGCTGCCGTGCGTGCACTTTTGCGCGCCGTTTTCAAAATAATCTTTTAAATCCTCCAATTCCAAATCGCAAAGCAAACCGGAATTGAAATGAAAATAATAACTGTTTTCTCCGTCATAGACCGATACGCCCGCCAAAACTGCGTCGTCGCACAGCAGATAAAATGAGGATTCGCCAAGTGTCGGCACGATTTTTTCCGCTTCCTCCCGCTGCGTAACGACCACCGGATGATATTCGCGTACCGGCACTTTTTGGTCTTCCAACCCCAGTTTTTTCACCAGACTTTTCAGCCCCAAACGGTTTAACAGTTCAAACAACGCCGGTTCATTGTAGTCTTTTCGCCGCAGCCCTTCCAGCGTTTCTTGCAAGGGTACCCGGCGTTCAATCAGCCCCAGCGTCCGGCTCAAAAACGCACTGTCCTTGCCGTTTTCCAGCTTGGTTTTGACTGCGCCTTTCATGTCGCCGATATGTTCATAAACCGCTTCCAGACTGTGATATTCCCCAATCAGTTTCAGCGCGGTTTTTTCTCCGATTCCCGCCACGCCCGGAATGTGGTCGGACGTATCGCCCATCAATCCTTTCACTTCAATCATTTCCTGCGGCGTGACGCCATATTTTTCCTGCACCGCCGCATAGTCCATAATATTCAGCTGTGTTTCTCCGCCGCGCGTGGACGTGAGATAGATTTTGGTCGTATCGGACGCCAATTGCAGCGCGTCGCGGTCTCCCGTAACCACTAGGCATTCCACACCGCTTTCTTCGCACATTCTCGATACGGTACCAATGATGTCGTCCGCCTCATAGCCCTCCAAACTCAGCTGGGGAATGTTCATTGCCGCCAACGCCTCTTTTAAAAGCGGCAATTGCATAGCCAGTTCCTCCGGCATTCCCTTACGTCCCGCTTTATACTCCGCATATTGTTTGTGGCGGAACGTCGGCGCGGGCAAATCAAATGCCACCGCAATATAGTCTGGCGCATCCTGCGACAAATATTTCATTAAAATATTTAAAAATCCATAAATCGCGTTGGTGTAGACGCCTTGTTCATTTGTCAGCAGCCGCACGCCATAAAATGCACGATTGATAATACTGTTGCCGTCCACCACTAATAATTTTTCCACGTTGTCACCCTCCGGTTATTTTATCATTTG
Source organism: uncultured Clostridia bacterium (assembly GCA_946555455.1). GTDB lineage: Bacteria > Bacillota > Clostridia > RUG12999 > RUG12999 > JAAWTG01. The sequence continues at coordinate 6,119 of CAMNSU010000057.1, read as the reverse complement.
ACACACAATTTGCCAAATCTGCTGCGCAATTTCTTCCACCGGCAGCGGATTTTCCCCGTCGCTGCACGGAATTCTTTGCCAGCCTTGCTGGTGCGCCACGTTCAGCGCTGTGCGGTAGGTTTCTTCCAAGTAGCTGCTGCTGCGTTCATGGATATCCTTTGTTTCTCCTCCGGCTTTATTATGTCTGCCCGCCATCAGTTTCATACCAACCGCCGGCGGCATGTCCAAAAACAAAACCAAATCCGGCTGCGGCAATCCCAGCCGCCCGTATTCATAGTCTTTCAGCCACTCCAAATACGCGCTCCGCTCCTGTAAATCCGCTATTTTGCACCCTTGATGAATCATGTTAGACGTGGTATAGCGGTCTGCCAGCACCAATCCGCCGCCCTGATAAAAGGATTCCCATTGCGTTTTATAGGAAGCATAGCGGTCTACGGCATAAAAAGAAGACGCGGCAAACGCATTCACCGCCGCCGGATTGCTGCCAAATTTGCCCGCGAGATACATTTTAATCAGTGCGGAAGAATCGCTTTCATAATCAGGGAAACAAACTTTTTTTGTTTGCACGCCCGCTTCCTGCAAACGTTCAAACAGCCGACCCGTCTGTGTCTCTTTCCCGCTGGCGTCCAGCCCTTCTATCACAATGAGTTTGCCCATGCTTCACCGCTCCCTCTTATAACTCTGCAAAATAACGCCGTTTTTCGTTTGCCTTGCCGCAGCTCATTTTTCCCTCCGGACAAGGACCGTTCAAACAAGGCGGTCCCGCCGTGGCAAAAACCGTCGGTGCAACCTCTTTCACCAGTTTCAGCATTTGCACCGCGCAATCGCGGATTTCCCACTGCGCCCGTTCACAGCAGCGGTGTGCAAAAAAATTCAGCAAACTGCGTGCGTTAAACGTCGCCACCATTTTTGTTTCGCAGCTGTTGGGCAAAACATAGCGCGCGTCTTCTATCGCCTTTTTCTCCGCCTTGCGCTCCGCTTCTTTTTGTTCCATTCCCTGCTGCAAAAACGTTTCGGTATGTTTTGCCTTTAAGATATCCGTCAGCGCATTATATTGTTCCATGTCTTGCCGCATCGCATTCAAAAAGATTTCATTCGCTTTTTTATCCGCCGCAATCTCCGGCGGCACCACAAATTCAAATTGCCCTTCTTTGACATACCGCTGGGATTTCACGCTGTAGGAGGCAATGCGGTGACGCGTAATCTGCGCCAAAAAGCTGCGGCTGACGCCTTCAATGCCAAAAGTGAAACTCATATGTTCCAGCGGGCTGCCGTGTCCCAAACTCGTTAAATGTTTCAAAAATTTTTCTGTTTTTTCCGCGTCCAGTCCCTCCATAATATTCTTTACACCGCTGCTGGAATAACACAGCTTGGCTGCCGCCGCAACCACCTGTTCCGGATTCGGCGTGTGCGCTAACAATTCAACTCTCATTTTTTATCGTTCCTTTCCGTACCAAATACACATTCTTAAGTCTGAAAGAAATTTTCGCAGATTGCCGTTTTGCAGCGAGCGGTGCTGTACAAAGGTACTGCCCCGAGCAAAAAACAGTGAGATGCGGAAATTTATTCAGACTTACCTCCAAATATCTTCTCTTTCAAAATTACCAACAAAAAATGCGGCAGCGCCATCATACGACCGATACGCTGCGGTTCTTTCAGCAACCGGTAGAACCACTCCAGTCCCAGTTTGATAAAAATATCCGGCGCGCGCTTCACTTCTCCTGCCAAAACGTCCAGACTGCCGCCCAGTCCCATCACCACTTTGGCGCCTATTTCTTCGCGGTGCTGCCAAATCCACTGTTCCTGTTTGGGCGCGCCCAAACACACCAGCAGCAAATCCGGCTGTTTTTCCCGAATATCCGCTAAAATCAATTGTTCTTGCGCTTCATCAAAATATCCGTTTTGCGTCCCCACAACATGCACGCCTGCAAAACGGTGTTCCATTTCCGCTTTTGCTTTTTCCGCAACGCCTGGCTTGCTGCCAAACAAATAGACGGACAAATCATTCGCATGTTGCAGCACATCCGTCAGCAAATCAAATCCTGCCACCCGCTCCGGAATGGGCGTTCCCAGAATTTTCGCACCATATACCACGCCGATTCCGTCCGCCGTACATAAATCCGCCTGGTTTAAAATATCCTGAAAGGCTTTGTTTTTCCGCGCCAGCATAATGATTTCCGAGTTCGGCGTAAACACCATATGAAGTCCCGTTTCACGCAACATTTCAAACACTTTGTCCCGCGCGCGCACGCGGCTGCACGCCGCCACATCTACTCCTAATATAGAAACTGTTTTCATGAAGTCTCCATCCTTTTTCTTTTGATTTTCGCACAAAAGGTCTTCTTTCTATTATAGTACAAATACATCTTTTCTGCAAGCCAAAATATTGAATTTTCTGAAAACTCTTGTAATTTTTTCTCACAGAAAAAGCGGAAGCCTTCGCTTCCGCTTTTCAGACTGTAAAATTATCGCTCCGCTGCCATCGCTGCTTCCAAATCAAAACATTCTTCCGCCACTTCCATTGGCACCGCGTCTTTTTCATAATAGATGTTCATATATGGATAATTCATATCTTTTTTGTGCTCCCGCACCCTGCCGCACAGCGCCCAATCCGAGGAAGTCACATTCAAAATATGCGTTTCCACCGGTACAAACACCTCGGTATACTGCATTTTGGTCAAAACGTGCTGCGGCATACCCGCTTCCTCCAGCAGCCGTATGATTTTTTCGTCGTCCTCATAGACGCGTTTATAATCATAGAGTTCGCTCACGGTTCCAAACAGAAACACAATCATCATCATCGCAGCAGCAGCTTTTTTCAGCCGTTCAGGACGGTAGAACAAATTATCCAGCAACAGCCCGATACCAATCAGCGACGGAAATGTGTTGCGCAGTCCGAACCATGCGTCTTTCAGGAAAAAGATAGGTACATACGGCAGAACAATCAGCAAAAGACTTAACGCAATCCCGCTGCCGCTGACGCGTTTGCTCTCCTGTGCGTCCCCGCCGCACGTTAATGCAAACACAATTGCCACGAGTACCACCAGCCCGATATAAATGAAATTCTGGTCGCTCACCACAAGCTGGAAGCCGCGCAGTGCGCCCTCCCACGTCAATTTGGGCACTGCCTGCACCCAAACTTCATAAAAATAGTGCCCGATTTTTGCCATCTGTTCCGGCGACCCAATGACCATACCGCCGCGGTTCGCCATCTGTCCGACCGCCGCAAACGTCACATACCAGCCGGCAATGACAACGCCGTTGATTCCTGCAATCAGCCATTTTTTGGATTTCATTTTGATTGCTACGATGAAAAACAGCAAAAAACTCACAATGCAAATTTGCTCGTAATATCCATAGGACAGCAAATTGAACAGCCACGCTGCAATCGTCCAGCCCACGCCTTTTTTCGTCAGACACCAAAGACCGACAGCGGCAAAAAACAGCGGAACAATAATGCGCGTTGACCCCGAAATCCAATAAGTTGCTTCCGTGCCGACCGGCGCAAGCAGATACACCAACACAAAAAAGAGTCCGCAGCGGATACCTGCCTTGTTCAGCGCTTCATAAATCAAAATACTGCTGGCGCCGTGCATGAATGTGATAATGATAAACGCAATCCCCATATGTTCCCAAAATCTCGCCCAAACATATACGTCCGTCAGCACTGCAAGCGGCCGCACCGTATAATCCTGAAATTTCAATACCACCTGCGCAAACGGATTCCCCACTGTGGAATACAGCCCATATTGGATATAATCGTCCAGAATGGGAAAATAAATTCCGCCGTAATATCCAATGCGCAGCAAAAGCACCGCTGCCACAAACACATAAAAAAACTGTCTTTTTTTCACGCCGTTTCCCCTTTCTGCCGACCGTTTACCGCGCCAATCCCAGCACTGTCATTTCCAGCGCCGCCCAGTCCTGCTGCAATCCCGATTTAATATCCATATCCGCCTGCGCGACTGCCTGATACATGTCAATCAACCGTTTTCGGCTATACATACGCGACTGCCCCATATATTTCGGTAAGAAGAATTCCCGCAGTCCCGTCTGCTTTGCAATTTCCTGTTTGGAATATCCTGCGTCCAGCAGCGTTTTCACGCGAATCAACGAGTCAATGTGACTGCCCAGCAGCGTCAAAATTTTCTGCACAGGTTCCCGCAGTTCCTTTAGTTCCTCCAGCATGGTAACAGCCCCTTGCGTGTCCTGCTGAAACAATCGGTCCAGCATGTCAAACGTGCGCTCTTTCAGCGACGCCGTCACCATTTCGTCCACATCTTCCCGCATGATTTTCTGCTTTTCGTGACAAAAAATCACCAGTTTATCAATTTCCGTTTTCAGCCGGCTCATGGACACCACTTTTTTATAACTGTTTTCTCCGCTGTCGCACCGCTCCGCCAGGTATGCCGCCGTCTGCACAGAAATATCCACACCGCTGCGTTTGCATTCCCCTTCAATCCATTTGCATAAATCCGGCACTTGCAGATAGGCAAACTCCACATAGATTGCTTCTTTTTTGAGTTGTTTCACGCTGGCGAGTTTTCCGTCGCATTTGATTTCATCAAAAATCAGCGTCAAATAGGGCGGAAAATCCGCTAAAATATCCTGCACCATTTTTTTGGTTTCCTCCGACGCCTTTTCAAACAGTCCTGTTCCCGATACAATCACCAGCTTATTTTCCGCCATCACAGGATAGGATTCCACCGCTTCCATCAACGTTTCCGCCGAAAATGCCTCCTTATCCAGCTTAATGATGTTGAATTCCTCCATGCCCTGTTTTTCAAACACGCGCACAAACTGGCGGATATAGGAATCCTTCAAATAGGTTTCCTCACCTGTGAACACATAGATGTGGTTCAGGTCTGCGGTTTTTAACTGTTTTTTTAATAAATCCAGTTCTTTTTTCATCTTGTCACCTGCTTTCCAATGCCATCTGTCCGCTGCGGTTGAAACGGAACACAATATTGCCCAGGACGTCTGTGCGTAATATTTCACTGCCATGGTTTTTCAGCCGTTCCAACACCTCAGACGCAGGGTGTCCGTAGGAATTTTTTCCAACACTGACAACACTATATTGCGGGTTGGTTTTGTCTAAAAGTGTATTCCCTGTTCCTGTTTTGCTTCCGTGATGCGCCACTTTTAAAATATCGCATACCGGCACCGCTTCCGTATGTACCAGCATTTCCTCCGCTTCTTCCTCTAAATCCCCCATAAAAAGCGCCGTATTTTCCTGATATGTTATTTGCAATACCATGGACAAATTGTTGTCATTTGCCACATTACTGTTCCCGCTGATGGGAACGGGCCAAAGCGCCTTAATCTCCATGTCCTCCACTTTATAGCTGTCGCCCGCCGATACCAGTTCCACCGGCACGCCTTGCCGAATCGCCATTTGAATCAATTCTTCCATATCCTTGCTGCGAATATTCAGCTGCGGCACCGCAATTTTTTTCACTTTGATGCTACCCAAAATTTCCTCCAGACCGCCGCTGTGGTCGCTGTCCGCATGGGAGATATAAATGCAATCCAGCGTATAGATACCGCGTTTTTTCAAATAATCCACCACATTGTTGGTGGTACCGTTTCCCTTTTCGCCCGTATCAATCAAAATATGATGACGATTGGGCAGCCGCACCATACAGCTATCGCCCTGCCCGACATTGATAAACTCCATGCGGACGGTTTCCGCCGTCCAATATTGCAGCACGCAAAGCGACAGCGCCAATGCCGCTGTGCAGCACAGCAGCAGTTTCATCTCCTGCACCCGTCTGCGCTCCGTGAGCATCCAGACTGCATACAGTGCAGCATAATAATACACGTTAAACATCATGGGCGGTCTGGGCAGCGCCACGGTTGCATAAGGCAGTGCGGCAAGCCGCTCTGCAATATATAAAATCATTTTTGCCATACCGCCCAAGAAATATCCCATAAGACTGCCCAGCGGCGGGAAAATACCGCCCAGCGCCGCCATGAAAAAGGTTCCAATAAATAGGATATTCAAAAGCGGCACCACTAATACATTTGTCACCACCGAAATGGTGGAAACATCACTGAAAAACCATACGATAATGGGCAGTGTTGCAATGTTTGCCGCAACACTCATTGCAATGATTTCC
>CAMNSU010000056.1 GCA_946555455.1 uncultured Clostridia bacterium | reverse complement strand
AGTGAGAACACAATCGCCAATTTAAAGCGTCTTTCAGATGGGAAAATTTCTTGCGATATGTTGGTTGAAGAAATAAAAGAAAAATATATACAGAGGGCATGACAATGTTTTCAAAATATGAGGTTTATACAACAGTGCAATCCATGTATTGTTATCCCGACACAAATGTACTAAAAAATAAATTGAATATCAGAGATATTGGTTTGCTGAAAGAGGCGGAAGAAGAAATCACGGCAGTAAAACAATTGGAACTGCTGCAAAATCCAATGAATGGGAATTTTTCCAAAACGCATTTTTTAAAAATTCATCAATTTATCTTTGGAGATATTTATGCATTTGCAGGGAAAATTCGGAAAGAGCAAATCAGCAAAGCGGATACCATGTTTTATCCGCCGGATTTGATTGATGAAAAACTCAATAAAATTTTTGCAAAAATAAAAACAGACGCCATGGCGAGGGAACAGACAGAAGAAAAAGTGTTTCATAATCTTGCATATGTTATGTCGGAGTTGAATATTGTTCATCCATTCAGAGAAGGCAACGGGAGAACCATTCGGGAATTTATACGGCTTATGGCGAAAAAATGCGGCTATCGTCTGAATTGGGGACTGGCGGACAAAAACGATATTTTAGAGGCTTCTATTTTATCGGTAGACGACTATAGAATATTGATAGATTTGTTAAAGAAAACAGTAGAATAATGAATGAAAGCTGCAGAAAAGTAGATGAACGTCCAGTGCAAATAGAATTATTTTCTCGTCACCCTATTGACTATTCTCGTCATATGCGTTATAATTGACGAGAATAGAAATGAGGTGAGACAAATGCGTCGATTTAATTACAGTATATTAAAGGATGAAAAGTGGGATATAGAGATTGTAAATTATCTGTCTTATATTCACGAAGAAAAAGGCAAGCAATTCTTATATCTGAAACAAAAGCCCGATGAGCTGAACGGTTTGGTAGAAATCGCAAAAATTCAAAGTACGGAAAGTTCTAACTCCATTGAGGGGATTCGTACAACGGAAACTCGTTTAAGACAGCTTATGAGCGAGAAAACAACACCGCGAAACCGTGATGAAAAAGAAATTGCCGGATATAGGGACGCTTTGCATATAGTTCACGAAAACTTTGAATATATCCCTTTAACACCAAATTATATATTGCAACTTCATAAAATAATGTTCAGTCACACAGACTCAAGCTTTGGAGGTACATTTAAAAATGTTCAGAATTATATAAGTACGACTGACGCCGCCGGACAGAGATATACTTTGTTTACTCCGCTTGCAGCGTATGAAACACCTGTTGCGATGCAGAAAATTTGTGATGAGTTTAATTATGTCATTGGTGAGGGCAAAGTGAACCCGTTACTCGTCATTCCTGTCTTTATACACGATTTTTTGTGTATTCACCCATTTATTGATGGTAACGGACGAATGTCCAGACTGCTTACCACATTGCTTCTGTACCGAAGCGGGTATGAAATAGGAAAATATATATCGCTTGAAGCGAAGATTGCCGGGGATAAAGGCGCGTATTATGACGCTCTTGAGCTTTCGCAAACCGGATGGCACGAGGAAAAGGACGATCCGACAGCATTTATAAAGTATTTGCTTGGGACAATCATTGCAGCATATCGGGAATTTGAGGATAGAATAAATATCATAAGTCCGTCATCCTTTGATACGGTGAGCAAAGCTGTTCAAAGTAAGATTGGTAAATTTACCAAAAGAGAGATATTGGAACTGTGTCCATCAGTCAGCGCATCAACTGTTGAAAGACACTTGAAAAAACTCTGTGCAAACGGTGTGATTTCAAAAAAAGGCGGCGGTCGTTCCACTTTTTATGTTAGAAATATATTGTAGTATGTTTGATGATGAAAGAATATGATATATAACCTTGTTCCAATTTGGAATAAGGTTTATTTTTTTCTTCATTTTATATGAATTTCCATCTTCTTTGGAGACATGAAATTCAAAAAAGCGTCACTTTGGTGACGGCAAGCTTCCTGTTTGTATATACAAATAACTTGTTAATATTGGGCGCCGCCCAAACCCCGAAATAAAATAAAAGCGGGACTTAAAATAGGAGCTTCATATTGACATGTTTATTCCTTATATAGAAGTGAGGGGACTGCACACAAAAAAACAGAATACGATGATACATTTTTTAGGGCGGCGAGACGCGTCAGTAGATGAATGATGTATAAGATAACCATAATTTGTAAATAATAATAAGCATAGGAGGTGTCTGTGATTATGGAAATCAACATTGATGACGAGAATAGAATTGTTTCAATATGGTGTGCAACATCTGAAAAAGCAGACACCGCCGTAAAATCGATTCAAACCATGAAGCAATATAAAAAATATACAATTGCCGTTTTTCATTCCGGAACAAAGGATTTATATGAAGGAACGAAAAACTTGCTGCGGCACAATAAAGACCTTGCATGATAAGCAGTTATCCCTTTGATAACTGTTTTTTTATATAGGAAAAATTTTTATTCTTGATTTGTTTCAAATTACATGTTACAATGTTGTTATAGATAAAGCGGAGGGTGGTAGATAATATTGAAACATAAGGACGATATAGCAGGCTATGTCCGAATTTCATTTGATGATGACTTGAATAACGACAACACCAGTATTGAAAATCAGATGGCAATGATAGAAGATTATGTGAAACGGAACTTTCCTGACGCCAAATTAACGTTCTACAATGACCGTGACAGAAGCGGCTATACATTTGAGAAGCGGGAAGGCTATCAGGAAATGAGAAAGAACTTTGTGGAGCAAAAGCATAATATTCTCATCATCAAAGATTTTTCACGTTTTTCCCGCCGGAACGGTCGCGGATTGGTAGAATTGGAAGACCTGCGGGATATGGGACTGCGCATTATTTCAATCGGAGATGGTATTGACTATCCGACAAATGATGATTGGATTCAAATTCAGATGCATTTTTTCCTTAATGAAATGCCTGTTACCGATACTTCCAAAAAGGTGAAAAATGTTATCAAACACCGCCAGCAGGAGGGCGAATGGATTTGCGCCGTTCCCTATGGATACACGATGATAAATTCTAAAAAGATGGAGTTTGAAGTGAATGAAGCCGCGGCTGAAGTGGTGCGAATGGTCTTTGATTTATATAACAAGGGGTGGGGGTATAAGAAAATTGCCAATCATCTGACAGATTTGCATATTCCAACGCCGCGCATGGTTGAACGGGAGCGAAAAGAGGCAAAAGGGGAAGAATGCAAACTCTCTGTCCGACCGGAATGGAGTATCATTACAATACAAAAAATCCTTGATAATGATTTTTATATCGGTACGCTTCGACAGCGGAAATTTACGCGAAAAAAAATAAACGGAGACGATAGAAAGCTGGATACGGAAGAACATATTGTTTTTGAAAATCATCACGCGGCTATTGTTGATTATTCTGTGTTTGCGTTAGCGCAGGAAAATCGGAAGAAACGGACGACAACGCACTACCGCGGCATTAAAATAAATGATAATGTATACAGCGGGTATCTTTTTTGCGGCGAATGTGGTTCGCCCATGTTTTCGCGCGGCAAAAAGAACCTGCGTCCGAATTATATTTGCGGTCTATACCACAGACGGGGGCTGCGCGGGTGTACAGCGCATCATATCAGAGTTGATATTTTAGATGCGTTGTTAAAGTCCTATATTCAAAAAGTCAAGGAAAATTCAGCGGATATGATTGAAAAGCTGGAGCAGTCTATCAAAGAAGAAAAGCAATCCGTTCAATCTGCCGAATCTTTGTCAGAACGACTGTATGAAATGCTTGAACAGGCAAAGGCAGAACTGAAAGCAACAAAACGGCAGAAAATTAAAGAAATCATGAAGCGTCCCGAGCAAGAAGAACTGATTGAGGAAACTTATAATGAAATGGAACTGGATTTGGAACATAAAATAGCCGGTTTACAAAATCAAATTTCCATGTCATTTGATAAACGCAATACGATTATTCAGGTGAACCGCATTGCGAAAACAGCGATGGATATATTTGACGACATTCTCCAAAAAACGAATTTGGATAAAGTTGACATAGGGCTGATTGTGGAAAAAATCACGGTTTTTGACGATGGTGAAGATATGGAAGGTAATTCACTAAGCCATGTTGAAATTCAATTAAAGAGCGATATTGATATGCTGCTTTCGGCAGGAGAACTGGAGGAAATCGTAAATTTTCCGCATGACACGGAGCATAGCGCATACAACACGATAGTCCAATCAGCCTCAAAGCAAAAGGACAAGGTGTTTCGTGTCAATGTTATCAATGGCGGGGACCCGTTAGAAATTTTTACAAACCGCGAAGGAGAAGTGATTTTCAAAAAATATTCTCCGATTGGGGAACTGGGCGAATTTGCAAGCCACTATGCCGAAACTTTGTCCAAAACCAGCGGGCATCCGGTTTGTATCACTGATAAAGACTCTATTGTGGCAATCTATGGCGCGCCCAAAAAAGAGTTTATGGAAAAACGAATCAGCAGTGAACTGGAAAAAATTATGGACGAAAAATCCACGTTTATTATGAAAATGGGTGACACCAAGACAATGCCGGTGATGGAAGGCGCTGACAAATATGTTGCCGGTGTGGTAGCGCCGATTATCTCAGAAGGCTCTGCGATTGGCAGCGTGATTATGGTAAAAGGCGAAGAACGTGATAATATGGGTGAAGTGGAAACGAAACTTGCCCAATCTGCCGCCGGCGTTCTGGGAAAACAAATGGAAGAATAATTGCCGCAGGGCAAAATAAAACCGCTTTTCTATGGAGCATTCCATAGCGAAAGCGGTTTTTTGTTTAATGAACTTGTGATTCCAGCCAAGAAATGATATCCGTAGTAACTGCGTCTTTGCAAGTATCTTGCAGCAGTGTATGCCGTGCGCCGGAATATAATTTGAAATCAATATGCGCGCTTCCACTCTTTTGAAGCCGCTGCGCCATACGTTTGGTATTCGCGCCGCTGTGCGTCAAGCGGTCGTCACTTCCGGAAAGTAGGAGAGCGGCTGTCTGCTGTGGGAAATGCGTATACCAAGCACCGGAAGATGTTTTTTGTTCTAAAATATAAATATCGCGCAGTCCAACGTTGGTCAGTTCAAAATTGCAGGCGGAATCCGCGGTGAACTCCGCTGTGAAGGACTCGTTGCGGGAGAGCCATGTCCATGGCGCTTTTGTCTTTTTGACGTTTCCGCACAACGGACGGTAGAAAAGACGGTTTAAAAATTTATATTTGGACGTGGAACCCTTTATCTGATATACCATATTCGCGAGCGGACGTTTCCAAAAAGAACCGGACAGCTTATCTGTGCAGCCGGATAATATGATTCCCTGAACCGATTCATCATGCTCTTGCAATAAAAGTTGAACCGGATATGCACCAATACCTTGTCCAAAGAAAAAATAGGGGAGGTCTGGATACTTTTTGCGCATGAGTTCCATGAGCGCATACATATCCTCCACTAAGTATAGATAACCATATTGTTCGCCGAAATACCCGGTCAAAAGTGGGGTGATAGCGGACTGACCGTGCCCCAAATGGTCGCTTGCACAAACGATATAACCTGCCTCGGCAAGTTGCCGCGCAAAGGCGTCGTAATAGCCGATATGTTCATTCAAACCATGGGATATCTGAACAATTCCTTTGTATTCGGTTTCTTTATAAGCATTTTTCTGATACCATTTTTTTGCATAAATTTTACCGCGACCGCAGGCGGAGCGATATGTAACATCTTCTACAATACAAGCCATATACTATCCAGAGCCTTTCTGCCCACAAATAATCATAAAAATACGACGCATTACCGTGGGCGGATAAGGCGTATATAGATATAGTTGTCCTGATGATTGAACTTGTCTTTTTATAGATTGATTACGTTTTGATTTTGCGTATTGGAATTTCCAAGGAGACGGTTGACAATCTGCACCAATTCCTTGTTATCAAACGGTTTTTTCATATATTCATCCACGCCGAGCCGCAGCCCTTTAATTTCGTTGTTATCGTCATCGCTTGCAGTCAGCATAATGACAGGAACAGAGGAGATGTCGCGAATCCGTTCGCAAACCTCCAGTCCATCCAGTTCCGGCATCATAATGTCTAATATAACTAAATCAATGGTCTGCTGGTTGGTGCAAAAGAGTTCCAATGCTTCCCGGCCATTTTTCGCTTCCATCACATGATAGTTTGCATTTTCCAGATAATCGGAAATAATGCGGCGGATAAACATTTGGTCATCCGCTACCAGAATGGTTTGTTCTCTCATGGATAGCAACTCCTTTATTCGTAAAAAAGATTAATTTTATTAATATTTATATCGCTGACACACTTACTAAAAATAGTATACCATTGATATATGGATAAGATATGAATAAACTTTAAACAAACCGGAAAAATCAAAACAACAGAAAAACAGCCCGAAACATGGTTTCATGTCCCGGGCATGGGATTTATTCAACCATTGTCATACGCTTAATCACTACCGGCGTCAGCGGTTTGTCCGAAGCGCCTGTTGGGACAGATGCAATTTTGTCCACTTCTTCAATGCCTTCAATCACTTTCCCAAATGCAGCATAGCTTCCGTCCAGAGAGGGCGTATCTTGATGCATAATAAAGAATTGACTGGTAGCGGAATTTGGCATTGTTGTACGTGCCATGGAGATGACGCCGCGCGTGTGTTTGAGCGTGTTCTTTTTAAAGCCGTTAGAAGAAAATTCACCCGGAATCGTTTCATCACTGCCGCCCATACCAGTGCCCTGCGGGTCGCCGCCTTGAATCATGAAACCGGAAATCACGCGGTGAAAGGTAAGTCCGTCATAAAATCCTTCTTTTACTAGTTTCTCAAAGTTTGCTACTGTTTTTGGCGCATACTCCGGATAGAGTTCTACTTTCATCGTTGCGCCGTCTTCCATTTCGATTAATACCATGGGGTTGTTGCCTCCTTTATTTATGTTTGCACGAGTAACTACAACAATCACACTGATTGTTGCAATTACAACAATGCATATTGCGATGATAATGGATAATATAAGTTTGGTTTGCTTTTGCATCTTGATGACACCCTTTCACATTTGTGTTGTTTTCTATCAAAAACGTTGTCCCATGAACAGGGAAAAGTTATTCTGAATCCGGCATCAAGGTGCTTAGGAAATAAATCACGCTGCATAACAAAGCAAAAATGCAACATAGACCGCTAAAAAATTTGAGCAATTTTTTCATGTGACTTCACCTCTTTTCTGTGCCAAGTAATTCGCATAATTTAAGTATAGCGGAAAGCGGCATAAAAATCAAGTCCGTCCATACATATTTTTCCTAAAATTGTGAAAACAGACGCTCTATTAATTTAGAGCGTCTGAAAAATCTATCGTTTATAAATTCCAAATTTGCGCCGCATATTCTTTTATGGTGCGGTCGCTGGAAAAATAGCCGCTGTTTGCCATATTGAGCCAGCATTTGCGTGCAAACAGCAGCGGCTGTCCGTAATCGGCATTGGCAGCCAGACGGGTGTCGAGATATTTGCTGAAATCGGCAAAAATGAAATAGTGGTCGGGGATATGCCAACTTGCGCCTTTGAGTAAAGAATCATACAGTTCTTTGAACAAACCGGTGCCGCCGTCGTCAAACGTGCCGTCAATTAAGGTATCCACAACAAATTTCAGTTCTTTGTTTTCTTCATACCACTTTTTAGATTGATAAGACGGTTTCAATTTTTCCAAGTCTTCCACATGATAGCCGAAAATATAGTTGTTTTCCCAGCCGGCACGTTCCACAATTTCGATATTGGCGCCGTCATAGGTGCCCAGCGTTACGGCACCGTTCAGCATGAATTTCATGTTTCCGGTGCCGGAGGCTTCCGTACCCGCTGTTGAAATCTGTTCGGAAATATCCGCGGCGGGAATCAGTTTTTCCGCATAGGATACATTATAGTTTTGTACAAAAACGACCTTCAAAAGCCCTTTCACAGCAGGGTCGCTGTTAATCAGCGCGGCCATTTCGTTGATATATTTGATAATTCCTTTTGCATGTCTGTAACCGGGCGCCGCTTTTGCGCCGAAAATGCAAGTCATTGGATGGAAATTCGGCAATTTCCCTGCTTTGAGCCGATAATAGATTGCCAAAATGCAAAAGGCGTTCATGAGCTGCCGTTTATATTCGTGGAGCCGTTTCACCTGAATGTCAAACATAGAAGTGGGGTCTGCCAGACAATTTTCGCGGTCTAGCAGAATACCTGCAAGCTGCGTTTTTTTCACACTTTTGATTTGCATAAATTCGGTTAGGATTTCCTCATCATCTGCATATTTTTCCAGCTCGCGGAGCCGCTCTAAGTTTTTAAGCCAATTGTCCGAGCCCAGTAAATTCGTAATCAATTTGCTCAGTTCCGGATTTGCCACGCCAATCCACCGCCGCGGCGTGATACCGTTGGTTTTGTTTTGAAACCGGTCGGGATAAACGGCATACCAATCCTTCATTTGCTCGGTGCGCAGCAATTCGGAATGGATTTTGGCAACACCGTTGACGGCAAAGGAACAATAGACCGCCAGATTTGCCATGTGTACCGTATCGTTTTGTAAAATCTGAATCGCGTTTTGTGGCGAAAGCTCTTTCATCATAAATGCGTGAATTTCTTCAATCACTTGTGCCACTGCCGGAATGGTGCTTTTCACCAGCGTAAAATCCCATGTTTCCAGCGCTTCTGCCATCAAGGTATGATTGGTATAGGCAAAGGTTTCGCGCGCAATGGAGAGCGCCGTTTCAAACGGCAGGCGCTCCTGCGTTTGCAGCAAACGGATAAATTCAGGAATCGCCAGCGTGGGGTGTGTGTCGTTGAGCTGCACAGCATAGAATTTACCAAATTCGCTGAAATCCCCGCTGTGTTTTGCTTTATATTGACGCAAAATGTCCTGCATGGTTGCGCTGCACATAAAATATTGCTGTTTCAGGCGCAGCCGTTTTCCTTCCGCTCCGTCGTCGTTGGGATAAATGGACATACAGATGTAGGCGGCGTCATTTCGGTTTTGTAGACTTTCGTCATAGTTTTGGGCATTAAAGAGGTCAAAATCAAAATCTTGCACCGCTTCACTCTGCCAAAGACGCAGCGTGTTAATACAATCGCTTTTATAGCCGATAACCGGCATGTCGTACGGCACAGCGCGGACGGTTTCCTCCGCGAAATGCACCAAAACGGCGTCTTCTTCGCGGCGGATAGACCACGGGTCGGGGGAATGCAGCCAGTCGTCGCCTTCCTCTTTTTGAAATCCGTCTTCAAAATGCTGTTTGAACAACCCTTGCTGATAGCGGATACCATAGCCGTTCAGACGGTAGCGCAGCGTCGCGCCTGAATCCAAAAAGCAGGCGGCAAGCCGCCCTAATCCGCCGTTTCCGAGGGCAGGGTCTTCTATTTCTTCAAAACAGGAAAAATCATAGCCCAGCGGCTGTAGTAAATCGTTTACCGTTTCGCCTAACTCTAAATTCAGTAAATTTTGATAAATACTGCGTCCAATCAAAAATTCCGCGGAAAGATAACAAACCTGTTTTCCTTCATAGTTTTCTTGCTTTTGCCAAGCGTCCTGCACAGCATAGAGAACCGCTTTGGAAATGGCAAAGTGGAGCTGCCGGACAGAAGCTGTTTCCGGTGTTTTTGCAAATTCTGTTTTGAGAACGGTGTTCATAATTTGAGAGAAATTTTCTGTATTCATATAAGAAAAACCACTTGCCTTTCCATGTTTGAATTTGCCGGCGAACTGCCGTAGGCAAACAAAAGTCGAATATGCTTGCGCCATGCAGGGAAAATTTGCCCTAGAGACCGCATGAGATTCGGCTCTCTTATGCCTAAATCAGTATCTGCCGTATAATACCGACAGCCGGTGCAGTTCCTCGGCGAGGCCTTTTGATAAATCCTCCGGCAGCATACGCCAGCACCAGTTTTCGCCCAAGGTAGAAGGGGTGTTCATACGCGCGCTGTTGTCCAGTCCCAAAAGGTCTTGCATGGGAACCATTGCAATATCGGAGACACTGGCATAGGCGCTGCGCACAAAGGCATGACTCAAATATTCGCCGGGCGTTTCGTTTAAATATTGTGCCGCAAAGGCGGTATCTTCTTTCGCGGCGGTTTTGCGCCAGCCTTCCACGGTATCGTTGTCGTGCGTGCCGGTATATACAATAGAATTTTTGGTATAGTGATGGGGGAGATAGTCGCTGTCTTCGCGCGGGTCAAAAGCGAATAGCAACACCTTTGTACCGTAGATACCAAGCGTTTCCCGCAGTTGAATCACGCTGGGGGTGAGGAATCCTAAATCTTCAGCAATGACAGAGAGCTCCGGAAGCTGCCGCCGCACCTCCTGAAACAGTGCCAGTCCGGGGGCGCGGTACCATTTGCCGTTTTCCGCCGTTTCTTCGCCGGCGGGAATGCCCCAAAATTCATCAAAACCGCGGAAATGGTCAATACGAACGCAGTCAAATAAACGACCGCATTGACGCAGACGGTCTATCCACCAGTCAAAATTGCGGCTTTGTAACACCTCCCAATTGTAGACAGGATTTCCCCAAAGCTGTCCTGTTGCGGAAAACGCATCGGGCGGACAGCCGGCAACCAGAAGAAGGTTCTTGTTTTCGTCCAGCATAAAAATATCGGGATTGCTCCAAACATCACAACTGTCATGGGAAGCATAGATGGGAATATCGCCGATGATGGTAATACCGTTTTGGTGAGCGTAGGCGCGCAGCGCTTCCCACTGCCGGTAGAACAGATATTGCAGAAATTTCCAGAACCCGATTTCCTCCGCATGGTCTCGTCTTGCCTGTTCCAACGCCCATGGTTCACGCTGTTTCAGCGGTTCCTCCCACATGTGCCATGGCGCGCCGTGGTGCGCTGTTTTCAGCGCCATAAACAGAGCAAAATCCTCCAGCCAACCGCTGTTTTCTGCGGCAAATGCCCGTACCTGCTCCTGTACGTTTGCATAGCCTTTTTGGTAGGCGGTATGCAGCAGGGCATAACGCCATTCATATAGGGCGGCATAGTCAATGGTACCCGGCGTCATATCATGGCGCGGCAAATCGGATGGCTGTAAAATACCCCATTCGCACAATAAATCTAAGTCAATAAAATAAGGGTTGCCGGCAAAACTGCTGGCGGATTGATAGGGTGAATCGCCAAAACTGGTGATGCCAAGCGGCAGCACCTGCCAATAGCTTTGCCCGCTTTTCTTTAAAAAGTCAATGAATTCATAGGCGCATTTCCCCATGGTGCCAATGCCATAGGGAGAAGGCAGGGATGATATATGCAGTAATATACCGCTTCCTCGTTTCATAGCAAATACCTCCTGAATATCGCTGTATTATCCACATTATATCAATATTTGGAAATAAATACAAGATATTGATTATTTTTTAGGTATATTACATGCGTATTATTTGATTGCGCCGTCTGTGACACCTTTTACGATATATTTTTGTGCGAAAAGGTAAAATACAATAATCGGAATCATACCCAAAAGCAGTCCGGCCGTCGCCAAATCCCAGCGTTTGGAATATTGACCGAAGAAATAGAAAGTTTTGAGCGGAATGGTTTGCCAGCCTGGTTTGTTAATGACGAGCTGCGGCAGCAGAAAGTCGTTCCAAATCCACATCAGGTTTAAAATGGCAATGGTGACGGTGATGGACTTGAGCAAAGGAAAGACGATACGCCAAAACACCTGAAAAGCATTTGCGCCGTCAATGGTAGCCGCTTCCTCCAGTTCCAGCGGCACGTTTTTGATAAAGCCGTGATACATGATAATGGAAAGGCTGGAGCCGAATCCCAGATACATGAAAATCAGTCCGGCAGGATTGAGAAACTGAATTTTCCCCATAATCTGAACCAGCGGCAGCATGACGCACTGAAAGGGTACCAGCATGGACAGGGCAAAGATATAAAAAATAACGTTTGCTGTTTTTGATTTTCGCCGTACCAGCACCCAAGCTGCCATGGAGGTGAGCAAAATGATTGCCAGTGTGGAGAGGATAGAAATATAGAGGGAGTTGAACAGAGATTTGAGAAACTCCAATTGTTTCCATGCTTCCGCATAGTTGTTCAGCGTAAAATAGGTGCTGTCCGGCAGTGCAAGGACATTGCTGAAAATCCCTTTTTGCGTTTTAAAGGAATTGACAACCAGAATATAGAGCGGCGAGAGAAAGAGCAGTCCGAGTAAAATGCCGAGAATCGTTTGCAGGATAGGTTTACGGTGTTTCATTATAACTCTAACTCCTTCCGTTTGCTAAAATAGAGCTGCGTTAAGGTGATAACGGCAACCATAATCAAAAAAAGAACCGCTTTTGCCTGCGCCAATGCCAGATTGTTCATGGTAAACGCTGTATTATAAATGTTCAGCGTCAGCATTTGCGTGGATTTATATGGCGCGCCGCCGGTTAATGAAAGGTTTTGGTCAAACAGTTTAAAAGAATTGGAAATGCTTAAAAACAGACCGATTGTAAAAGCGGGAGAAACCAGCGGCAGCGTAATTTTAAACAGACGCTGCACGGGGGTAACGCCGTCAATGGACGCCGCTTCCTGAATGGATTCCGAGATGTTTTGCAACGCGGCAATGTAAATAATCATCATATATCCGCTGAGCTGCCAGCTCATCACAATCACAAGTCCCCAAAATCCTGTCGAGGTGGTGGAAAGCCAGCCTTGCAAAAAGGGAAGGTGAAGAAGGCTGCCCAGCATGTCGAATACCTTGGTGAAAATAAACTGCCAAGTGAAACCGAGCAGAATGCCGCCAATTAGATTCGGCAGAAAAAAGATGCTGCGCAGCGTGTTGTTCAGCCACGAGGAACGCTGCACCAGCAGCGCCAGAGAAAAGCCTATCACGTTAATTAAAATGACGGAGGCAATAGCGAATTTCAGTGTGAAGAAAAACGCGTTGCGAAATTCACTGTCTGAGTGGAAAATGGTTAAATAGTTGCTGAAACCGATAATATGATAACTGTTTCCAATGCCGTTCCAGTCTGTGAAAGAATAGAAAAACCCCAAAAACATGGGAATTAAAACAACCGCGGAAAAAGCAATGGCAACCGGTAGTAAAAATAGCGTAAATGTTAGTTTGCTGGGTCTCACGAAAAAACCTCCTTATATTTCGTATGTAAACGGCATACGAAAAACGTATGCCGCACAGAAAAACGGATTTTGCCGCAGTATTCTTTAAAAACTTTGTGTATAGCGGACCTTTTGGTATTGCTAAATTGAAACAGCTATTCGCTCGCGCGGGCAGCTTCCCAGTCTGCTTTTGCTTTTTCCACTGCCTCTGTAAAAGTAGCTTCGCCGGAAAGATACCGCTGCACTTGAACGCCGACGCTGTCCATACCCCAACTGGTCGGGAATCCCATGAATACCCATGGGCGCGTTTTATTGTCGTCTGCATAGGTTTTCACGGCGCGGGAAAGTGGGTCGCTGGGTTCCTGCGTATAGCCCTTGAGCGGCGGAATAAAATAGAATTTGTTCACAATCGTCTCTTTTCCTTCTTCGGAGGTATAGAGCCATGTTAAAAATTCTTTGGCAGCCTTTTTGTCTGCGTCATTGCTGTCCTTGTTGACACACCAATACATTGGTACACCGACAGGCATTTTCAAGGCTTCTTCGCCCACCAGCGGCATAGGGAGCAGACTCATTTTTGCAGCCGTTTCCGCATCTACATTTTCAATATCACCATAAATCCAGTTTCCTTGCTGAATCATGGCAACGCGTTCAATGGCAATCCCTTGTCCCACCTGCGTTGCATAGTCCACCGCATTGAGTTTCCCTTTGCTGTCGGCATTGGAACTATAGTCCGCCTGAATGTCAATCAACGCTTTGAATGCGTCTGCGTTTTGGAAGGAGACGGTTTTCTTTTCAAAAGCATCTGTTGCGCTGGTGAATTCCTGCGACAGCGGTACGTTTACCGTGTGCATACTGACCCATGTTTCCTTGCCTGGAAATTCAAACACAGCTTCAAGCTGCGGAAACTGTGATTTGAGCGCACCGGATTTGATTTTTTCGTCCAATGTTCGCACCGCGGCGAGCAGGGTATCATAGTTGTGTATGGTAGAAGGGTCGATATCCGCCGCTTTGAAAATTTCTGTATTATAGATAAAACCATAACCTTCAATTGCGTAGGGCATTCCATAGATTTTGCCGTCTGCCGTCACGCTGTCCAAAACGGTGTCTACCGTCTGAGAAACCCAAGGCTGGTCGGAGAGGTCCTCCAGTTTTTGCATCCAGTCCTGCGTATCCTGCGGCCCGCCGATATTGAAAATGGTAGGTTCTTCACCGGACTGCATTTTGGCGCGCAAAGAAGCGCCATAGTCATCGCCGCCGCCGACCGTTTGAATGTTGATTTTCACATTCGGGTGGTTTTTCATGTAGAGTGCGGCTGCATTTTCCAGTTCTTTTGCAATTTCCACTTTGAATTGGTAAATGTCCACTTTTGCGTTTTCGCCGGCAGTGCCGCCGGCGCCGGAATTGTTTTCATTATTATTGTTACCACAGCCTGCCAATAAGCCTGCGCAAAGGACGCAGGTAAGCAGCCAGAGCATAAATTTTGATTTCATATAAAATTGTCCGTCCTTTCCAGTTTGTGAAATTACGTTATAGTTTTTAAAATTATGATTATAGTATGAGTTGGAAAGAAAAAAATATGCAGTGAAAGAAATAATTCAAGACCGGAAAATGATTGACAAAGATAGGGAATTTGTGATAATATTAAAGATAATATATACAAAATGGAAAGAATTTGTTTTTTGCTCTGTTTTGCAGCAGACAGGAAACAAGGGAGGAACTCAAATGAATATGTTTTATGTTATCTGCTGGATTTTAGCATTTGTCGGTGTGGCGCTGATTTATGTATTGCCGTGGCTCATTTCGCTTGTCCGCAAAGAAGCGGCTCCGGAAATGGCGCAGTATATGATGAAAGGCGTTGGCATAGTGTGCAGCGTAGTGGGAATGCTGGCGCTGTTTGTCAAAGGCGGTTTAAACTGAAAACAAAGGAAGGAATTGGTAAGCAATGCACAAGAGTGAGCTTGAAAAAACATACGACCCGTCGCAATTTGAGGATCGTATTTATAAAACATGGGAGGAAAACGGATATTTTAAAGCGGATGCGAAAAGTGAAAAAGAACCGTTTTCCATTGTGATTCCGCCCCCGAACGTGACGGGACAACTGCATATGGGACACGCGCTGGATGAAACCATGCAGGATATTTTGGTGCGTTATAAACGTATGGCGGGCTATGAAGCGCTGTGGGTGCCCGGTACAGACCACGCCGGAATCGCGACGCAAATCAAGGTGGAAGAAGAACTGCGCGTCAAAGAGGGCTTGACCCGCTATGATTTGGGACGGGACGCTTTTTTGGAACGCGTTTGGGACTGGAAGCATAAATTCGGTTCTCGTATCACCAAACAGCTTCGCAAAATCGGTTGTTCCTGCGACTGGTCGAGAGAACGGTTCACCATGGACGAGGGTTGTTCCAAAGCGGTCAAAGAAGTGTTTGTCAATCTCTATGAAAAAGGGTTGATTTATAAAGGAAACCGCATTATCAACTGGTGCCCGAGTTGTACAACCGCGCTGTCCGACGCGGAAGTGGAATACAGCGAACACGACGGTCATTTTTGGCACATCAAATATCAGGTAAAAGACAGCGACGAATATTTAACGATTGCTACGACCCGTCCGGAAACCTTGTTGGGCGATACGGCGGTGGCAGTACATCCGGAAGATGAACGCTATGCGCATTTGGTTGGAAAAATGCTGATTTTACCGCTGGTTGGACGCGAAATCCCCATTGTAGCGGACGAATATGTGGAAAAAGATTTTGGAACGGGCGCGGTGAAAATCACACCGGCGCACGACCCCAATGACTTTGAGGTAGGAAAACGCCATGATTTGCCGCTGATTCGCGTGATGAACGACGACGCGACCATCAATGAGCAGGGCGGAAAATATCAGGGCATGGATCGCTACGAAGCGCGTAAAGCGATTGTGGCGGATTTGGAAGCGGCAGGCGTGCTGCTGAAAATCGAAGACCACAAACATAATGTCGGCGAATGTTACCGCTGCGGTACGGTGGTGGAACCGCTGACAAGCGACCAATGGTTTGTGAAAATGAAACCGCTGGCAAAAGATGCCATTCGCGTTGTCAAAGACAAAGAAGTGCAGTTTGTGCCGGAACGGTTCAGTAAAATCTATATGAATTGGATGGAAAATGTGTTTGACTGGTGCATTTCCCGTCAGCTTTGGTGGGGACATCGGATTCCGGCATATTATTGTCAGGACTGCGGCGAAATGGTGGTCGCGAAAGAGGACGTTACGGTATGTCCGAAATGCGGCGGCGCCATGAAACAGGATGAAGATGTGCTGGACACATGGTTCAGCTCGGCGCTCTGGCCGTTTTCCACCATGGGATGGCCGGAAAAAACGCCGGAATTGGAAAAATTCTATCCGACCAGCGTGTTGGTGACAGCGTATGACATCATTTTCTTCTGGGTTGCCCGAATGATTTTCTCCGGTATGGAGCATATGAAAGAAGTACCGTTCCGCCATGTGTTTATGCATGGACTGGTACGGGACAGCCAAGGGCGTAAAATGTCCAAGTCGCTTGGCAATGGGATTGACCCGCTGGAAATTATCGACCAATACGGCGCGGACGCACTCCGCTTCACATTGGCAACCGGTAATTCGCCCGGAAACGATATGCGGTTCTACACGGAACGCGTGGAAGCCAGCCGGAATTTTGCCAACAAACTTTGGAATGCGGCGCGGTTTGTACTGATGAACATTGACCATGAAACAGATGAACTGCCGGAAGAAGCGCATTTGTGCATGGAGGATAAATGGATTTTGACGCGCCTGAACACCGTGATTCGTGAAGTGAGCGATAACTTAGACCATTTTGAAATGGGCGTGGCAGTGCAGAAGTTATATGATTTCATTTGGGACGAATTC
This sequence comes from uncultured Clostridia bacterium, assembly GCA_946555455.1. Taxonomy (GTDB): domain Bacteria; phylum Bacillota; class Clostridia; order RUG12999; family RUG12999; genus JAAWTG01. The sequence goes on along the minus strand of CAMNSU010000056.1, from coordinate 1,621 downwards.
TGCGATTGGTATATTGAACTGGTAAAACCGCGGTTGTATGACGCGCAGGGCGATTCCAGCGTTGCAGCGAAAAAAGTGCTGGCATATGTGCTGTCGCGCACCTTGGAACTGTTGCACCCATTCATGCCGTTTATCACAGAAGAAATTTGGCAGCATTTGCCGCATGAAGGCGAAACGATTGTGCGCGCGCCGTGGCCCAAAGAAACAGCAAGCTATCCGCAGGAAAGCCAAAAGATGATGTTGATTCAGCAGGCAATCAAAGCGGTGCGCAATGCGCGTGCGGAAAAGAATGTTCCGCCGTCCAAAAAGGCAAAACTGTTTATCGTGACACATGATACAGAGATATTTGCCGTCGGTAAACTGTTTTTTGAAAAAATGGCGTCCGCTTCGGAAGTGGTTATCACAGAGGACAGCAGTGTGATTCCGCCAAATGCTGTAAAAGCAGTCGTGGAAGGCGCGCAGATTGCCATTCCAATGGACGAATTGGTGAACAGGGAAGAAGAAATCGCACGGCTGGAGAAAGAAAAAGAACGTCTCCAGCAGGAAATCCGTCGTGTGGAAGGGAAACTGTCTAATGAAGGTTTCTTGAAAAAAGCGCCGGAAAAAGTGGTGGCGGAAGAAAAAGCCAAAGGCGAGAAATATAAAGAAATGTTAAAAATGGTAGAAGAGAGCCTTGCCTCTTTTCAATAAATGAAAATCTGTAAGGAGGAATTATCATGGTAAATCAACCAATGGAACCTATGGGTTCGGCTGAAATGGGAGAAAGCCGCAGCACGTTTGTAGCAAAAACATATTTGTGGATGTTTTTGGGACTGATGACCACCTTTGCAGCGTCTCTTGCGGCAATTGCGTCCGGTGTGTTTTATGTGGTATTTTCAACGCCGGCTATTTTCTATGCGCTGCTGATTGCAGAAGTTGCGCTGGTTTGGATTTTGGCAGGTCGGCTGCACAAAATGTCTATTGGCGCGGCAAGAGCAATGTTTTTTGTATATGCGCTTGTCAACGGCGTCACACTTTCGTCTATTTTCTTTTTGTATGACCTTGAGAGCGTAGCGCTGGTATTTGTCTTCGCGGCAGTGATTTTTGGTATTATGGCGCTGTTTGGCTATGTGACAAAAAGTGATTTGTCCGGTATCGGGAAAGTTGCAATGTTTGGTATTTTCGGACTTGCAATCTTCTGGCTGCTGAGTTTGTTTTTCGATTTCACAGCAGTTGAGCAGACGGTCTGTTTCATCGGCTTGGCGCTGTTCTTGGCAATTACCGCATATGATACACAGAAAATTAAAAAGTTTTATGAAGTTTATCAATATGACAATGAGATGCTGCAAAAAGCGTCCATCTATTCCGCGTTGCAGTTGTATTTGGATTTCGTGAACGTGTTCTTGTATCTGCTGCGGCTGCTTGGAAAACGGAAATAAGCATGAAATATTGTAAAAGAGCTTTCGCCGATTTGGTGAAAGCTCTTTTCATGATTGACAGCAGAGACGTTTTCCGTTATGATGAAAGGGTAGGCAAACAAAAGTCGAATCTCATGCGGTCCCTAGGGCAGATTTCCTCGTATGCTACGTTAAAAATACTTGAAATACGCCAGTATTCCTGCGTATTTTTGCCTTGCCTACAA
>CAMNSU010000055.1 GCA_946555455.1 uncultured Clostridia bacterium | reverse complement strand
GGGAACAGTTCTCCGTTTTTTCCAAACACGCCGCCCACAAACGGTACGCGCACAATGCCTCCGTGCATATGTCCCGACAAAATCAAATCTACCGGTAAATCATGCAGTTTCGGATACACGTCAGCGCGATGGTATGCTAAAATCTGAAATGTATTTTCAAGTTTATTGCTTTGCACCGTCTTTTTGATTTGTTCCACGATTTCCTCGCCGATAACTTCATCACCTTTGTCTTCAATGCCAATGATTCGTATGGTTTCTCCATCTTTCGTAATGTCGTCTGCGGAATTTATCAGCATCGTAACGCCCGCTTCCCGCAGTGCACCGGAAATCTGTTTTCGCACCACATATCCGTTTGATGCTTCATGGTTGCCGAAAATTCCATAAACCGGAATCTCTTCCGGCAGAGCGTTTACAATCTTCAACACATTGTCTAAATTGGTATCCGGCTGCTGAATCATGTCGCCTGCAAACAGCACAATATCCGGCTTGGATTGATTGAATAGCGTTATGAACTTATCGGCATATACGGAATTATGGATATCCGAAATGACCGCAATCCGACAGCCGTCAAAAGCACCCGGCAGCTTTTCACTGGTATAGTCATATTCCGTCAGATATACGTTTTTGTTCATCACAAAATTAATTGCGGCAGCAATGCCTACCGCAATGACAATGATAAGCAGAAAAACAAAAAATCCTTTTATTACGCGTTTCATCCGTGTTCCTCACCACTCGCATTGAATTTTTAATCTATGTCAAGCAAAGTTGAATCTCCATGTTATGCCGCCGCGCCGGCTGCCGCATGAAATGCGGCAAAGCAGAGACGTCTCACCCTGCGTCCAGAGTGTTGTGCGCAGCTTCTTAAATTAAAGTAGACTCTTTACGTCTATTTTATCATGTCTATTCAACTTTGTCAATTCATTTTGTCGAAATGCGTATAGCAATTTTACCCCCTCCCCAAAGGCACTCACATCTTTGGGGGAGAGGGCAGACACATTTAGGTATAAAAGCGTCTATTCTCCTATGTTTCGACGCTTCTATGCCGCTTCTGACAATTTTCGATTCACTGCTTCTGCAATGTCCGGCAGTCTGCTTTTTAGATAGGGTCCCGGACATTCCGTTTTATCGGAGAACATGCTGTGAATGGTCAAATTCCCGCTCGTGTCTCCGGTAAATTCCAGTTTTTCGATGTTATTACGCCGGCAAATATCCGTACAAAGTTCAATCAGCGCATCAATTGACGCATCGCTCACATGCCAGTTATTGCCGATTTCGTCGTTGGAAACCTCTATGGTCACAGCGCGGTGGTCGTTTTCTCCGCTGCTTGACGTCCACGCACGGTTTTTTTCCTCCACATAGCAGCCCACTTTTCCACTAATATCAATTGCATAATTTGCAGAAGCCTGTCTGTCCCGCTGGGCAAACAAATCCCCAAGTTTTTCCAAAGTGGTGATTCCCGCCATATGATGCACTGTGATTCTGTCAATCTTATTTTCTCGTGGGAAATCCGCATTGCAGCTTAAATATGCATATTCAATCAGGGGGCTGTTTGCTGCGATTACCTCGTTTAATTCCGCCTCCGTCAGTTTTCGTCCGACATTTTCAGGCAATTTCCCATTCAGAGTATACCATAACCCAACGATAACCACCAGTATGACACAAAATCCGGCCAAAAGCAGCCAGATATCCAAATAGTTTTTTGCCCTCGTTTGCTCTTTCATAACACACCTCCTACGTCATTTGCACATACCAATAAAAATTATATGCAAATATCATAGCAAACACACCGAATATTATTTTTGTGGTGACAGAATTCAGCCGCCTGCCGCCCTGCGACGGTTCTCCTCCCGACATGATTGCCATTGAAGTGATTTTTATATTAAAAAACGCCGCGTCTACCATATTGTGGAAAAGAAAGGCGCCCCATCCTGCTCTGCCATAGAGCCGCTTATCTTTTATGAGACATCTCACCGCCACAATAACCATCATAGCCATTGCAACCAGTCCCAATTCCGTCCCTACATGAATCAACGCGTTATGGATATGGTTGACGTTGAAATAGATGTCGCTGTCATATAAATTTAACTGCCGCCAGTTGCTCGGACCGATTCCAAAAATTGGGTTCATCTTAAAATAACGCACCCCGTTTTTCATCATCTCCAGCCGTTCGACAAACGTTGCCGTAAAACTGGGTCTGATAGCGATAATCATAGCGGCAAACAGCAGACTCAGCACCGAAAGCACAACCGCTACCACCCTATATTCCGTTAAAAACCGTCCCAATTTCTCCCATTTTACGATAACCGCCGCAAAATAGAGCAACAAACAGACGTACAGCCATGTTTTCCCCACGCGCGAAACCGCAAGATACAACAAAATTCCCATGCCCAGTCCGATACTCAGCCGCGCAAGCAAAGCCCCGCTGCGCCCTACAGCCTTTTTGACGCCAAATTCCCGAATATCAGCAATGATAATAACAACAATTCCCACTGCCATAGCGGCAAAGCTGCCCATCGACAAGGTCAATGCAAGCGCAATCAACAATAATGGTTCTATGCAGTTCCACCACCGCATACCGCTTGTTTTTTGCTCCGGTATATCATTCATATAGGAAAACCAGCCCAACACAAGAAATATGCCCATACCATTGGGATTTCCTATCACCCCGCCAAGCCTTGCCGATGAATGCAGCAGCACCGCGTCACACACAAACTCTCCGATACCGGCAAGCGCAACAAACGCCGTCAAAATAATACACAGTTTCCTGAGCAAGCGTATCCCATCCTTATCCAGATATGCCATGAGAAGATATATGACCGAAAAAGCCGCCTGAATAGACGTAAATCCTTCTGCAATATTTCCATGCGCTAGATAAGCCGAAATAAGACTGAACAGATTATAAATCATCAGTGGCAACAATATCCATAAATCCACCGCCACTGCGCCCTGCATAAAACCAACTACACAAAGCATGATTCCCAGAGCACAAAAAATTGCCATCTTTCCTGTGCCGCCAAGCACAAAAATGCATATTGTTAAAAACAGACAGGCGACAATATATTGATTTTTCACTTCTTTCAGTAGATGCTTTAATTTATCCATAGCGCAGCTCTCCTACCTAAATGATTGCAAAATATAAAATGTCAGAGTATTTTTTTAGTACCGCATCTATTGATTCCACATAGAAGCATCGATCCTTCTATGTTTCGTTACCCCTATATTTTATTAGCATTTCATGTATAAGTCAATCTTTCTGTTGCTCTCCGCTAAAAGTTTGTGAAATTAGACAAAAAAAAAAAAACGCGCCGATTTTTATACAAAACTTACAATGCTTTTTTATGTAATATCATTTTCCGGCTTGTCCCTTCTTCTCAAAAGGTTCAACCGCCCCCAATGAAATCAAATTTCAGTCCAAAAAGAGCCGGACTTCTTATATCCGACTCTTTTTGAGTCAGTACCCATGGGTTATATTTTCCACATAATATTCACATATTCGCCGCTGAGCAGGATTTTATCAATGAACTGTGCGGCGACAATCTTCTTTTCTTCAAATGTGAGCGCGTAAAAATCGAGCTGTTCCGTTTGATGCGGCTTATTTTCACCTTGTTTCATGAGCGTCTCCCGCTCTTTATGAAGCGCTTCAATCTTTCCGGTAATATACGAACCGGAAACCGCACTGCTTTCCGCCAACACCTCCACCAAACGGTCTATTTTCTGTTCAATCTCTAAAATTTGAGACGCTCTTTCTTTTGTATCCGGCAGATTTACCTCGGACGGCGTTTCCTCCAGCATTTCTGTAATCCTGCCTGCAACATAATGTTCCAATTCTCGTAGGTTCACTTGAACGGCAGTGTCACAGATTGCAAAATTCGACCTTCCCGAGCAGACTAAATGGTGTTTATCTTCTGTTTTCATGTAATTGATTTTAATTGCATAGCCGCATTGTTCGCATTTCATCAGTCCGGTCAGCCAGGAATATTTTCCTGCATTTTTTCTGGAAATTTGCGGATTTTTGTTTAGTTTATGCTGCACCCGAATCCATAAACCGGAATCAATGAATCCCTCGTGACTCGCAACCGTCAGCAGTTGTCCTTCCATGGAATGATATTGATTTTTGTCCCGCGCCCGCCTCCCAATGATATTACATGCATGAATACCATCAAAACACGCCATATCCTGCTGTATCTGTAATCCGCTCGTCGCATAATACCAGTAAACATCTTCGTCTGCCTTGACATATAAAGGGCTATGCAGGATACGTGACAGCGTAACATTGTCCCACGCTTCCCGTTTTGGACCGTGAATGCCTTTTTCCATCAAAGTCCTTGCAATGCTGCGCAAAGAGGTATCCGGCTTTGCATATTCTTCAAAAACAGCTTGTACCACTTTTGCCTTTTCGTTGGCGGCAAGCGAAGATACCTGCCGTCCGTCTGCCATTATCTTTGTCAACTCAAACCCATATGGCGCAGGTCCGCCCGGCCATGCGCCAAGCCGGAAACGGTGGACATAGTTGTCCTTCACGCGCTGGGCAATGGTTTCCCGTTCTAACTGCGCAAACACTAACACAATATGAAGCATTGCCCGCCCCATGGGCGAGGATGTATCGAACTGCTCCGTCACAGATTGAAACTCCACACCATATTGCTGTAAAACCTCCCAAAGCCTGCTAAAATCCGCAATGGAACGGCTAAATCTATCTAAACGATAGACATAAATTTTTTGAATTTCTCCTTTTTTCACCGATTCCATGAGTTCCATAAACGCAGGACGTTTGGTGTTTTTTCCGGAATAGCCCTTGTCGCGGAATACACGCACCCCTTCTCCCGCATATTTTTGGCACAAATCAATTTGCCCTTCAACAGATAAACTGTCTTTTTTATCAACGGATTGTCTTGCATAAATCGCATTCATGCTATCGCACTTTCCTTCCCTCCGACTGCTTGCAGCAAAAGGATACAGCGGCGGTGCAATTCCGCTTGTTTCACGGAACGTTTTGCTTCATTTGTTTCTACATATGTATTGGTAATTTTCATTTGTATCGTCCCCCTCCTCATAACAATCCTATGCTGTCCCCCAACCAAAATATGACGAGAAAGTGAAATTAACGTATGACCTTTTATCTCTACTTCTATGCGAATGCAAAACTGTCATATTCTGAAAACGTGACAGGCAGGGCGTTTCCAACTGTTGCCGGCAGGGATAGTCTGGACTGGAAAGACCTTTCCGCCGCAGAAATCACGCAGCGTGTGAGTGAAAATGTGCAAAACGGCTCCATTTGCCTGTTCCACAACGAGGCGAAACATACGCCGGAAGCGCTGGAACAATTGATTCCAAAATTGCAGCAGGAAGGCTATTCGTTTGTTCCTGTTTCGCAGCTCATTTATAAACAAAGCTATTCCATCGACCACGCCGGGCGGCAAAGCGCCCTGCAGGCGACAGGCGCAAATCTATATTAACAGAAAAACAAAAACCCTTGAGAGGAGATAAATGAACATGGAATACACAACGCAAAACAACAGTGCACAAATTGTAGGGGAGATTACAACGCCGCCGGCGTTCAGCCATCGGCATTTTGATGAAGATTTTTTTGTGTTCACCGTAAGAGTACCACGACTCAGCGGCGTAGGCGATTTTATCAATGTGATGATTTCAGAAAAACTCATTTGTGCGCTGGAACTGGAAGAAGGAACCATGGTGGAAGTCAGCGGACAATACCGTTCCTATAACAACTACAGCGGCAAAGGCAGCAAACTGGTGCTTTCCCTGTTTGCACGCGACATCAAACTGGGCGCTGACATTGAACATATCGACAACCCTAACGCCATTACGCTGGACGGCTATATTTGTAAACCGCCGGTCTACCGCACCACGCCGTTTTCGCGTGAAATCGCAGACATTCTTTTGGCGGTCAACCGTTCCTATGGAAAATCCGACTATATTCCTTGCATTGTTTGGGGCCGCAACGCAAAATTCGCTTCCTCTCTGGAAGTCGGCGCGCATATCCGTCTCAGCGGACGCATTCAAAGCCGCGAATATCAGAAAAAATATGAGGACGGTTCTCTTGAAACCAAAACGGCATTTGAAATTTCCGTCTCCAAACTGGACGTGATAGACGCAGCTGAAACACCTGAAACAGAGGTTTCTTTGGAATCTTAAAACGATATATGCTCATCTGGGGCAGGCGGAAACGTCTGCCTTTTGTTACGTTTTTAACAATTTCATCGTCATTATGCATAAAAGTTGTATACAACATTCCACTTGCCAATCAATTCCTTCTATGATACAATAGTCACTGGAAGGGACTATTGCACATAGGCAGTGCCTTTGAACTGAATTTACAGATTAATATTTCCTTTTTAGGGAATCTTACAATCAGGGCTTTTTCCAGATTCGGGATAATTCTTAACATGAAAGGATGAATCAACAATGGACGAGCAGACAAAAGAATTATATGCACAGCTAGATGACATCATTGCGCATATCACCGGCGCCAGCGGTTCGCTGGTCGAAATCCTGCATGAAGCGCAGCAGTTGTTTGGTTATCTCTCTCACGATGTGCAGCTATACATTTCCAGAAAGCTGCATTTGCCGGTGTCCAAAATCAGCGGAGTGGTCACGTTTTCCCCTGTCTTTAAGGAATCTCCTGCCGGACAAAAAAACATCAGCGTCTGCCTTGGAACCGCTTGTTTTCTCAACGGTTCCTCTGAAGTACTCAAAGCCATGGAAAAGAAACTTGGCATTGAAGTAGACCAGACCACACCGGACGGCAAATATACATTGCACGCCGCGCGCTGTGTCGGCGCATGTGGACAGGCTCCTGTGGTCATGATAGACGATGAAATCTATGGCGGCGTGAAGCCCGGAGACATTGACAAGCTGTTTGAAACTGTCTAGGGCAGTAGGCAAACAAAAATCGTGGGACGCGTATTCTACGTTTTTATGCCTATAGAGGAATATAGCCGGAATGCGGCAGAATGGAGATGGAACATATGGATATTATCAAAACGGATACACAAATTTTACTCCAAAATATCGGTGTGATTGACCCGGAAGAAATCAGCAGTTATATTGAACACGACGGCTATGGCGCGCTGAAAAAAGCAGTGCAGATGAACCCAGAGGACGTTGTCGCCCTGATGCTGGAATCGGAACTGCGCGGGCGCGGCGGAAGCGGATTTCCTGTCGGCATGAAATGGAAAATCACACGGGAACATGAAGGCGAAATAAAATATATCGTTTGTAACGCCAACGACCTTGACCCTGGCGACTACAAAGCAAAAGTGCTGGTGGAAGGCAACCCGCACAACATTGTTGAAGCGGTTATCCTGTCCGGCTATGCCGTGGGCTGCCGCATTGGGTATATCAACATTCCCATGGAAAACACTCTGGCGGTGTCCCGCCTGAAAAAAGCGATTGAACAGGCAAAGGAACACGGTTTTCTGGGTGAAAACATTTTGGGCAGCGGCTTTGATTTCGATATCTATATCCGCGTGGCAACCGGCGTGTTTGCCTCCGGCGAGGAGACGGCGCTCATTGCCAACCTGGAAGGAAAACGCGGCGAACCGCACCACAAACCACCCTATCCGTCCGCGGAAGGGGTTAATGGTATGCCAACGGTTGCAAATAACATTGAAACCATTGCCAATATCCCCTATGTGATTCTGCATGGCGCTGATTGGCTGAAATCTATCGGCTGCGCGGACAACTATGGTACCAAAGTGTTCACGTTGTCCGGCAAAATCAAAAAAACAGGACTTGTCGAAGTGCCGCTGGGTACAAGCATTCGCGAAATCATCTATGATTTGTGCGGTGTTGCGGAAAGCACGGTGCTCAAAGGCGTGCATATCGGCGGTGCAAAAGGCAGCATTTTGCCGCTCGACATGTTAGACATCCCTACCACGTATGAAAACTTTAAAAAATATGAACTGGTTATCGGTTCCGGCGGTATCGCCGTTTTGGACGATGAGGACTGCGGCGTGGAACTGGCGAAAAACTATATTTCCTTTGCCGTGCAGGAATCCTGCGGAAAATGTACGGCGTGCCGCATTGGACTCAAGCGCATTGAAGAAATGCTGGACGCTATTTGTGCAGGCAAAGCAACGGAAAGCGATATTCCCAAACTGCGCGAACTGGCGGAAATCGTCTGCGATTCCTCTCTCTGCGGTTTGGGACGCAATGCGCCTCATCCTGTGTTAAGCACGATTGACCATTTTATCGACGACTATAAAAACCACATTAAAAACGGCGCTTGTCCTGCCGTTGCCATCAAAAAAAGCAAATACTACAAAATCAATCCTGATAAATGTATCGGTTGTACCGCGTGCAGCCGCGTTTGTCCCATGAAATGTATCACAGGAACCGTGAAAAATCCGCATACCATTGACATCGAAAAATGCGTGAAATGCGGCGCCTGCTTCAAAAAATGTAACTTCGGCGCTGTTGAAATCAAAAGAATGGAGGTTGTATAAGCTATGGATGTAACATTTACGATTAACCATAAAACCATTACTGTGCCGGACACCTATACGATTTTAACCGCTGCAAAACAGGTCGGCATCAATATTCCAACGCTTTGCCATCTCGATTTGCACGACATGAAATGCGTCAATGGGGCGGCTTCCTGCCGCGTCTGTCTGGTCGAAATTGAAGGGGAAAAATATTTGCAGCCTGCTTGTTCCACCTATGTCAGAGAAGGCATGAACGTAATGACCTCCTCCCGCCGCGCTGTCCGTGCGCGCCGCGCCATGCTGGAACTGCTGCTGAGCAATCACCCCAACAACTGTTTGATTTGTGAGAAAAACATGCACTGTGTGCTGCAAAAATTGACGAGTGACATGGGTATCAAACGCGGCATTAAATATAACGGTGAAATGTCCATCAACGAACAGGACGCGTCCTCGCAGGCGATTATCCGCAATCCCACTAAATGTATCATGTGCCGCCGCTGTGAAACCATGTGTAACGAAGTGCAAACCTGCGGTATTTTAACAGCAGTGGGACGCGGTTTTAAAACGATTGTCGGACCGGCGTTTAACATGCCGCTGGCGGACAGCATGTGTACCTATTGCGGACAGTGCGTCGCTGTGTGTCCCACCGCCGCGCTGACAGAAGTCAGCAACATTGGCGGCGTATGGGATGCGCTGAACGACCCTGACAGGGTGGTTCTGGTGCAGACCGCGCCCTCCATTCGTGTGGCGTTGGGCGAAGAATTCGGCATGGAAGTCGGCACAGATGTGACCGGTAAAATGGTGGCTGCCCTGCGCGCGCTGGGGTTTGACAAAGTGTTTGACACCAACTATGCGGCAGACCTCACTGTGATGGAAGAGGCGGAAGAATTTATCCAGCGTCTGCAAGGCGGCGGGAAACTGCCCATGCTGACCTCCTGTTGCCCCGCTTGGGTGAAATTCATTGAACATCAATTTCCGGCTTTGCTGGATGTTCCATCCAGTTGTAAATCGCCGCATGAAATGTTCGGCGCTGTCGCAAAGACTTATTATGCCGAGAAAAACGGTATTGACCCATCAAAAATTGTGGTGGTTTCCATTATGCCGTGTTTGGCGAAAAAATATGAAGCGCGCCGCGCAGAACTGGAATCGGAAGACCATCTGGCGGACGTGGATTATGTTTTGACGACCCGCGAACTGGCAAGTATGCTGCGGGAAGCAGGTGTGGATTTCCCCAATTTGGAAGAGGAAGATTTCGACCCGCTTTTGGGCGAATCCTCCGGTGCAGGAACGATTTTCGGTACGTCGGGCGGTGTCATTGAAGCTGTTATGCGTACCGCTTGCGAAAAAATCACCGGCGAACCGCTGCGTCAAGTGGAATTCAAACAACTGCGCGGCATGGAAGGTATCCGTGAGGCGGAAATCATGATTGGCGACAAACCGTTTAAAATCGGTATGGCGTTTGGACTTGGCAATGCGCGTAAACTGCTGGAAAGCATTGAACGCGGCGAAGCCCAGTATCAGGCAATTGAAATCATGGCATGTCCCGGCGGCTGTATCGGCGGCGGCGGACAACCTTACTATCAAAACAGTTATGATGTGCTGCAAAAACGCCGTGCGGCGATTTATGCCAACGACGAACAAAAAGCCATTCGCAAAGCGCACGAAAACCCTGAAATTATCAAACTCTATGATGAATTTTTAGGCGCGCCCGGCAGCGAACGTGCACACAAACTGCTGCACACCAAATATGTACCGCGCGAAATGATATAACATTCTCTTCGCAGAGAACTTTTTCAGCAGTCTACCGGATAAATATTTCGTTGCAACGATTCTACAAAATATCATTCAAAAAATGTCCCCAATTGTGTTATCAGCACAATTGGGGACATTTTTTAAGGAGAATGTTTTTTTATCGTTTCAGGCTTTCCATTTCACCTGTATTTTGGCACAATCAGTCTATCAGGGACGTGTTTCCAGCGGTACATAGTCCTGTTCTTCGCAGACCGCTTTATAGGCCGGACGGATAATTTTATCCACGTTCACCAGTTCTTCCAGCCGGTGTGCGCTCCAACCCACTACGCGCGCAATGGCAAAAATGGGAGTGAACAGTTCCGGTGGAATATCCAGCATACTATAAACAAATCCGCTGAAGAAATCCACATTGGCGCTGACGCCTTTATAAATAGACCGTTTTTCCGCAATCACTTCCGGCGCCAAGCGTTCCACCATGGAATAGAGTTCAAATTCCTCCTGCCGTCCTTTGGTTTCGGACAACTTCTTCACAAACCCTTCCAGCACCGTTGCACGCGGGTCGGAAATGGAATAAACCGCATGACCCATGCCGTAAATCAATCCTTTGCAGTCAAACGCTTCTTTGTTCAGCAGTTTTTCCAAATAGGCGCGCACCTGTCCTTCGTCTTTGGTATCTTTCACATTTTGTTTCAAATCTTCCATCATGCCGACCACTTTAATGTTTGCGCCGCCATGTTTCGGTCCTTTCAAGGACGACAATGCCGCCGCTATTGCCGCATAGGTATCGGTTCCGGAGGAAGATACCACATGGGTTGTAAAGGTCGAGTTGTTTCCGCCGCCATGTTCCATATGTAATACCAATGCCAAATCCAACACTTTCGCTTCCAAATCGGAATATGTTTTGTCAGGACGCAGCATTCGCAGCAGATTTTCCGCCGTGGAAAGCGCCGGGTCGGGACGGTGAATATACATGCTTTCATCGCAGCTATAGTGATTATAGGCATGATAGCTGTAAACCGATAACATCGGAAATACGCTAATCAGCATCAAGCACTGGCGCAGAACATTGGAAATGGAAATATCCGCCGCATTGTCATCATAGGACGCCAACGTCAACACCGCTTTGGACAGCGCGTTCATCATGTCGTTTCCGGGCGCTTTCATGATAACGTCGCGCACAAAATTTGTCGGCAGTCTCCGTTCCTCCGCCAACAACTCTCTAAAATCCTCCAACTGCTTTTTGTCCGGCAGCACGCCGAACAACAGTAAATATGCCGTTTCTTCAAACCCATAGCGTTCATCATCAATATATCCGCGCACCAAATCATTAATATTATAACCACGGTACAGCAGCCGCCCTTCGCAAGGTTCTTTTTTCCCGTCTACCGTTTTGCTTGATTCAATCTGCGATATTTTCGTCAGTCCTGCCATGACCCCTACGCCGTTTTTATCGCGCAGCCCGCGCTTCACTTCATATTTTTCATACAGTTCCGGCGCAATTTTGTAATTGGTCTCACACTGTTTTGCGAGATTCTCTATCATAACTTCCCACTCTGTTTTCGCCATCTTTCTCAACTTCCTTTCTCGCATTGTTTCGTATCTTAGATAACACTCGTAAGAAAACTTCCAATTCTTCTTGTGCAATGTCCTGCTGTAAATCAGCAAGAAACGCTTCCCGCGCTTTCTGCAATTTCTGCACAACCGCTCTGCCGCGCTGCGACAGTTTTAAATGTTGATAGCGCCGGTCATTCCTATCATGCACCACTTCTAAATAGCCCCTGCCGGTTAGAGAATCCACTGATTTACATACCAGAGATTTTGACATGCAGCGGTATTTGGCGATTTCCTTTGCCGTATCCACTGCCGCATATTTGTGCAAAAATAAAATGACATCCATTTCATTTTGTGACAACCCTTCTTCTTGCACTGCCTGCGCACATACCTTCCTATACAACTTTTTGACATATCGGGAGGACACCGTCACATGTTCCCCCAAATTAAATTGCGAAAAAACGTGATCCATATAACTTTCCATATGCGCATCTCCCAGCCGAATGGTTTCCTGTTCAACAATTCACTATTGAACTATTTATCTCTTTTATTATATCGCTTCTGTTAATTTCTGTCAAGCATTTTGTTGAATCTGTTATAATTTGTAACTGTTTTGTTGCTATTTTTGATAAAAAATGACGTTTCTCTACACAAAAGAGAAACGCCATTTTGATTTATCAATAGATAAACACAGACTGAATATCATCCGCCCATGTGATATGTTTTCCAATGGATTCCGATACCGCGCGCAGCGGAATCATGGTGCGTCCGTTCACAATCATGGGCGCTACATCCATTTGAACCGTCCGCCTTCGCTTTTTCTTCGCGTCCAAAATCACCAGTTTTCCGTCACCGATTCCCGCTGTAATGACCCTATCTCCAATAAACATGGTCACCGTATTGCTGCGGAAATCAATATCCGCACCAAACTGCTCAAACAGTCCGCGCAGCGGAATCATCATGCGTCCGTCAATGATTTGCGGCTGCACATCGTCAAAGGAAACCGGCCGGTCGTCTACATATATCGTATAAGGCTGCCCTTGCAGCGTAATATCCTCGTAATCAAACGATAATTCAAACGGCAAACTGCTCATGCCGCTTGCAACCACATAGTAGGTATAGTCATTTGCCTTGTCAAACAGCGGTACATTTTCATCAAACACCCAATAAACGCCTTCACGGCTGCGGCTGATTTGTCCCACCATCTCAGGGTCATTGGGGTAAAAATGAATATTGTCCGCTTCCGGGTCAATTCCCTGATTGCGTCCTACGGTAATCAGCGCGTCGCTTGCCATGTCCAGCAATCCGTTTTTCGTCCGCCACACGGCAATATTGAGACCGGAATAATATTTCTGATAGAGTGCGTCATTGGATAAAATGGCGGCAGTACGCGCAGAGAATTTAATTTTCCCCACCACTTTTTTACCGTCTTCCAGACCATATTCCGCCTTTAATTGATTGGCATCAATTTTATAAATCGTACCAAAATTGCAGCTATACGCGCGAAAACTGCGCATTTGGTCGTCTGTCAGCTTGGGAAGATTCCCTTTCTCGTCCAAGTCCAGCCGTTTCACGCTGCCGCGGCTTTCCCAGCTATGCAGCGTGCCATTTTCCAAACGGCTCAACAATACATGTTCGCCGTCGTTCATTTTGTCCTCGCCCGCCAGCATGGTTTCAAACGGAATTTTCTTCGGTTCACCCACCATGTCCAGCACTGCGCCGTTGCCGCTGCCGCGCATTGCGGAAACGTCCGGCGCCGCTTCTTTCTCCCAATCCGCTGTGTTGATGGGAATATAGTCTATGTATTTATAATCTTCAAACGCATAGGTGGTACAAATCAGTTTTTGCCCTGTATAACTGCCGTTATTCACGGAAATGTTCACCACGCCGGTGGTATCGCCCGCAACCCATTTGTTCATTTTATATTGTACCAACCACTTACTTTCGCCCGGTTCCAGCCGCAAGATTTCTTTCTTTGCACCGAATTTTCCTGCCAGACCCGCGCTGAGATCCATGCGTTCCGCAAAAATCTGCGTATAGATATTTGCTGTGTCATATACTTCCTCAGGACTGTTGATATTATAATATGTATTGGCATGGGTGGTGATTTCCAGCGGCTCTGTATCCTGATTGGTCAGCAGCACGCCAAAAAACGCGCCGTTCGTGGTTTTGTCCACATGCGACCAATAAATATTGGCATTACCGTTCACCGGCGCACGGCACAAATTTTGCCGCACGGTTTCCGAATATAAATGTTCGTCCTTAATGTGTTCCGGTCCTGAAGATAAAAAGAAATTGCGGTCTCCCGATATGCCGCTTTGCGCATCCAGCGGCGCAAATGAAACAGCGTCAATGATACGGACGCTAAGCACATAGCGCCACGTGAACGGTTCCACCTCTTTGGCGCTCAGTTTCTTTTGCGCGCCCGCCGAAACATAGAACGAGCCATGCTGCGCCTTGGTGGTTTTGAAATACCGCAGCCGACTGGGATAGGCATGTCCGCCGCCCCACTCCGCGCAGTCCTTATCCGTTTGTTCCTCCCGCAGCGTGAGATAGGTCAAATCATAATTTTCACCCGGCATATATTCCGGTATGGGGTCGCCCGTCTCATCTGTTTGCAGCAAATATGCCACAACCACCAATTTATCTGCCGGAATTTCCACAGGCAAGAGGTGTCGGTTAATTTTATAGTCCTCACCGCCCAGCTCCATCTTGCCATAGATGGTATAAGTATCTTTTTGTAAATCATCTTTTATAATTTCTGCTTCTGCAAAGGCGGATTCCTCCGGCTCCGGCGATTCCTGAGAGGGGGTCTCTTCTTTTTCCGCGTCTTCTTCCTCTTTCAAATCATCTTCCGCCGCATCAGGCGTTTGTTTTGTGTCATCCTCTTTCGCCTGTTCCGCCGGTTTCTGTCCCGCTTCGCTCTGCACAACCGTCTCTAACGCCGGCTCTGCCGTAAGTTCCGTTCCCTCCGCTCCTGCCGGCGGATACAGCCCGAGCAACAAAGCGCAGATTACCCAGATTACTGTTCCTTTTTTCAACAATAAATCCCCTTTCTGACATCTACCCTTCCAAATCATACAAAAGTTATTGTACCATGTCCGCCGCGTTTTTTCAACCAATGCCGGAAGATTTTCCCCAAATTCTCCTTTTTTGCCAAAAAGACAGCTTCTTTCCCGCTTTCTGTCGTTGTTTCTTCTCTATCCGTTTCAAACGATAGCGGGATTACGTTTTTTGTTTTTTACATATAAGAACAGCCGCAAAACATCAGTTTTGCGGCTGTTTTGTCTCTTCCTGATAAACGCCCCACCGGATTATACTTCCATAATCACCGGCAGAATCATAGGACGGCGTTTTGTCTTTTGATATAAATAAGTTGTCAAATGACTTTTCACTGTGTTTTTAATGGAGCTCCAGTCGGTGGTTTTGTTGTTTTTGCAAGTGGCAAGAGAATCCTGTGCAACTTGTTTCACATCGTCCATCAGCCCTTCTGCTTCACGCACATAGACAAAGCCGCGGGAAATAATATCCGGACCTGCCACCACTTCCTTGGTCTTTCCGTCAATGGTAACAACAACAACAATCAAACCGTCTTGCGACAGATGTTTCCGGTCGCGCAGCACAATGTTTCCGACGTCGCCGACGCCCAGACCGTCCACCAGCACTTTTCCGCTGGGCACGGAACCTGTGATTTTGGCTTCATTGCGGTTGAATTCCAACACCTTACCGTTTTCCATAATGAACACATTTTCCTGCGGAATCCCCATTTTTTGTGCCAGTTTCGCATGTTGTACCAAATAACGGAAGTCTCCATGCACCGGAATGAAATATTTCGGTTTGGTAACCCCCATCATGATTTTCAGTTCTTCCTGACAAGCGTGACCCGAAACATGAATGTCCGCCAAACTTTTATACAAAACATCTGCACCGTGTTTGAACAGTTCGTCAATCACTTTTGCAATGGATTTTTCATTGCCCGGAATGGGGCTGGCGGAAATCACCACCAAGTCTCCCTTACCGATTTCCACCTGCCGGTGGTCGCTCATTGCCATACGCGACAACGCCGCCATGGGTTCCCCCTGACTGCCGGTCGTACAAATCACAATTTTATGCGGCGGATACTTATCAATTTGGTCGATTTCAATAAGCGTCCCCTGCGGAATTTCCATATAGCCAAGTGTGGTCGCAACCTCCACCACATTTTCCATGCTTCTTCCCGAAACCGCCACTTTCCGGTTGTGTTTGACGGCAGCATTGATGATTTGCTGCACCCGGTGGACGTTGGACGCAAACGTCGCAACAATAATCCGCTGCGTTTTTGCGTTTTGGAAAATTTCTTCAAAAGTTTCTCCCACAATACTTTCACTCATTGTGTACCCCTGCCGTTCCACATTGGTGGAATCGCTCAGCAGTGCAAGCACACCTTTTTTACCCAACTCACCCAGCCGTGCCAAATCAATCATCGGTCCGTCAATGGGTGTGCAGTCAATTTTAAAGTCCCCAGTGTGCACAATGACGCCCTCCGGCGTATGGATTGCCAAGATAACCGCGTCCACAATGGAATGGTTGGAATGAATAAACTCCACCACAAACCGTCCTAGTTTCACTTTATCTCCCTGCCGCACACGGTTCATTTTCACTTTGCTCAGCAAGTTATGTTCCTTTAATTTGTTTTCCACCAAACCAATGGTGAAACGTGTTCCATAGACCGGAACATTCAATTTTTTCAGTACATACGGCAGTGCGCCGATATGATCCTCGTGACCATGCGTTAGCACAATCCCTTTCACTTTGTCTTTATTTTTCTCCAAGTAGGTAATGTCGGGAATGACCAAATCCACCCCAAACATTTCCTCATCTGGGAATGCCAGTCCGGCATCAACCACGAGAATTTCGTTTTCATATTCATATAAATACATGTTTTTTCCAATCTCGTTTAGTCCTCCCAGTGGAATCATTTTCAATTTTGATTTTTTTGCCAAGTCCTCACCTTGTCCTTTCATTCATTTTGTTCTAAGCAAACAACATCGAACCTTACATTGCATATTTTTGCAAAAGGTTTGTGTATGTATCTTTTCAGGTTCCTGCATGTTCCGACCAAAAAATGCAGGGAGAAGGAAAAATCACCATTCCCCAGAGCAATCGCCCCTAGATTTTCCGCGGTGTTTCCTTCCGGGTATTTGCAACTCTTTAGCAAAAAAAGAGACATGCCATATGCCGAAAATTTCTCACATATGCGTTCTCTTTTCTATTTGCCTACGTAACCGTTCATCAAACACTGTTTTTTATTATACCATAAACTGCGCCTAAAAGAAAGCCTTTTTCCAAAAATTTTTTCATTTTATGAAAAAATCTGGAAATCCGGCGGCGAAAAGAAGGATTCGGCGGAACTTTTCAGTCCCGCCATTCCCTTTCTATGTTTCTGACCAGCCGTCCAATTCCCGTTGATATTTTTGTGCCAATTCTTCCGCAAATTCCTGATTCATGCCTTCACTGATAATACGCAGCAGCGGTTTATGCTTATGAGGCAGCACCAAAACCCATCCGCCGTCTTCATAGATTTTCACGCCCTCTTCCATTTCCATCTGCCGCCCTTCATGCTGTTGCATGAGATGGCGCATGATATGCCCTTTGCTGCGGTTTTCGCAGGAACATTCCCGTCTGCCAAAATATGCCGTTGGAATCCTTTGCAGCACTTGTTGCAGCGAACAGTCTTCTTCTTTGAGAAAATCCAGCAGTTTCACCAAGCCGCCGATTGCATCAAATTCCAAGACAAACTGTTCGCACAAACTTTCTCCGCCGCCTTCGCGCACCAGTCCCGACATTACCTCCAGCGGCGATGTTTTTGTCCAGACCACCTGCCCGTCCAGATTTTTTGCCATTTCCTCCACCCATTTGGAGTGATCCAGCGCCGCAATATATTCTGTTCCTTTGTGGCTTTTCATCAAAATATACGCAGTGAGCATCAAAAACTGCGAGCGATTCAGCGTGGTTCCGTCCTTGCAAACAAGTGTGAGCCGTTCCCCGCTGCTGTCGATATACGCGCCAAAATCATAGTTGCCGCTTTGCATACCGCTGCGCAGTTTTTCCAGTTCTTCCGCTTCCCCGCGTCCCGGCGTGCCGGATAATTTATAATCACAAGATACTTCATTTAACACGGAGGTCAAAATAGATTTCACAAGTCCGGTCTCTGTGTGTACCAAAAGATTAAATTCCAGTTTCGCATTGCGCAAACTGCTGACAATATCGCGAATATAATAAGAGCGGTAGCTGGCAAGCGACAGCACTTCTTTCATGTCCTGTGCGCTGCCGCGACCAAAGTCCTCCCGTGCCAGCATGTTTTCCAGTTTACGTTCTCCCTCCCGCATCAAATCAGCGCCTGTTTCGTCCATGATACGGATTTCCGTTTGCCCTCCCGCTGCTTTCATAACGTGCATACCGCCGCGAAATCCGTAAAAGCGAATCCCTGCGCGGGTAATCGGAATGGGTTGTTTCCCGAATTCCACTACCTGCACGCCGCCCGCTACCAATCCCGCAGTTAGCGCATGTTTCAGCATGATACTGGCATATTCTTCATCACTGCTGACAGCAATCTTCCCGCTGCCGCAAGCTGCCGCAAACGCCGACCCGATTTTTGCTGCCACCTCCGGCGTCAGTTCTACCGAAACATTGCCGCGGATACCGCTTTCACCAAATTCAATTTTGGCGTTGCTGTCGCCCCAAATGACATTTTGACTGACAACAGAATCTTCTAACACCATTTTATGATTCCAAATTTTCACGCCGGGGCGCACAATACTGTTTTCTCCCACAATGCTGCGCGCGCCGATAGCGCTATCCTGCTGCACGGCGCTATATGGTTTGAGCACCGCCCCGTCGCACAGCACGGCGTCATATGCACTGCTGCCTGCCATTAGCCTGCATCCGTCCCAAAGCACGCTGTGTACAGCCGCCGCGCCGGTCTCCAGCACACAATCTTTT
>CAMNSU010000054.1 GCA_946555455.1 uncultured Clostridia bacterium | reverse complement strand
AATAACAGGTATTGATATTGTCCTCAAATTCTGCAAAGTTATAGCTGACGTAAGAAGTTAAGGTGGATACATAGCTGTTTAAATATTTACCTACAATAATGTTATAGGTAAACGTTTGCATACACCAGTACCACAGCAAAACGGGTACCAAAGTAAATACCAGCATGAATGCTAACAGAATACGGTGCAAAGGGAATACGCTGCAAATATATTTAAACATAGACATGATTAATATCCACCTCTCTCCTTGGAAGTAAACTGGTTTGGGGATTTTCCTGTATACTTTTTAAATATTTTGTAGAAATAGTTGTCATTCGGATAACCAACCATAGCACAGACCTCACTCACATTATATTCACCGCTTTCCAGCAGTTTTTTGGCAATGTTGATTCTATAGTTGGTCAGGTATTCATGATAGGTCATGCCGACTTCTTTTTTAAACAGACGCGCAAAGTGTTCTCTGCTCATGTACATACGGCTTGCAATTTGAGAAGCAGGAAGAGATTCCGTATAGTTTGCCATAATATAGATAAGGGCGTCCTGAATGGGTTTTGAGTATTTCTGCGGCAGAAAAATTTCAGGATGGTCTATCAGTGTGAGCGTAAATTCCGTAATCCATTCCTTAATATCAATCACATGTTGCAACTGCGCAAGTTCGGTTGCGGGAGAGAGCGTGCGCCCAAATATTTCTTTGATGATGATAGGATGAAACGAATTTTCACGGATTGTAAAAATAGACAACTCCAGAATGTTGTTTCGTACATCATCAATATTTGCATGTGTACACTCGGATACCCGAAAAAAGAACGCATTGATGACGGAGAGCGCCGCTTTTTTATCAAAATTTTTCAGAGCAAAACAAAAGTGTTCGATTTCAGATTTTGATAAAGGCAGAAAGGTGTTCACGTTTGATTTATTAATATCCGCATAGTCGATAATACGGTTGCCGCCGGAGGCAGAGTGGTGCTGAAGCGCTTTGGAAGCCTGTTCAAACGCCTTTGAAATTGCGGTAATATTCCGAAAAAACAAAGAGATACCAATTGTCAACGTTTGTCCGGTGGCATGAGAAAAATCATCCACAATCATTTTCAAAAGGTTTAATATTCCGTCGAATTTATTTGTTGCAGTTTCATATATCAAAAGCGGTATGTTTTTAGGCGATAACAGATTAATCAGCATAAAATTTTTGGCAGAGAGCGCCAGCTGATTCAACATGTTAATCAGCGTAATTTGCAATTTCTTTTGCAGTGAAATATCCAGTGTATCTATATGAATCAGCGCTATCATATAGTTTTCATTCGGAAGAGAAATTTGGTATTCCGTAAGAATGGCGGAAACGGTCTCTTCCGTAAGATTGCTCTCGTTGAGTAGCCTGTGCAAAAGCATAGAATTATTGTAGTTAATATATGCTTTACGCATATGCAAATTAGAGATATTGCTTTGCAGCTTCGCTTTTGCTTTCTCAAGCGCATCATATAATGTGTTTTGGTCCAGCGGCTTTAACAAAATACTCAGTACATTGTTTTCTACGGCAGACTGTGCAACATGAAAGTCCTCGTAGCCGGTTAGAATAATGATTTCGGTTTTGAGGTCTGACGAGCGGACATTATTGATAAGAGCAAGTCCATCGCCGCCGTTCATACAGATATCAGTGATGAGCAGGTCAGGTTCGGTGCTGCGGCATAAATCCCACGCTTCATTTCCGTCTTTGCAGCAACTCGTAATATGAAATCCACAGCTTTCCCAATCTATAAAATTGGTCAAACCGTCAAGCACAATTTTTTCATCATCCACAAGGATTACGTTATACACGAAGCACACTTCCTTTCATCACTATTTAAAGGCATGTTTATTAATTTTGATATATGTTTTTTCCAGCGGATGAATGATGTGACCAACAAGCTTTTTTGAAAAAACAAACCCCAGTATTCCTGAAGCAATACAGAGCAGAATAAAGATACTTGTTAAAAAGCTCATGAACAGCGCTTTGTCATTTGCATTAAAATTTGTCACAACATCAAAATTATAATTAGTATTGTGAATCTTGATGGTTTTTATGTTTCTTTTCTTTATCATATTTTTGCTATTGGCAGAGGAGACTACTTCAGATTTTGTTTCATCGTTTTCCATCACAGTGAGACGTGCATTGTCAAAAAAGATATAAACGGAAGGATTTTTGGTAAAATAGGTTTCCGTGCAAATTTTCTGACTGAATTCGGAGGTTTTGATGGCGCTGACGACGTGGAAAAGAGGCGCGCCGCCGGAATCATAGATGGTCTTTCCATACAAAAAGAAATCCGTGTTGGAGGCATAGGTGTTTGTAAAAAAACGGATATTAGGCTTGTAATAAATATAAGCCGGCTGCGAAGAAATTGCTTCCAGTATTCCGGTGTTTTTTACTGCTTCAATATCCAGATAGTTGTTTTGCGTGATGAACTCACCAGTATTCAAAACGATTGCAATGTCATAAATTGCCGGATTGTATTTGTATTTCATAATATTTGTTAATATATTGGACAACCTTGAATTCAAGGTTGTCTTGTCAGTGATATCGGCGGTGTAAACATTAAAAAATTTTGCAAATGTCGTGATATCCTTGTCCACTTGTTTCAGGTAATTGTTAATATTTTGAGAATAAATTTCCGCGAGTGAGGTTGCTTTGTCGGTATAATCCCGATACATAATTTGATTATAAAAAGAATAATAAACGGTCATAAGAATCGATATGGTCAGAAAAATCGTAAGCGATAGTTGCAGCGTTGCGTGACGCTTTAATTTTGACAGCATTTCTATCCACTCCTTTTGTGTTGCATTCTGATATCTTGTATTGTTTATTATAGCGCGCTAATAATTATATTGTCAAGTAAATTACAGCTTGTAAGTCCGGTATTTCGCAAAGTCGTCACATTATGGAAAGGAAATATCACATTTGTTACATTGTTTTATATTTTAGAGTGAGATATAATTATAATTGTACAAAATACACAAAGATACATAGGCGGAAGGAGAATGATTATGAAAAAAATGTTAGCTGTAGCACTCGGACTTACTTTAATGTTATCAGCAGTGGGGTGCTCTGCACCAAAAGAGAATACAAACGCTTCGGGGAAGACGCAAATTTCGATTGGCGTATGGCCAAGAGAAAAGGACGCCGAAAGATATGCGCAGTACCAAGACCTCAAAGCACGTTTTGAAGAGGCGAATCCTGACGTTGAGATTATTCCCGACAACTGGTCTTTCAGCTTGGAAACATTCCTTGCAAAAGCGGCAAGCGGAAATCTGCCCACTCTTTACGAGGTCTATTTCACAGAAGGACAGCGCGTGATTAACGCAGGATACTGCGCAGACCTTACGGAAGCAGTGAAAAAATATGGCTATGAAACAAAAATTAAGGATTCTATTAAAAACCTTATCACGAAGGACGGAAAATATTATATGGTGCCCCAATCCTCCTATAATATGGGACTGTATATCAATAAACCACTCTTTACACAGGCAGGACTCGTCAATGAAGACGGCAGTGTGAAGGTGCCGCAGACATATGAGGAACTGGCAGAGTTTGCAGGTATTATTAAAGAGAAAACGGGTCAGGCGGGCATTTGTATTTGTACGGCGAACAATACAGGCGGCTGGAACTTCCTCAACGTCGCGTGGGCATACGGAACGGAATTTATGAAACAGGATGAGAGCGGCAAATGGAAAGCAACGTTTGATTCGCCGGAATGCGCAGCGGCGCTCCAGTGGATTAAAGATTTGAAATGGAAATACAATGCCATTCCGGAAACATCATTTGCAACCGGAACGGAACAGCAAAAATATTTTGGCGCGGAACAAGCAGGTATGTTTATCGGCACGCCGCCGCAGGACGAGCTTATCAGCATTTACAATATGAAAGCCGATGATATTTGTATCGCTTCACTTCCGGCAGGGCCTGCCGGTCGGTTTTCACAAATCGGCGGAACTCTGTCGGTGGTCAAGGAAGGCAGCACGCCGGAGCAGATAGACGCAGTGTTCAAATGGATTGAATTTGTGAGCAACAGTTATACAATGAGTGAAGATGCAAAACAGACAATGGAAAATTCCTATCAGATAAGAGCAAATAAAGGGCTGCCGATAGGATTTTATCAGTATTCACCGTGGGCGGACAGTGCGGAAAAAGCAACGTTTGAAAAAAGTATTGTTGACAAATATGCAAACATTCCGGCAGCAAATGTGAAAGAATTTAATAATCCGCCGGAAGATTTGAAGCTCAAACCGGAGGAACCGGTAAACTGTCAGGAACTGTATGCAGCGCTAGATGCTTGCATTCAGGAGGTTATTACCAACAAAGACGCAGATCCGGCTGTGCTGCTGAAACAGGCGGCAGCGGATTTCCAGAGAGATTATCTGGACAGCGCAGAATAAAATTAGGATAGCTATTTCAGCGGCGGGACGCCCGCCGCTGAAAAATATAAATAATTGGAGAAATGTGTCGTGCTAAAAAAACACAGATTCGGAAAATTGAAAAACGATTTTTCCGCATACATACTAATGTTTCCGGCAATTTTTCTCATATTTTTGTTGATTTGGAGACCGGTATATCAGGGATTCATTTTATCTTTTTTTAAACTGCAAGGGTATGAACCTGCTGAATTTGTCGGTTTGCAGAATTATAAAGATATCATTTCGGAAACATTGTTTAAAACAACGGTTTTCAATACTTTTAAATATGTCGGACTATCGCTTTTGGTGGGATTTATTCCGCCGATATTTATAGCGGTGATGTTAAATGAAGTGCGTTGGTGCAAGGGATTTATTAAGTTTGCAATCTATTTCCCTGCCATTTCGCCGGTCATTGTGACGTCTTTGCTGTGGACGTTTATCTATGACCCCAGCGCGGGCGGATTGTTAAACATGATTCTGCTGAAAATGGGGCTTCCGGCGCAGCAATGGCTGAACGACGCGAATCATGCGATTTTGTATATTATTATTTCCATGACATGGTCGGGATTCGGCTCGGCAACCATTTTGTATTTGTCCAGCATCAAAGGTATCGGTACAGATATGTACGAAGCCGCCTACATTGACGGCGCGGGGCTTTGGGCAAGGGTATGGCATATTACCATTCCGCAGATTTGGAGAATTGTCCTGCTGATGCTGGTGAATAATATCATCGGTGTTTTTCAGGTTTTTGCCCAGCCGCTCGCCATGACAGGCGGAGGACCTAACAATGCGACGGTTTCCCTGTCGCTTTTGGCATACCGATATGCGTTTGTATATCTAAAGAACGAAAAAGCGCTGGCAATCGGTATGATAACATTTGTCATGCTTGTGGTATTGACCGTGTTCTACTTTTTCTTAGAAAAGAGGGTGACATATGAAGACTAAAGTAAGCGAACCCTCAGGAATGATCTGTCAACTGGAATTTAAAACCACCAAGGTGAAAATCATTCACGGGATATTTTTTGCTGTGATGATGCTGTTGTGTGCGATTTGCTTGCTGCCGGTTATTTGGATGTTTTTGTCCGCGTTTAAAGATACAAAAGAATTTTTGAAAATACCGCCGAGTTTCCTGCCGGAAAAAATTGATTTTTCAAAAGTAGTGGATACGTGGATGCAAAACAATATTGGCAGAACCTTTTTGAACACAACATTTATGGCGGCGGGCGACATTTTGTTTACCATTGTGTCCAACGGTCTTGCAGGATATGTCATATCGAGACTGAAACCGCGCGGTTCCAAATTGTTTTTTATGCTAATCATGTGGACAATGATGTTGCCGAACAATGTGAGTCAGGTACCGCTGTTTATGACGTTTACAGACTTTCCGGTGACGCATTGGAATTTGTCTAATACATACTTGCCCATGTGGATGCTTGCCGGTGCGAACTGCTACTATCTGCTGCTGTTTAAGAGTTTTTTTGACTCCATTTCCATATCGTTTTTTGAATCGGCAAAGATAGACGGCGCTTCCAATTTTAAGATGTTTACCAGAATCGTGCTGCCGCTGAGTATACCCATCATGGCGGTGATTTCCATCTTTCAGTTCAACGGCGCATGGGGAAATTATTTCTGGCCCATGCTGCTGATAAACAACCATTTGCAAGTAATCGGACAGCGGATTTTGACGATGAAAGGGCAAATGGTGATTGACAGGTATGTAATGGTGATGGCGTTTGTGATTATTCCGCCGTCTGTCATTTACATCATTTTCCAAAGACATATTATCGGAGGTTTGACACTCGGTGGAGTCAAAGGCTAGGAGGTGTGGTATGAAGAACCATGTGAAAAAAATAATTAGTATCGTCATAACGTTTGTTCTGCTTTTTTCTATCGTTCATACATTTGCGGAAGAAACAGAAGGAGCGGCGAATGAGGCATATGCGAATTTTACCTCTGCTGCTGCGGAAAAATCTAACATGAACGCAGTGCTAAGCGGCAGTTCTGCTCCAAGGGTGGTGGAACGCGAGGGGAGATGCGGCTGGGCATTGGGCGCGGACGAAGCGACAGCGTCCATTTGCGTTGACTTGGATAACAGTTTTGCCAACAATGTTTCCGACGGGAGCATTTTTGAAATTGAAGTGGATTACTACGACACGGACAGAGGGGTATTCTCATTGGCATATTCCGCACAGGACCGTCCGGACCGCTGGGCAGGTATGCAGATGACCGAGGGCTTTGGCGCGAAAGGCGCGCGGAATACTACGGTGAAGGCGTGGAGAACCAAGACGTTTTATCTGTATGACGCCAAGTTTAACGGCGATTTAGACGGATATGATTTCAAGGTTTCTTCCAACATATTAAATCCCAACCATGATATTACGCCCAATACAGATACAGGCTTCGGCACAAAATACAGTCGGTTTTATCCGGGCAGATACGGGCGCGTTTCCACGGTTGATGATGTTGTGATAGGCGCAGTACGTGTGAAAAAGCGGACGGAGAAAAATCCACTTGCCATGAAAATCACTACGGAAAAACATGGTAATATCTTTTTTGACGATGAAGCGGTTGAAGTGCATACGGAGGTAACCAATCGGTTCGGTACCCCTTACAATATGGACGCAAGATATTTCATCACGGACGAATATGGCAACGAAACAACGGTATATTCCGGCAAGCTGGAAATTGGTGCGAATGAATCCAAAACCGATTCGGTTGTCCTGAAAAATGTGCCTTACGGCTGCTTTACACTGACGGCGTTATATACCGCAGAAGGAATCAGGGCGCAGGCAGTGACGGAACTTTCGCACTGCCGCGAGGCGAAGATTGCCAATCCACGCGCCGGAACGAATGTCCACTTGGAAGGCAGCGACAGCTACAAAAATGACTATGAAGCAATATTTGAACTTGCGAAAAAGGCAGGATACAGCAGCCTAAGAGACTCTGTCCGCTGGTTTGATAACGAGAAAGCGAAAGGCGTTTATACGCTGCGTGCAACAACGGCAAAAGAAATTGAAATGGCGAAAGCGTATGGAATGGATTTGCTGCCGGTACATAACTCTACGAATGAACCTGTTTACGGCGAAGCCTCCAAACCGCTGCGAACGCCGGAAATGCTGCAAACGTATCAGAACTATTGTATATGGTTTGCGGAGCAATTCCGCGGCGCGAGCGTAGCAGTTGAATCGCATAACGAATGGAATTTGCATATTCCAACCGGAACGGGCGAAGAGTATACCATGATGATGAAATCGCTCTATGAAGGAACCAAAAAAGCAAATCCGGGAATGAAAGTTGTGGGGATTGATACCGGTGGTTTGGATTTGGGGCTGATGAAAAAGTATTTTGAAGCGGGCGCACTGGAATATATGGATGCGGTCAGCTACCACCCTTATGACTGGGCGAGGAGTTTTGAGGACGGCAACCAGATGCGCGGCGCGAAAGCGGTACGCGATTTGATGGCGGAATACGGTCACGGCGATAAAGAAATCTGGGTGACAGAAACAGGCTGGCATGAAGGGCTGAACAACAGAGTGACCCATGAGGACAAGGCGTATTATCTGTCCAGAGCGCTTTTGCAAAATGCGGCGCTGAAAACATTCGACAGAATCTATTTCTATGAATTTGTTGACGGTGGTATGGAGCCGTCCTATGGTGAATCCTCTTACGGAACGTTAAATTCTGTTTATTGCGACGTTCCTTACGGCGCGCAAAAGGCATATATTGCGGCGGCGAATACCAACTGGCTTTTGGGCGGCGCAGAATTTGACCGGGCGATAGACGGCGAACCGAATTTGGACGCGGGCAAATATGTATACCGGTTTAACCGCAGCAACACAGACGGCAGAGGGAAACAGATGATTGCGCTGTGGACGAATCAGGACGCGGCGGAGTATGGACTGGATTTAGGTGTGGACAAGGCGACCATGATTGATATGTTCGGCAACGAACGCACACTTTACGCAGTAGACGGAAAATTCAGTTTTTGCCTGACAGACCGGCCGGTATATCTCATTGGGGATTTCAAAGAATTTAAAGCGTGCGAACCGACCATTAAAATGGACAGACTGTCGGCGAACGCTACACCGGAGGACGCCGTCAGTATAGAAATCACTGCGGCGGCTGCGGGAACTATGGCGATAACGCCCGTCAATCCGCTGGAGTTCCCTGTAGCGGAAAACGCAGGATTTTCCGGCGGTAAGGCGGTCTATACGGTAAAAACACCTGACGCGCCGTTTTTTAATAAATACGTTTTCTTTGAAATCAGCGACGGAGAAAAATTGTATTACACAGGAAAATTGAAAGTCAATAACACCGATATATTAACGATTACAGAGCGGCATGAAATCAGCGACGCCAAAGACGTGAACAGATGGAAAATGACGCTGGACGTCACGAATAACAAAAATGTCGATACGATAAATGCCAATATCAAAATTAATAAACCGGATATTTTGGCAAAATACCGGTCGTCAATTGACGTTTCCGATTTAAAACCTGGAGAGACAAGGAGCTATGTGATGTTCCTGCCCGAAATCGTGTCAAAGGAAATGCGTGACTTTGATATTGATGTGAAGATAGCGGGTCGCGATAGCTATAAACTGTCGCACAAGATGTATTTTACAAGCGTTCCTTATGCATATACCAAGCCGCAGATTGACGGCGTTGTCTCGCCGGGCGAATATAGTAACGACGCATGGTTTGATATTAAGGCGGGAGAAAATAAAGAACATTATCAGCCGCTGGTGGACAACGTTCAGCATATGGGCGATGATGATTTAAGCGGCAAGGCAACCATTAAATATGACGATGAAAACCTATATTTCTTTATTGAAGTAACGGATGACATCTTTGTCAACAACAATGTCGGAGAGAATATCTGGAATGGGGATAGTATCCAGATAGGGATTGCGGACGAAGGGGCTGAAGCCAGCAGCGCATATTGCGAACTGACCGTTGCCCTGACGCGCGAAGGGCCTCAAATGTACAGGCATTTGGCAAACAATTCCAATAATCCGGTAGGGACTGTGAAAAACTGCGAAATGCAGATTGTCAGAGAGGGATACAAGACCTATTATGAACTTGCAATTCCGTGGAGCGAGGTGCTCACGAATCCGGAAAATGCAGGGCCTGGATATCAGCCGAGATTTGCCTTCCTGATTAATGATGACGACGGCGTGGGAAGAAACGCTTATATGGAATATTCACAGGTACTTGGCGCAATTGGAACACATAAGAATGTTGCGTTCTTTTCTGACATGTATCTTGCTGAAAAATAGGAGGTTAATTTATGTTTAAAATCAAAAGAGCAGCGGTCATATTGGCAGCCGTTTTGTGCTTTGGCATGACGGTTTCGGCGCAAATCAGCGTAGAAAACTGCAACGCCGTATTTTCAGAAAGTCAGGTTACCGTAACCGGAACCACAGACGCTGTGGGTGAAGATATATTGATAACCGTTTATTTGAAAGGGTCTGATAAAGAGAATTTTGCTGAAAATCTCGGTTGGCAGAACATGCTGACGGCAGATGAAACCGGCGCATTTGCAGAAACTTTTAAAATGAACAGCGCAGGAATTTATACCGTCACTGTCGCAACGGCAGACGAATCGGCAAGCGTTGATTTTGCCTATACCAATAAAGACAGTGCGGTAGCGGCGATTGAGGCTGTCAATGCGGCAACAGATGTTGCAAGCGTTTTAGCCCAAAATAAAGTAGCGCTTACACTGGGCATTGCGGGGATTGATGCAGAGTTAAACTACGGTCATATTGCAAATTGCATCAAAAACGTGCTGCCGCTTGGCACGGCGGATATCAATGCGACGTTAAAACAACTCCAGCAGTTTTCCTTGTTTGGATATCTTAGCAGCGGTCAAATAGAAAATATATTTGACTATGAAGATATTCTTGGCATCTATCAAATCGCGAACAACAATATTTTTCAAGAAGCATTTTTCACGCCGGCGCATGAACTTGCCGCGACAAGCAGAATCAGCGGAAAATCCATCAGCGATTATAATGATTTTTCAAGCAAAATCAAGGAAGCTATGATTTTGGCAGTGGTGCAAAATCCAAATGGATTCGGCAATGTGAAGAAGGTTTTGGAAGCACACAATGCGTTTATTGGAATTGATACGGCGGATACGTCCGACAGTGTATACAGAAATCTGCAAAATAAGAATTTCAGCAGTATTGCGGCGCTGAAAGAGGCGTTCACAAAAGAAAAAGCAGGAGGAACGCAAGGAGGACAGACGACGCCGGGCAACCGTCCGGGCGGCAGCAGCAGTAACCACGGCAGCGGCGGCGGGCGCGATATTAACCTCACCATTGACCCAGTCGCGCCGAATAACCGTCCGGTTAGCAGCGGTATTGACGGAATTTTCCATGATTTGGCGGGTTATGATTGGGCGAAAGAAGCCATTACAGGCTTATACAGCAAACAAATTATTCAGGGAAAAGCGGCGGGCGTGTTTGCCCCGCAGGATAGTGTGACACGGGCGGAATTTGTCAAAATGCTGACGGCTGCGCTGGAGATTCAGGAGGGTACGGAAGAAATGAATTTCAGCGACGTTGCACAGAGCGACTGGTCGTATCCCTATATCAAAAAAGCATATCAGGCGGGTATTGTAAAAGGTATCAGCGATACAGCGTTTGGCGGAAATACATACATTTCCAGACAGGACATGGCGGTGATGGTTTGCCGCGCATTGGAAGCGGCGGGACGCAGCACAGCAGGTGCGGCAGAGGAAAAATTTGCCGACGACGCGTCTATTGCAGCGTATTCAAACGAGTCCGTATATGTGCTCAAAGCGATGGGCGTGTTAAACGGAGATGAACAGGGACGCTTCAATCCGGCGAATCATGCGAGTAGAGCAGAGGCAGTAAAAGTAATTTATTTGATATCAAAATAAGGAAAATTTATTTTGGAAAGGGGAACACGAAATGTTGAAAAGAATGACAGCGTTACTGATAGTAGTCTCTGTTATGCTGAGCGCATGTGTGATTCATGCGGAGCAGGAAACTTATTCCGGCTTGGAAGAAAAACAGGCGTTGCTGACGGCATTGGACATTATAGTGCCTGATTCTTACGGACAAATTGATAACAGCGAGGCAGTCACCAGAATTGATTTTGCGGCGCTGGCAGGCAAAATAATAGGCGTCAACCCGACCTTGGTGGGAGACGACTCCTATTATATTGACGTTGACGGCGGACACTGGGCGTCTTATACGCTGAACACGTTGGTGGACAGAGGGATTCTCCACGTGGGAGACGACCGGCTCTTTCACCCATATGATACCATTAGCGTAAACGAAGCGGTCAAAATATTGGTGAGCGTTTTGGGATATGGCGACTATGCGTATTACAAAGGCGGATATCCCATTGGATATATCACTGCCGCGTCTGAACTGAACCTTTTAAGCGGCGTGAAAGCCGGCGGCGAAACGCCTGTTACCAAAGCGGTGATGACGGTATTGCTCTATAATGCCATGCACGCAAAAGTGATGGACGTTGTCGGCGTTGGTACGCAGACCACGATTTCAAATGAAGATACGGATATCATGATGAAAAAATATCTGAATATTGACTATGTGGAAGGCGTTTTAAACGGCACAGAAGGTTTTACGCTAACAGAGAAAAAAGTAGAAACCGGAAAATCTCTGGTCGGGGACGTGCTCATAGAAAACGGCGATATCAAAACGATTGCAAAACTCGGACACAGCGTCAGAGCGTATTATTACGCAGAGGACGGCGATGAAGAAAATAAAACGCTGCGGTTTATGACGGACACCCGCGGGACGGAAGAAATTGTGGCCGTGGACGAAGATATCGTAAGTTATGCAAACGGCGCGTTGACCTATCTGGACGAAAGCGGCAGAAAAACAACGGCGTCGCTCGCTTCCAACATGACGGTGATGCGAAACGGCGAGGTGGTTTCGGGAAACTTGGCGGAAGCTTTTGATGTGAAAAACGGGCAGATAAAACTGATTCGCAACAGCAAATCAAGCGATATCAACGTTGCCGTCATAGAGGACTACCGGACGGTGGTTGTAAACACGGTGAACACGGAAACACTGGTCATCACAGACGATATCGAGAAAAATTATATTGATTTGTCAGGCGACGCATGTGAACAAATTTCCGTTTTTACAGCTGAGGGAGATAAAAAGAGTTTAGCTTCGATACAGGCAAACAGTGTGATAGACGTTGCATATTCTGCGAAACACACCATTATCTACACCAATGCGCAAAACATTACCGGCACGGTGAATTCAATTGACTCAGGCGCGCGGGAGGTAGACATTGACGGCAACGTATATCCATACAGCGACACATTGTTTGACAACTATGCCTGCAAGCTGGGCGCAAAAGGCTTGTTTAAGACAAACAAACGCGGCAGAGTGGTTTGTATGCTTGACCCGGCGCTGAGCGACCAGACCGGATATGTGATAGAGACAGGCGTTAAAAGCAGCATGGACACAAACGTGCAAATGAAACTGATGACGGCGGAGGGGACTTTTAAAGTATTCAACATTTCCTCCAAAGCAAAAATTGACGGACAGAAAGCGTCCGATATCAGAAACCTTCCGGAAGCGGCGAGCAAGCTTATCGGCAACCCGATTCTATACAGAGCAAATACGGACGATGAAATCACCTATATTGATTCTCCGACCAAAAATGAACCGTTAGAGGACGAAAATACGCTGCAATATACAGAATCGACAGACCAAGAGACATTGGTGCAGCGGTGGAATCCGGATCAAAGCAAATTCGGTAAAACGGGACTGGTGTCTTCAGACGCAGTTGTGTTCCGTGTTCCGGCAGACGTCACCGATACAGACGAAAGAAGCTATTCCATAACCACCAAAGCACTGTTTCAGGCAAATACAGGGTATACGACAGATTTGTATAAGGTCGGTAAAACCTCCTATAACAACATTGTTGTGCTACGCATGTCCAGCTTTGATTTGAGAGATGTAACGCCATATGTGTGGGTAAAATCCGTTTCCAAAGCGGTTGACGCGAACGGAGAGCCGGTTGTCAGAATCAAGGCGTATAAACAGGGCGGACTTGTGGAATATGACATTGACGCAAGTTATAACATCATTCCGGATGTAGGCGATATTGTCCGCGTCGGCACAAACGAAAAGAGAGCCTCACGCATGGTAGAAATTCACTATGATTACAGCGAAAACGGCTCCGGTCCGATGGACCCCGAGGCGCCGTTCTGTAATTACAATTATAAGGTAATGACCTACTGGAACAGATTTGTCGATATGTATCATATAAACAGATTCCTTGCAGGGTCGGCGGTAGAAATTGAAGGCAACCTTTTAAAATGGAGCATAGACGGACATGGCACAGACACAATAAGCGAAATCGGCGTCATTGACAGCGGTGTCCCGATTATTGTATATGATGCGCAAACCGAAGAGTTTTCCGCGGGCAGTTTAGCTGATGTGAAACCGAGCAAGATTTATGGCAGCGAATGTTCCGACATTATGGCAACGACCAGATCCGGAAAAATCAATACCTTATATGTGATTAACAACAGAACCGATTATTAAAAGAAAACCTGAGATTTTAAAAGAAAGGGGCGTATCAGCAGTGAAAAAAATAGCAGTAAGTTTGCTTGCGGCGCTGATGGCAGTCAGTTTGAGCTTGCCCGCAGGGGCATATTCGGGCGCATCCGAGTGGGCGGAGGCGGATTTAAGCAAAGCGGTTTCCTATTCCCTGATGCCGGCGGTTTTGAGCGAAAGCGACGTTTCAAAACCTATCAACCGTTTGGAGTTCGCCGCGTTGAGCATGAAACTATATAAAGCGTTTGGTGGCGCGCCAATCGAAAACACGGAAAATCCGTTCACCGATACGGATAATGCAGAGGTGATTCAGGCGTATCACGCCGGAATCACCACAGGGACGAGCGAAACAACGTTCAGTCCAGAAGAACTGCTTTCCAGAGAACAGGCGGCGACTATGCTGACCAGAATCTATTCCATGACGCAGGAAAACGCGGATTTAACCACAGGCAGCATAGAAAAATTTGCAGACGACGCCGACATTTCAGATTGGGCGCGGGAAAGCGTATATTTCATGTATGCAAAAGGCATTATCAACGGAATCGGCGGCAATAAATTCGCGCCGCAAAACGTGACGCCGGAGCAGGAAGCAGCGCTCTATGCAAATTCCACGCGGGAACAGTCGCTTGCGCTGGCGGTGCGTATGTATGAAAAGTTGAAACCGGAAACGGGCGGGCAGCCTGATGATAACAACAAACCGAAGGACGAGGAAAAGGATTTGCTCAGCTTTGCGCCGCAGGTTGATTTCGGAACAGAGGTTGATAAACATGCTGATAAAAACAGTGCAACGCTGACGCTCAAAGACGTTACGCGTGAAGAATGCGTGGCATATGTGAAGTTAATGGATATGCGTTTCCAAAACCAGATTTATCTGCTGGACGAGGCGACGCAGTTCAGCAAAAAGGCGACAGACGGCACACGCATTATGACCGTGACGTGGTCGGACGGAAACATGTCGATTACGGTAGAGTTGGATTTGATATCTTAACAATGACAGGCTGCTGTCAGTAAAGTTGAAAATGAGCGGAGAAAGGTGACGATACTATGAAAAAGAAAATAACTGCGGTTTTGCTTTTCGCGGTTTTACTCATGAACATGTCCTCGGCTTTTGCGAAATGGGAAGTGGCGCAAGCGCCCCTGCCGGAGGTTGGAATCCTTTTTCAGGACGATATGGAAGGGTATACCACAGTTGATTCTGCAAAGGCGGCAAACGGTGGCGGCTGGAACCGAAATCTTTTCCTGCCGGGCACTTTTAATAATACGACCATGCTTTATTATCCAGCGGAACTGAATAACACTGTCGCCAAAGGAAATTTTTGGAGTATCAGTGAAGGCGGTAACATTTGGGGCTATGGCGAGAATATGGAACTCAATACAGGCAAAATGAAATTTGAGTATAAAGTGTATATTCCGGAAGAAGGCGGAACGCTGCAAGAAGGTGAAAAATATTTTTACTATCTGGAGGTTATTTCAGCGGCAGGCTGGAACGACCCGAACGGGACGAAAGAGCAGGCGTGTTTATCGTCGGTAGAATTGCAAGTGGGCGCAAAACCGATTATCGGATTCGCGGAAAAAACTGTTGTAGCAAGGCACAATGATTATACGGAAACGATTGAATTTGACACACCCTACACGGTGACAACGATTGTGGACTATGACACACAGGAAGTCAGCCACTATTTAGACGGCGTTTTGAAAGCGACCTACAAAGATAACTCGGCGGTTCCTGTGAAAACGGCATATAAATTCAACTATTTTTATCCTGTCATACAGTTTTCGGGAATGAAACAAACGAACTCGAAAATTTGTATCGACGATGTGTTGGTGGAACGAATGGGCGGAGCCAGCGTTATGTCCGCGTCTATAAATGAGAAGGGCGAAAACTATGTTGACGTGAAATTCAGCGACATCATTTCAGGGGAAGCAACGGATTTTAATACAAACGAATTTTCGCTGAACGCTGTAGGAGCAACGGACGGCGTACATCCGACGAGTATTGAAAAAATCAGCGGCGGCAGCACGCTGCGCCTGACATTTGCGGACGCATTTGAAGCCGGTGAAACCTATGAATTATCTATCAATGCCATGATAACTTCGGCGTTTAACAAAAACGCTTCCCTTCCGGCGGGAACCATCTTTTTGTTTACGATTCCGATAGAACAACAAGAGACGGTTTTGGTGGATATGAATTTTGATGACTACACCTTCCCGACAGACGAGGCGACAAGCACGGCAGGGGATATGAATTTTCTTGCAACAACTGTGAAGGGGGATAACGCCAGACTTGCTACATATACAGAAGAAAAGGCTCAGCTTTATGAATATATATCGGAAGCGGCGGACGGAAAAGGCGGAAAAATGATGCAGTTTGAGTCTCCTGAAAGCAAATTTCAGTGGGCAGGAACAGGAGCTTCGATAGAAATTCCTTTTGCAGAGGGGCAGACAGTATCCGACGGAATTCTTACTGTAGAGTTTGATGCATCTGTTTCTGCCGACCCGGCAGTAAATATCGTGATAGATTATGCTTTCGGACTTTCAGGCAACCAGAATGCCGACATGAGTTATAATTATGATACCAGGTGGGCGCCGGCGGATTTATATGCAGGCGTAACCTATTGGGCTGCTAATCAGAAATCCTTTGTACGTGCAAGAGAGGATAATGCATCACGTACATGGGGAGGAATGGGCAGCGACTGGAA
Source organism: uncultured Clostridia bacterium (assembly GCA_946555455.1). Taxonomy (GTDB): domain Bacteria; phylum Bacillota; class Clostridia; order RUG12999; family RUG12999; genus JAAWTG01. Next base: position 2,067 of record CAMNSU010000054.1, on the reverse strand, counting down.
AACAGGGCTTATTAATGGCGTTGGCGGCAACTCGGTCATTAACAACGGCACCACACATCGCTATAAATTTGTAATAGATTTAGACAGCAAAAAGTACGATATCTACTATGACGGAAAAATGGTAGACAGCGTGAACTATCTGCCGGGAAGCAAAACGCAGGTGGAATATGATGCGTTTGTTTTTGCAAGAATCAAAGGGGCAGGCGTAGGCGCAGCGTGGGATGGGCAAATACACAGACCGGACCGGTTTTATATGGACAATATTAAGGTAACGAAAACACGACCGGTGCCTGCGATGGTCAATGAAGTGAAATTCAAAAAATATGACGGCGCGACATATGGATACAGCCGCAAGCTGTCTGCCGGCTTGACAAGCGCGGAAGTAGAGTTTTCCCAAGAGATGGGCGACGCAAACATCACGGTGGAAGGACTAAACGAGGCGGACTACAGTGTTGCGCTGAACGAAGCAAAAACAAAGGCGGTTGTGACGTTTGCAAACTGCCTGTCGCCGAATACGGATTACGCCGTTGTGATTGGAGCGGACAGCACCAGCGCGGACGGCAAACCGATTGCAAAAGGCGCGAGATATTCTTTCACCACGGACAGCGGTGAGATTGTCTATGGAAAACCGGTCATCAAATGTAACGGTACTGCGGTAGAATCCATTGCCGACATTACAGCAGGCGGCACGCTTACCGCCGAGATTACGGCTGTCAATACAACAACAGAAAAAACAGGCGCGTTTGTGACGCTGGTAGCGCACAAAAACAATACCCTTGTCTATGCGACGGCGCTGGAATATGCACCGGAGGACGGTGCGCCGCGCGTTGGCGCCATCACGCTGACGGCGGAGGACGCAGCGGCATGTGTCGGCGCGGACGCGGTGAAAGTATTTGTGTTTGACAACTTAACAGATATGAAACCGTTTGTCAGCGCGGAGATTGTGAAATAGTCTCTATGCAGCTATGTAAGGGAGACGAGATGATGAAGATGAAAAAAATAGTATATGTATTGCTGGTTACAATGATAGTTTCCGTCCTTCCGAGTGTTCATGCAGCGGGAGACAGCGCTACGGCGCTGCTCTCCGCCGCTGAACCGACTACCAGCGGTATGCAGGTGGGAATGCAGCTTGGCACAAACGTACAATTGAAAGAAAGCGGCGGGAAAACCGGCTGGGTGCTGAATCCGAAAAATGCCGGCGCGTCTTATGTCAGATGCAAACTGGACAATGATTTTATGTATGATTTAAAGAGCGAGGACACTGTAGAAGTGACGGTGGAATATCTGGACGACAGCTACGGCGGGTTTTCTGTTTACTATGACGCACAGGGCGGAAAACGCAAGGCGGAGTTCTGTCCGCTCACCAGAACGAACAATTGGCTGACGCACACGTTTGTTTTGTATGACGCGCGGTTTGCAAACGGTATCAATACGGACGATTTCCAGATTATCACGGACGGAACAGGAAAAAGCGTTGATGAAAACGGCATTATGGACGCTTCGCCATGGTCGGTGACAATATCGGAAATCCGTGTGACAAAGTCGGCGATGAAATCGCCGTACAAAATCACGGCGGAGTCGGGCAGGACGGGCAACATCTTTTTTGAAGGTGACACGATTTCATTTGATGTTTCTTTTCAAAGTGAAACAGCGGGCTTCGGCGGCGAAAATGTTACCTATCGGGCGCTGGATTTTGACAGGAATACCGTGTTCACCAAAACTTCTACCGTAGGCACGGAAAAAGAGACGCTTATCCTTTCGACGCTGAAATACGGCGTGTATTATCTTGAGATTGAAGTGACGGGCGGCGCAGTGTCGCAGAAGGAAACCATTGATTTTTCCTATTCCCGCAAGGCAGACAAGGTGAATGAACGATTTGGCGCTAATGTGCATTATGAATGGAACGGCTATGACGTGCAAGAGGTTATGGGAATGGCGGAATTGGTTAGAAATGCCGGTTATGGCTTTACGAGAACCTCCGCTCGCTGGAACGAGATGGAAAAATCCAAGGGCAGCTATCAAATGAGTGAAAACCTGATGACGAGCTTGCAGTATAATAGCGAACTA
>CAMNSU010000053.1 GCA_946555455.1 uncultured Clostridia bacterium | reverse complement strand
TAAGGAAAAGTAGATTTTATAGAGAGTGCGCTTTTTTATACAAAGCGTATTTTTTGTTTCAAGAGCTAATTTGGTATAATGTAACACTGTTTGTATATTTTGTGTCTTTCCTTTTCTTTAGGCACATTGTATAATTATGACAAAGCTGATACATGTATTTTTAAACAACAAAACCATTTAAATGAACCGGAAGAAAGGGGATAGTATTGTCAAACAGGGACGGAACAAAATGCATACATTTTGTACACAAAGAAAGCCATATGCAGAAAATGTAGCGAACTTACATCATCAAAAAAAGAAAGAGGGATTAGAATGAAAAAGCTTTTAACAGCGGCGATTGCTATTTGCATGGTCTTAGGGAGCATGTCAGCGTTTGCAGTATCAGACAAAGTGGTCTTTGACATTACATCGCTTGGTATTGTGACAGGAGATGAGCAGGGGAATTTATTGTTAAATGAAGAAATTACACGAGCAGAGTTTGCCAAAATGATGATAAACCTGCGGGGATATGCTGAAATCAGTGAAATGAACAGTGGCAGCAAACTGTTCAGCGACATTCCGGAAGGACATTGGGCAAAGAGTACCATCAATTTCGCGGCAAGTATTGGCATGTTTGAAGGATACCCCGATGGGAACTTTGGACCGGAGGACAAGGTGTTATTGCAGGACGCTATTAAAACAGTTGTGAAAGCGCTGGGATATGATGTAGTGGCGCAGCAAAAGGGTGGATATCCAAATGGATATATCATGGTGGCAACAGAACAGCAATTGCTGAAAGACATTACAGCAAGCTACAGCGCTCCTGCTGTCCGCGGCGATGTAATGACGCTGCTGTATAATGCGCTGGACGTGGAACTTTTGCAGGAAGCCACAAGCAATGGCAGAGTGGTTTATGAGGAATCGGACGACACGTTCCGCAGTCTGTTGACAGACAAGAATGATATGGTCATGATAAAAGGTGTTGTGACAACGAATCATGAAACGTGGTTGGCAAATGAAATTACGGGATTGCGTGACGATGAAGTGGAAATTGACGGCATGATATTTGCGGTCGGTAAAACCGATGCAGCGGATTACATAGGACAAGAAGTGCAGATATATTGCTATGAGAACGAAGCAGAAAACCGCTGGGAAATTGTCAATGTTGCACCAACGAAAAAGAACAATGTTGTGACAATCGCAGCAGATGAATACATGAATTACAGCGGTTCCAGAATGGAATATGAACGCGAGGGCAGAAAAGAATATATTTCGGTAGCGCAGGACGCAGTATATTTGTATAATAACCGCGTGGTACCGGTTTTTGACGCAGGCTATATCAATGATAACAGCACCAGTATTTATGCAGTGGACAACAATGGTGATGAAGTATATGACTACATTTTTGTAAATACCTATGTCAGCGTTGTTGTCGATAAGGCATATAGTAATGGAAACTTATATTTTAAAAATGAGTTTAACTTAAATGGAAGAAACTTTTTAACGCTGGATGAAGAAGACGACGACCAGCATTTCACGATTGAAAACGCAGCAGGAGAAACAATGAAATATGCCGATATCAAAGCGAATGACGTTGTTTCTGTTTTCAGCAGTGAAGACGGAAAAGAACTCAAACTGATTGTATCGAATAAAAAGGTGCAGGGAAGTATTCGGGAATTGCGTTCGGAAGAAGGCGTTTATATTGACGACACCTACTATGAATTTGCAAACAGCGCGGTAGAAAGCAAATTGCGCATAGGTGATGTGCGCGCGGTATACTTGAACCATGAAAATAGAGTCGTTTATGCAACGGACGAAGGCATGGAGGACGGAACGACTTTATATGGATACATACAGGAGATGGGTCAAGCGGGCGGATTCGGCAATGTGCAGGCGAAAATTATTGACAGCGCGGTGATTCGCAATGAAGAGGAAGAAAACGAAAATAAAGATGACAAAAATGTGATTCCGGTATTGGTTTGCCAAAATGCCGGCATGAAAGTGGTTGATTTGAATGGAAAAGTGAGTTATAACGGTGTGAGCATGAGTGCGGAAAAATTCATGGCTGACTTTGGCAGCGGGCCGGTGAAATATCAGCTTGACAGCACAGGAAAACTCAAAACCATTGATGACCCGGAACGCCGCGGCGGACAAAGCGGCATACAAATTAAATATAATGCGAAAGACAAAGTGTTTGGCGGATATGTGGCATATGGCGGATTTCGGATTGACAACAACACGAAGGTAGTTTGCGTACCAACGAATCCGGACGCATCAGACGAGGACTATATGGTGCAACTGAGGATTGATAATAAGGACGCTAACAGACAATATTATGCGCAGGGCTATGAATATGATGAAAACAGCAAGGCAGTGAAATTTTTGGTCATTTCAGACCAAATGAAAGCGGATGATATTTTAAACATTGTGCCGCTGACAAGCAAAATCGGTTTGGTATCCGGTTCTACGCAGGTGACGGACGAGACAGGGGAAACTGTTTACCGGACGGAGATATTATATGATGGTGAATTGATAACGCTGATGTCGAACAACATTGTGCAGGGAAAGAACGACACCATTACACGGCTCAAACGCGGTGATTTGATTTGGTTCTCCAAAAACAACAACGGACTGATGGACAATGCGCGTATCATCAAAAGTTTGAAAACAGATGATGAAAATATGCAGGAGAATAAGGACAGCGATGAAGAGACATTGTTTGGATACGTGAAAGAGTTGTCGTTTAACGACGTGGACGTGGCAAACAACCGGACGGTACATACAGTAAAACTAATGATAGAAAATGAAAAGACGGAGGATGTGCTCATTCCGGCAAGAACACTGCCAAGTATTTATATTTATGACAGCGCGGCGAAAACAGTAAAAACCGGCGGGCTGGAGGATATTCGTCCCTATACGGGCAGCGCGGCAACGTCAGACAAGGTGTTTGTCGTGAGACCACACCGGAATGTTCGGGTAGTGGTGATTGTGCGCTAAGTAATGCATTGGCACGAAAAGGATAGCACCAGAGACAGGATAGAGAGCTTGAATGAAGTGAAAGGAGAGAAAAAAGATGAAACGGATTTTAAGCATGGCGATAGCGCTTTGTATGACGTTGAGTGTGTGGCTTGTTTTGCCGGTGGCAGCGGAAGAACTGCCGGAGGGAGAGACGCTAATAAACACGGAAGAAGTAGATATGTTAGATGATGCAGCGCTGCCGGAGGAAGGCGCACTTGAGGCAGTGGATATAAAGCAAGAAGAAATAGCGGTTAGCGAGGGTGAGGTGGAAGGCTGGGAGATGTGGAACGACATCACATTTGATAGTCTGGAAAGCGACCAATATACCCTTGGAACAAACGAAACCTTTACCAATAAAACAGATGACGGCGGACTGGCGGCGGAGAAAACTGCCGCAGGAGCCGGCGCTTGGAGTTCCGCATGGATTTTAGCGGATATGCCGGAGGACAAGGCAATCAGCGACGGAACTTATTATATGGAATTGGATTTCCAGACAAATGTTACCGGCAGTGGAAAGTTTTATATCAGTTGGCTGGGAGAAAAAGGCATTTTGCTCAACGCATCACTGCAATCAAGCAAAATTGATTTTGCGGCATCTGCGGTAGAAGGCGCAGCGGGCGGATGGCTTGGAAAAAATCCGCCGGCATATGCGCAGGGGACACGGACAAAACTTGGTATCATCTATGATACAGCGGATTGTTCTATCATGTTTTGTAAAGACCGGCAGATAACGGACAGCACAAAATACTATACACGCGGCGCGAAGGTTGATTCCATGAATCAACTGAAAGTGGAAGTGCAGGGCGACCCTGCTGTGGGAGAATATGGACGCGTCTATAGTTTTAAGATTTGGAAAACAAACAGTGGTCTGATTGAAAGTTTAAAACTGTCGGATTTGACGGACGATATCGCAAGTGCGATTACCAAAAATCTAACACTGCCGGCGGAATTGCCAGACGGCAGCGTTGTGACTTGGAGCAGTTCGGACGAGACGTTAATTGAAACAGACGGAACAGTTCATCTTCCGGACGGAGAAATTGTTTGGAACAGAAACAGTAAAAAGCAGGGACAAACGGCAAAAAGCGGTGGACACTACAGAAACGTAAAATTGACAGCGAATATTAGTAATAGGGGGATTCAGCAGACGAAAACATTCAATCTATGGCTGATACCTGCCGCTAAAGCAAACTATTTATATCTTGACCGTGAGACTTTCGATAACGGAACTGCGGATTTAAACGGGTGGACATTGGATGATGAATGCGGTACATTTAGTGTGGGTACGGGAACATCAATCCATTCTTGGAGCGGTATTGGAATGGCAACCATTAAACATAAATCAAAAGCGGATATTCTTTATTGTACCCGAAATTTTGTCACAAAAAAAGACGGTAACAAATTCGGCGCAACAGGAAAAGTATTTTTGGAAGTACCCTATAAACTGGGCGGTGGTGTCCGCGAATATTCATTAGAAGTGCTGGATTCAGAAGGTGGTACTGCATGTATTGTCAGAGTGAACGACTGGAATAATAAAGTAAAAGACCCAAGGTATTCGTTTGACCACGGATTTTTAACAGTAGGTTGTTCCAACAGCGCTGAAGGTGTGAAAGATTTTGAGTTTATACAGACCGGAGAAGGATTTGTTTCTGATGATATGGTCTATGAACAATATGGTATGGTTTCCAGAGAAGATTTAACGCATGTACTGCGGTTTTATATCGACACGGAAACGCGCAGATTACAGATATACATAGATTATGATGCCAAAAGTGATAAGGCAAGCGCGAAGTCTATATTGCTAGTAGATAAATATATCTATGCAGATGCGAAAGACATCGGCGCTGTCCGAATGTCACTTGGACCGGGACGGGCAGCAGCGTGTACGACCTATGTTGACGATATCGGTCTGGCAGTGGAAAGCGACAACAGAGCGAAAACCAGACTAGAATTGGACAAAGCAAATTTTTTGACGTTTGACAACATCAAAGGGTCAAACGCCAACCGGCAGCGGGCAGTGGTGGAGGATTTGGATTTGGCGCATGTACCGTTCTATCTGGGAACGGAACTGGTTTCGTGGACATCTTCCGACGAGACGGCTGTTTCTTCTGAAACCGGCGCGGTGACGCGCAGCAGCGCGGATAAGCAGGTGACGCTGACAGCAACGCTGCGAAATGGTGATGAAACAATGGAAGCGGAGATTCCTATTGTTGTCAAACGAGAATCTGCACAAAATATTGGTGATCCCAGTGATAACATTTTTACGGCAGGAAAGGCGACGGCAAGTTCCGGCAGCGCTTCACAGGGCAATGCCAATGACGGACAACTGGGCACAGCATGGACAGCGCTTATGGAAAATGCAAGTCTGCAAATTGCGCTTGCACAGCCAACGCAGCTTTCACGCGTTGTTTTGCACGAAAAGGAAGCGGGCGCGGGTTATTTGGTGAAAGGGTTTGTGATAGAGGTATCGAACAATGGCTCAAGTTGGCGGACGGTTGCGGAGGGAATCACAGTTGGCGATGATAAAGTGATTGATTTTGAGCCGATTGAGACGAAATATATTCGTTATCGCGTGACATCGCAAGACGCCGGCTATACAGGGCTTTATGAAATAGAAGGATATTATGAACCAACGGAGGAAAACCGCGTGAAAGCGGATATAGAATGGCTGAAAACACTGCACAAAGGAACTGTTGTTTCCGGCGCGCTGGATTTGCCGACGACAGGAAAATTTGGTTCCATGGTTCAGTGGGAATCCTCCAACACAGCGGTGCTTTCCAATGACGGAAAGACGTTTACGAAACCGAAAGAAGATACGCAGTTTACATTGACGGCAACCGTTAGCAGCGGTTCTTATTCACAGCAACAGGCGTTTCCGAAAAAAGCGACCGGTTCCGGCGGTAACGGTGGCGGTGGCGGAAATGGTGGCAGCAGCGGCAACCGGTATCCGGACAAAAACAGCATAGGCAATGCAGGCAAAGGCGGCGCACTCAGCAGCGGCGGTGGACTGGTCAATGTTCTGCCGGGGCAAGGTTCAGTTGTACCAACACCGACGCCTGTACCGCAGAACGGCACATTCCGAGACGTACAAATAGGAAGCTGGTGCTATGAATATGTGGAAGAGTTGGCGGGGAAAGGCATTGTTGGTGGATATAACGGCGCGTTTTATCCGACGGAAAGTGTGACGCGTGAAGAATTTGTGAAAATGCTGCTTGGGACACTGGAAATTGAGCCGACAGAAACAGCAGTCATTTTTGGCGATGTGAAAGAAAATGAATGGTATACCCCATATGTTGCAACGGCTGCAAAGCTGGGGATTGTCGACGGGATTGGCTGCGGTACATTTGGTGTTGGACAGACTATTACCAGACAAGACATGGCAGTGATGGTACAGCGTGCGCTGGAGGCGACCGGAAGAAGCTTGACGCAGACCGGGGAGGCAAAACGTTTTACTGATGATGAAATTATCAGCGGTTATGCAAAAGAAGCGGTTGACTCGCTGGTGTGCGCCGGCGTCATCAGCGGCGATGAAAATGGTAGATTTAATCCCCAAGATAACTTAACCAGAGAACAAGCGGCGAAAATCATTTGCATATCAGGAGGGATTAAAAATGAAAAGTAAAAAGCTAATTTCCCTAATCTTATCAGCTGCAATGGTAGTCTCCTGTCTGCCTGTTTGGGCAGAAGGAGAACTGCTGCAGCAGCCGGAAGGTATGATAGAATCGCAGGAAAATCGTGAAGCAAGGGAACAAATGGCGAAGTTGCTGGAGGAATTAGTGCCGCAGCAAAATGCAGCGGCAGAGCCCCAAGCGCTTGATGCAGATATTGATATGGAACTTGCCGCGCAGGAGGCGCGTGAGGCGGTCAATGTTTCGGAAGGCGCTTTAAAACCGGCAGCTGGTGGCTACTGGCACGAATCTATGGAACAATATCAAGAATTTGACTATTCTGACCCAAACTGGATTTCAGACAAAAGTTTCTTTGGCGAATGGGACGGTACGAAGTGGGTGAAAAGACCACAGATTGATTATTCCTATGGCGGAAGCAAACTGCTTGCAGGTGCAGAGGAAGCAGTCAAAGACGGTGACTATGAACTTGCAAAGGAATTTGTATGTGAATATTATAAAAATAAATTCAGGAACCAGCCCCGCGTGCTTCAGGAGTCAGCAGACCGCAGAGTGGATCTTCAGTCGGTGCTGCAATTTGACAACATGTTTTTCAATCAGGCAACAGGATTCATGCCGCAGGATATTGTCAGCGTACCCAAAGAGGATAATTGGGTTTCGGCAAACGTTGTGGAGATAGCGCAGAGTGCAGCAAGCAGCGTGAATAAAGAGCATTGTTTTATCGCAGTGGCGCTGAAAAAAGACGGTTATCAGGCGGTTTTTCACAGCATGGATACAGAAAATGAGAATGTAAGACCGTATGTGGAAGCAACGGTAAACGGCGTGAAAAAGACATTCTATCCCACGCAGGACGTGATGATTTCGGCGGGTTCCAATAAAAAGGAAAACTATCAGGGACAACCAACTATTTCCGTGCAGGAAGCGGCAATCGGAGAAGCGCAGCCGGTAAATTCCGACACGAAACGAATGTATATTAAGATTGATTTCACCGGCTTGGTAGCGGGCGACGACATCACAGAGGCGCGGCTCTATCTCTATGGGCATAACACCAAACCGGAGGGAAACAAGGACGTTGTACTGTTTTATACCAATGCGGCCGTATGGGACGAAGCAACCGTAAACTGGGACGGGTTGGAACATTTGATTTTTTCCTTTGACGGTGAATCCGGCCCGAAGTGGGAACAACCGAGTGGAGCAGGTTACCGGTTTGAAGAGGAAATGAACCGGTTTGAAAATTATGCCCGCGCCATTCGTATGCGTTATCGCTACACCAAAAATGAGGCATATGCATATCACGGACTACGGACATGGCTGGATTATTATCGTAAAAAGGGCAACTTGGAAGGTTACCGGAAAAATTTGGATGTCGGCGTTCGTGCAAAGGAACTGCCGCTTGACTTGGCATATTATGCCGACAGTGAGTTTATGACCCAAGAGGTATTCACGCCGCTATTGAAATTTGCATGGCAAATGGGCGGTGAACTCATCAGGCTTTGGAATACGCAGTCGCTGACTACAAACTGGGGCTCCTATGAAACGGGCGGACTGAGCAATCTGGCAATTAACTTTCCGGAATTTTATGACGCGGCAGCGCCGCTACAAGATGGCGCTACGCCGGAAATCGGCGGCAGAGGCGGCTGGATTGAGGTTGCCGGTTACCGCTATGTTGCCATGGCGGGAGAAACGTCATTTGAGGACGGAAGCTGTTCGGAATGCTCTGTTGAATATACCGTAGAAATTATTGAGAAAGCAATGGACATGAAAGGTTTGGCAGACGAAGCGGGTTGGACGGATTTTCAGTTGCCGAGCGCACTCGGAGAACTGCTGATTGGATTGGCGCACTATGTACTCAATGCGACAGGTCCCAATTTTGTGGATTTTCAGCAGGGAAACGCCGCGTCCTATCATGACAGCTTTATTCCGCGGCTGCTTGGGTTGAATAACGCTGTATCCGACCCATTTTTGAGATGGGCGGTCAGCGGTGGAAAAGACGGAAAAGCGCCGGAATATACCTCCATTTTGTATCCGGTTGGCGTCAAAGCGATTCTGCGTTCCGGTTGGAGCGCGGACGACACCTATATCCAAACCAATGCGGACGGTGGTGTGAAAAACCACGGTCATCATGACGACATGGCATTGAATATGTTTGCCTATGGACAATATTTGCTGGTTGACCCCAAATATATGAACTATGACAAAGATAATCCCCACCGTGCATGGCTCAATTCAAACCGTGCACATAATACAGTGGAAATTAACGATGTTTCAGCAAGAGCAAATACATGGAACTTCAGCAATGAGGTGACGGGACCAAGTGGGGAAACGCTGCGGTTCCCAAAACAAAACAGCGGTAAACGAGGCAGTATCGTTGATTCAGAACTCAATGGCGGTTATGATTATCTTTATTTAAACAGCCCGAACTATAAGGATTTGTCGATTGGCGATGTGAAATATGCGGATGTGGACTATGACCGTTCCATTTTATTTATCCGGCCCGGCTATGCAATTGTGACAGACTATTTGAAACCGCAGAGCGAGCAGGACACCAAAGTGAATAAATATTCCCAAGGCTGGCATTTTCTGCCGGATGCAAACCCGACGCTTGATGCGCAGACCGGTATCGTACAAACGAATTTTGCCGGTGGTGCAAACATTCAGGTGATTCCGGTATGGCAGGACGACGGCATGGAAAAGAATCTGTTAGACGGCTGGTTTTCCTATGGCACCGGTAATGCAACACCTGCCAAATATGCGACTTATGTGAAAAATCAGGCGGGCGATACTACGTTCAGTACATTGTTGCTGCCAATGAAAGCCGGACAAAAACTGGAAAGCGCTGCGCAAAACATACCATTGGATATCGCGCAAAACGCGGCAAATGCGTTTCGTTTGACGTTCGATGACGATGCGACCAGCACAAAAACAGAGGGGACTTATTACATATTGCTGGACAAAGCGCAGCAGAAACAGCGGGCTGTGGGCGACTATGCAACCGATGGAATATTGACATATGTGGAGCAGGAAAACGGATACTATACCAGAGTGATTTTGCGCGGCGGCACCAATGCCGTGAACGAAAAAAATGGTCAAAAATTGCTGCGCAGTAAAACGGCGCTGCAAGATATTAGTGTGAAATATACAGCGAATAATATTGAGATAAATTCCTCTAAAACCATTCCATTGGAGGGGCTGCAGCTTTATTCGGGCGGCAAAAAAATTGCTGGTGTGAAGCTGAATGGAGAAAATGTTAGCTTTCAGCAAGACGGCGCGACAGGCGACATTTATTTTGCTGAAACAATGCCATTTGACGGTAATAGCGGCAAAGACCCAAGTGTAACACCAACACCGACGCCCACGCCTACGCCGAGCAATCCGCCTCGCGTGACGCCAAATGGCAGCGGTTCCTCCGGCGGCGGTGGAAGTAGTTCGGTGAAAACCGGCGGCGGGTTGGTACAAGTGGTTGGAGAAGCAACGCCGCCATCCACAACGGAACCAAGCGGAATCCCCAAACCGGCAGACCCTTATGAACAACAACTAAGCGGACATTGGGCGAAAACGGAAATCGGTGAAATGCTCAAAGAAGGTGTTGTACAGGGAACTGCTACCGGCGATTTAGAACTGCAGAACCAAACGACGCGCGCTGAATTTGTGACGATGCTGGTGCGTGCGCTGGGCATGGAGATGCAAAAATATGACGGAGAGTTTGCCGATGTGTCGGCGGACGATTGGTATGCGGACTACATGGCAACAGCCAAAAAAGAAGGTATTTTAGAAGGCAATGGTGCGGGCGCGAATCCGAATGGACTTATCACTAGAGAAGAAATGGCGAAAATTTTGGTGGAGACCTATGAGAAAGAACATGGAGAAATTACAGTATCGCCCGATACCGGCGCATGGATACAAGACGCAGCAGAAGGCAGCGACTGGGCGAGAACCTATATTCAAAAAGCGATTGGTGCAGAACTGATGAACGGCGTGGGCGGCGGCATGTTTGCGCCGCAGGAAAACGCCTTGCGGGAACAGGCAATTGTTGTTATCTACCGCATGAAAACAGAGAAAAAGTAAATGAGCCAAACGGAGCAGAAAATCTTTCTGCTCCGTTTTTATATGGCATGTTTGGCGATAATGGTGAAGATTTTTTGAAAGCCAAAAAAATTTGCTGTGAAAAAATGGTTGACTTTTGGGAGACTGTTGTATATAATGGGAGTACCATCACTTGACAAGAGTAAACACGTCTGACCAAAATAAAAATGGCTGCTGACTGCGTTTTCGTCCTTGGCTTGCAAAAGCAAGCCTGCGTCCTCAGCCTTGCCAGCCCCTCATTTTTACCCCTCTGTTTTCGGTCAGATCCTATGGAGTTTTTCCGGCGAAAATCGTGTGAAGGATAAGGAAGACGAAAGAGCAGGGCTAGTGCCCGCGAATGAGGATGACGCAATGATTTGCAGGATTTTCACCGAAAAAACCGTATTTACCTTTGTCAAGTGATGGTATTATTGAGTTTTGTTGTAAAGCGGGTTTGTGCAAAAGGATTTCTTTTTGCAGGCGAAAGACGATTCGGCATCCTGCATGGCAGCAATGATTCAGAAAGGAGTATAAACGTATTCAAAAGCGCCAGAACTCATGCAGACGCGTGAGTTGACGAGGATGGGGAGTATCGAATCTTCGGCGGGTGCCCCACGGTATCGCACTACCGTTAACGATTGATAAAAGCACAAAGTGATTTGTGTCACAACATCAATCTGGTGTTAAAACCGAATCGTTACGTAAATCAGGCTGCGGCGTACAGAGGTGATGAGACTTCTGAAATGGGACGGCTTTTTTGTCGTGCCCAAATTTGCAGGACAGCCTTATCTTATTGCGCTCTTTTTTGGAAAAGGAGCGGAAAACGTAATCGGAAAGGAAGAATAAAACATGTGCGGAATTGTAGGCTATATTGGGCAGAGAGAAGCAAAAGAATTATTATTGGACGGGCTGAAAAAGCTGGAATATCGCGGATATGACTCGGCGGGAATCGCTGTGCTGCAGCGCGGCGCATTGCAGGTCAAACGCGCCGTCGGACGTCTGGAGAACCTTTGCGCGGCAACCGGTGACGGGGAGCTAAGCGGAACTGTGGGAATCGGACATACGCGCTGGGCAACGCATGGCGCGCCGTCAGTAGAAAATTCTCATCCGCATTGCAACGAAGCGGGAACCATTGCGGTTGTGCATAACGGTATTATCGAAAATCACGAGGAACTCAAAACATTTTTGATGGAAAAAGGGTATCGGTTTCGGTCTGAAACGGATACGGAAGTGATACCGCATTTGATAGATTTCTATTATCAGGGAGAGTTGCTGGAGGCGGTGCAAAAAGCGGCGCGGCAGATGAAAGGAAGTTATGCGGTTTGCGTCATGCATGTGCAGCATCCGGAACAAATTGTTGCGGCGCGCAAAGACAGTCCGCTGATTGTGGGACTGGGGCAAGATGAAAATTTTGTCGCGTCTGATATTCCGGCGGTACTGAAAGAAACGCGGGACGTCTATTTGCTGGAGGACGGTGAGTTTGCGGTTGTGACGGCAAACGACGTTAACTTATATGATGTGGAAAAGAAACCGATACAGCGCAGTGTTTACCATGTCACGTTTGATGAAAATGCGGCGGAAAAAGATGGTTACGACCATTTCATGTTAAAAGAGATTTTTGAACAGCCACAGGCAATCCGTGAGACATTGCGTGGGTGCGTTGCACCGGGACAGCCGGTGGTGTTTGACGGTGTGGACTATCAGGATATTGCGCATATTCGGGAGATTTTTATTGTTGCCTGCGGTACGGCATACCATGCAGGACTGGTAGGGAAAAACGTCATTGAACGGCTGACGAATATTCCGGTGGATGTAGACATTGCATCGGAATTTCGTTACCGCCATCCGATTATTGACAAAGATACTTTGCTGGTGGTGATTAGCCAGTCGGGCGAAACGGCGGATACCTTGGCGGCGCTTCGTCTGGCGCAGCGGCGCGGCTGCCGTGTGTTGGCGGTGACAAACGTTGTGGGAAGCACGATTGCGCGGGAAGCAGACCATGTGTTTTACACCCATGCCGGACCGGAAATTGCTGTAGCGTCTACCAAAGCATACACGACGCAGCTCATTGCGCTCTATGGATTAGCGTTGTTCTTGGCAGAGCATAAAGGGACGCTTTCAGAAGCGGAATGTGAAATGGTGAAACAGGAAATGCTGCAACTGCCGGAGTTGACAGCGCAAGTGCTGGAATCGGCAGAATCACTGCATACGCTGGCGGACAAATTTTTGCAGGAAAATGATATTTTTTATCTTGGGCGGGGACTGGATCATGCGGTTGCGATGGAAGGTTCACTGAAATTAAAAGAAATATCGTATATTCATTCGGAGTCTTATGCCGGCGGAGAATTGAAACATGGCCCTATTGCTTTAATAGAAGAAGGCACGGTCGTGATTGCAGTCAGCACGAATGAACGGCTGCGCGGCAAAATGGAAAGCAATGTTAAAGAAGTGGTGACCAGAGGGGCATATGTACTAGGAATTTTGACAGAAGGATTTCCGGAAAGTGTTTTTGACGATGTGTTTTATCTGCCGGAGGTGAATCCATTATTTGCGCCGGTGCTGGCAATTCTTCCATTGCAATTGCTCAGCTATTATATTGCTGTGGGGAAGGGCTGTGATGTTGATAAACCGCGAAATCTGGCAAAATCGGTTACGGTAGAATAAATAGGTGTTAGTCATTTTGAATGCATAAATTGAAATGAAAAAAGAACATAGTTTTCTGTTAGACTGCTATGTTCTTTTTTTTTATACACGTAGCTGAAAATTTGTTTCAGACGAGTGCGCCGGAATCTTCGGAAACGTTGGAATTCATGCACATTTTGGAAATTTCCAAAATGTACATGAAAAATAAACAAAAAACGTGAAAAATTTGTTGGAGAAATGAGATGGAAATATCATTGACGGCAACATATAAATATGTTATAATGTAAAAAGTGTATATTATAACATGGAAAAGTCATTTGGACAGGGTAGGAGAGCGGATATGAACAGAAAAGTAAATGCTGGGTCCTCCCCGAAACACCGGCGAAAGAAAAGGACAAGTGTTACGATTTTAAAGTTCCTTTTCATCATGATGTTACTCGCTGGTGTATTATTATGTCTACCGGTGTTTCGATTATCCAAGGTTGATATTAGCGGACTGAAAAACATTCCGCGGGAAACGATTATGAATGCAGTGCAGGATGAAATGGGAAATCACATTCTGCGTGTGGACAAGCAGGCAGTGGAGGAGCGGATTCGTAAAATTGCCTATGTTGCGGACGCTGCTGTGCAGACAAAGTTTCCAAACCGTCTGGAAATTGTCGTTAAAGAAACCACAATGGTGGGTTATATTAAATTCACAGGCGGTTTTATTGGAATCGATGGGACAGGAAAGGTTATTACGACGGCACAGGAAAAAAACGAAGCGATACCGGTGGTGGAAGGCGTAAGAGTCAAGACGTTTGTGATTGGAGAAATCATCGCGGTGGCGGAGGAAGAACGATTAAAAACGGTACTTACTTGTTTAAATGCGATACAGACGAACGGACTTACGAGTACTATTGCGAAGGTGGATACCACGAATTTGCAGGAAATTATGCTGCAAACATCAGGACAAGTGATTGCAAAATGTGGTTCTAAAGACCAATTGGAATATAAAATTGCCATGTTTTCCAGCGTATTGCCGCAAATAAATTTACAAGTACCCGGAACGGTAGATTTGAGAATTGCAGGACAGGCGATTTATGATATTTCATAAACAGACAGGAAAAAGTGAGTCTGCGCCGTATAGAAAAGTGAGTCTGAAAAAATGCAGCAAGTGATGGTAACAGATTGAGATAGATTGGGAAAGGATTATGCCGAATATGAAAAAAACGGACATCGGCAGACAAGTTGCTTTGACGGCGGTTTGTCTCTTATTGGGATTTGTGGTTTCGTTGCAGCTTAAAAGCGTGACTATCAACTATGCGAGCAGCAATACGGAAGTGAAACGCGCAGAAGAACTGCAGAAGGATTTATTAAAAGAAAAAACGAAAAATGAAGAGTTATATAGTCAGCTCATGCAGATGAAAAACGAAGTGGAGCAATATAGAAAAATCTCGGAAGAAAACGGAAATGTTTCGCAGGTTTTGATGGAACAGGTGAATATGGCGGAGACCTTAGCGGGACTTTCGGCAGTGGAAGGAACCGGCGTGGTTGTGACTTTAAAAGACGCCACAGGAGAACAGACCGCACTCCAGGATGCACAAAATTCTATCATTCATGAAGGCGATTTGCGAACCATTATCAATGAACTGTTAGCTTCCGGCGCAGAGGTGGTATCGCTGAACGACGAGAGACTGGTTTCTACCAGTTCCATTCGATGTGTGGGGCCAACGGTAATGGTAAACAATACACGAATTGCCCCGCCGTTTGTTATCAAAGCGATTGGCGATTCCAAAACATTGGAAGCAGGACTTTTGATTAAAGACGGTATTGTGGAAGTGCTGAAAAGCTACGGTATATCTGTGGATATCCAAATAAGCGATAAAGTGGCGATTCCGGCGTATAAAGGCGCTGTTACCTTTAAATATGCACAAAAAGTAAAGCAGACAGGAAATGGAGGAAATTAGACGATGTATCCAATCATTGGACTGATTATTGGCATTATTGCAGGATATACTGTGAATTTCCACATTCCGCCGGAATATTCCAAATATGTGGCAGTTGCGATTTTGGCAGCGCTGGATTCGGTGTTTGGCGCGGTTACGGCATCTGCACAAAAGAATTTTAGTTTAAAAGTATTCATAACAGGATTTTTTGGAAATTCATTGTTGGCAGCGGGACTCACATTCTTAGGAAAACGCTTAGATGTGGATTTGGGACTGGCGGCAATACTGGTTTTCGGCACAAGAATGTTTAACAATTTTGCGATTATGCGCAGACTTTTGCTGAATAAATTTAAAAAGGTGGAAAAAATTTAAAATTTTGTATTGTATTATCCTTGAAAGTATTGTATAATGATAAAATAGAGTATAGGGAGGGCGAGTCTATGATCGATGTTGATGTGGTTTCAAATAATATTGTAAAAATGAAGGTCGTCGGTGTCGGCGGAGGCGGAAATAACGCAGTAAACCGAATGATTGAAGTAGGGCTGGAAGATATTGAATTTATCGCGGTGAATACAGACCACCAGGTGTTGATGAGTTCCAAGGCAAATAAAAAATTGCAGCTTGGTGAAAAAATCACAGGTGGTATGGGCGCCGGCGCAAAACCGGAGATTGGAAAAAAGGCTGCGGAAGAAAGTCGGGAAGAAATTGCGGCAGCACTGCAGGGCGCTAATATGGTGTTCATCACTGCCGGTATGGGCGGTGGAACAGGAACAGGCGCAGCGCCTGTTGTGGCGCAAATTGCCAAAGAAATGGGAATGTTGACCGTTGCGGTTGTAACAAAACCGTTTTCTGTGGAAGGGCGCGCACGTTATAAAGCAGCGGAAGAAGGCATTGACGTTTTAAAAGAATATGTGGATTCTATTGTGATTATTCCCAATGACCGTTTGCTGATGATTGCAGATAAAAAGACGACTGTGACAGAAGCGTTTAAAATGGCGGATGATGTACTGCGTCAGGTGGTACAGGGAATTTCAGACGTCATTAAAAATACAGCATGTATCAATCTGGACTTTGCAGACATTAAGACAATTATGCAGGATCAAGGCCTGACACATATGGGGATTGGTCATGGAAAAGGCGAAGAAAAAGTGGAGGAAGCCGTTCGTCAGGCAGTGGACAACCCCTTGTTGGAAACATCTATCAATGGGGCAAAATATGTACTGCTTTATATTGTGGGCGGCAACGACTTTGGTATGTTTGACGCCAATGCGGTGGCAGAAATTGTACAGAAAGACATTGATGAAGATTCCACGTTTATCTATGGACTGGGCATTGATGAATCTCTGGATGATGAGCTGATTGTCACGATTATTGCTACAGGATTTGACCATGAAGTGTCTACGCCGTTTGGCATGGGCAGACAGCAGGTAGTAAAGAAGGAAACAGTTCAGGCGCCGCCACAGCAGCAGCCGGCAAAACAAACGGCCGTACCGCGGGACAATAAAGCAACAGATTATAGAACCTTTATTCAGCAGTTCAGCAACAAAGGCCGTGATTATACACCGACCAATACTTCGGCGGCTGGACAAGCAGACGAAATCGGGGAAGATGAAGAAGGGTTTGAAATTCCGCCCTGGATGTCATCTGACCGGTAATTACATAGAAAACTATAATTAGCACTGCTATGATTGCTTTTGAACAATATAGCAGTGCTTTTCGTGTATATAAAGTTTAGTTATGAAATGAAAGAAGTGAATGCGATGGAGGGCGTTGCAAGGTATCAAGTCCGATTACTTCCTCATAATGTGGCTTGGGAAGAAGAATTTCAGCAAGTAAAAAACTGGCTGGAGCGTTGTTGGCAACAGAATGTGATAGATATTCAGCACGTTGGCAGTACCGCAATTAAAACAATTTGTGCCAAACCCATTCTTGATATTGCCGTGCAGCTGCATTCTATCCATCTTATGGATATCCCGGCGCTCGTGCAGCAAGGGTATGAGTATCGTGGGTTGCAGGGGGGGAATGAATCGCATCATCTCTTTGTGCTGCGCAGCGAGCAAGGGCTGTCTTTACAGCATATCCATTGTTATGATAGGAACGAAAAAGGATTTTATCAATTGGTAGGGTTTCGGGATTACTTAAATCAGCATTTGGAGGAAGCCAAACAATATGAAATGTTGAAACAAAAACTAGCGGAAAACTATGCAGAGAATCGAGCAGCTTACACCAAGAGTAAAGAGGAATTTATTCAGTCTATCTATGAAAAGTTAGCTGAGATAAACAATTTCTGCAAATAAATATCAATAAATAAAACGCCGGAATGATAGATTAGCATCGTGCTGATACATCATTCCGGCGTTATTTTATATTCTGATTGGATTATTACGTTATGCGCTGAGTGTCTTGACGGTATTGGGCTGTTGATTCGCCACACGCCGCCTGATAATGAAATAGGCGACGATAGAAGCGACCGACGAGATGAGCCAACTGATGGGATAGACCCACATCAGCGTAGCAAACGACGGCGCCAGCGGGAACACGAGATAGACCCATAACAGCCGGAAAGCGCAAGAACCGGCAAACGAAATCAATGCAGGCGTCAGGGAATATCCCAGACCGCGCATACTGCCGGAGAGTACATCCATAAAGACGCTGATAAATTGCATGACGAGACAATATTTCATGCGGACAAGTCCTATTTCAATCACAGCGGTTTCCGTTGTGTAAAACCGCAGCGCGCCTCTGCCTGCAAAGAAAAATGTGAGACTCAGAGCAGTAGAAAACGCAAATCCCATTAACAAACAAAGCTGCGTGATGCGTCTGCATCTGGCATATTCACCCGCGCCGTAGTTTTGACCGGTGAAGGTTACACATGCCTGCGTGAAGGCATTGAGCAAAAAATAGACGAAATATTCAAAATTCAACGCTGCTGCAGAACCTGCAACAGTATCAGAGCCAAGGGTATTCAATGCGGACTGCACGCAGATGTTGGAGAGTGAAAACACAACGCCTTGCAGTCCGGCGGGAAGCCCAATTTTCGCAATGCTTTTTAGGATATCAACATCAATTCTGAGACGGCGTAAATTGACTCGAAGCGCGCCTTTTTCGTGTGTCAAAAACCAAAGAATCAGGCTGGCGCTGATGATGTTTGAGATGACGGTGGCAATTCCAACGCCTGCGACGCTCAGCCTGCACACAATTACAAAAAATAAATTCAGGAGTACGTTAATAACACCGGATATCAGCAGGCAAATAAACGGCGTTTTGGTATCGCCGCGGCTTCTGAGAATTGCCGAACCAAAATTATAGAGCATCATAAAAGGCATTCCGAGAAAATAAATTCTGAGATAAATGGTTGCGAGGTCAATGATGTCGTGCGGCGCCTGGATAAGTTGCAAAATAGGTCGCGTAATAATAAGTCCCAGAATCATAATGAGCAGCCCGCTGAGCAGCGCCACGAATACGGTTGTATGTACAGCCTTGCGCACCTGTGAGGTGTTGCCTTCGCCGAGAAACCTTGCAATCATCACATTTGCGCCAACCGATAGTCCGACAAATATGTTGACTAACAAATTAATAATAGCGCCGTTGCTGCCGACTGCCGCTAACGCCTGACTGCCGGCAAACCGTCCCACCACTGCAACGTCCGCGGAATTGAACAATTGCTGGAGGATACTGCTCGCAGCA
>CAMNSU010000052.1 GCA_946555455.1 uncultured Clostridia bacterium | reverse complement strand
GGCAAGGAAAAGGTTCCTTTGCATACTGGGCGTATGGAAAGCGGTTCTTTGACGCTGCATTTACGAAAAATTTTCCCTGCACAGCGTATAATATTCGTCTCTCTTATGCCTAACCTCATCAAACACATATTGTTTACCGGAGCACAATTCATTACGAAGGAGATAATCAGCAGAAATATCTAAAGCATTCACAAGCGCAATAAATGTTTTCAGGCTTGGCATTTTTACGCCGCGTTCTATTTCACCCAAATACATTACGCCTATACCTGCCTTTTCCGCCAAAACCTCTTGTGTATATCCTTTATCCGTTCGCGCTTTCCGTATTCCGGCACCTAATTCCGCTTTTTCCATGTGTTCACATCCCATATTAAAATAAGATATAATTTCGTACATCTCCGCCGGTTACCGCGTTTTATGCGCGGCGAGACGGAGGCACTTTTCATTCATATAATATATGCTTTGCATATATTATATCTTATTTTGGAAACAAACAGAATTAGCGAATAGATATTATTCAGTGCTATTTGCTATGCGATATAAAATTTTTATAAAATCTATTTATGATAGAAAAGAACCACGATTATCTAATAAGATAACCGTGGTTCTTGTTACCGTCTCAAAAGCCTTATTTTGAATCGCTTTCAGCGCATATGTATTTGTATCAAATACAATTAGCCAAAATACCGTTTCAGCAGACCTGTGAAACCTGCGCCATGACGCGCTTCGTCTTTTGCCATTTCATGAACGGTGTCGTGAATCGCGTCCAGATTCGCTGCTTTCGCGCGTGTTGCCAAATCTTTTTTCCCTGCACATGCGCCGCCTTCCGCTTCCGCACGCAGTTCCAGATTTTTCTTGGTGGAATCGGTGATCACTTCACCCAGCAGTTCTGCAAATTTTGCAGCATGTTCTGCTTCTTCCCATGCATAGCGTTTGAACGCTTCTGCAATTTCCGGATAT
The DNA here is from genome assembly GCA_946555455.1 of uncultured Clostridia bacterium. Lineage (GTDB taxonomy): Bacteria > Bacillota > Clostridia > RUG12999 > RUG12999 > JAAWTG01. Next base: position 18,132 of record CAMNSU010000052.1, on the reverse strand, counting down.
CCTTCCCGGTCTGCAACGCGGCTCATTGCCAGATACATACCGACTTCTGTGCATTCTCCGTTGAAGTTTGCACGCAAATCTTCCATGATGTCATCGCTGGAACCCTGCGCTACACCAACAACGTGTTCGTCTGCCCAAGACTGCTGTGCGTCCATCGGACGGAATTTTTCCGCCGGCGCGCCGCACTGCGGACATTTTTCCGGAATCCCATTTTCAGATACATAACCACATACCGGACATACATATTTCATTTTGTCATACCCCTTTTCTTTTTATGATGTTTATCACAGGTAAACTGCGGAATTGTGACAAATGCAGCAAATTTTATGTTCTTCCGCCAAACTACGCAGGGAATTTGTGGGGAGTTCCCTTTCGTTTCTCGGCAAACAACCATATCCTTTTATCCGCTTTCGCCACATTCCGCACTTTTACCTATATTACTTCACTATTCCGAATCTTTTTCCTGCTCTGCCAAATATGCAAAGTCAATCTTTTCCAGTTCTTTGTCAATCATATCATTGATGTGTATGAGCTGACAATGCACGGGACAATCCTGTTTTTCCGTGCGTCCGCAGATATATTCCTCATTCACACATTTATTGATTTCCACCGGACCGTCTATGACCCACATCACGTCCTTCAGCGTGATGGTTTCTGCTTTTTTTCCAAGCTGATAGCCGCCTTTGGCGCCTTTGAAAGACGTTACCAAACCGCTCTGCACCAGCTTACGCAAAATTTTTACTGTAAATCGCTGCGGAATACTTTGCGTCTCTGCAATGCTGGCGGCGTCAACCCGTTTACCGCTGCCCAGTTTTGCCAACATCAACACAATCCGAATGGCATAATCGCATTCCTGGGTAATTTTCAATACGATCACTTCCAATTTATACTAATTTAGTATATTTAATATTATACCATATTTCCCCTGCTTTCGTCAAGAGGGAATTTTCATATTTTTACAAAATTTACTGTTCTTTCTCTATAGATTTATATCTCTAACCAGTTTCCAAAAAACTTCATTCACGCTCATGTTCGCGTATCATAATCTTCAAACGCGAAATCTCCTGCTTTATCCCTTCGTGATACGGTCTACGCGCATATAGGGCAGCAGCGCCTCCGGTACGGTCACAGACCCGTCCGGATTTTGGTAGTTTTCCAAAATCGCCGCCACAGTTCGCCCAATTGCCAGACCGGAACCGTTAATCGTGTGCACAAACTGTGCTTTGTCCTTGGGGTTATCTTTATAGCGGATATTCGCGCGGCGCGCCTGGAAATCTTCAAAGTTGGAGCAGGAGGAAATTTCCACGTAGCGTCCGTAACTCGGCATCCACACTTCAATGTCAAATTTTTTCGCCGCCGTAAAGCCCAAATCCCCTGTGCAGATGTTCACCACGCGGTAGGGCAATCCCAGTTTTTGCAGCATTAACTCGGCGTCGTTGGTTAATTTTTCCAGTTCTTCATAGGAGGTTTCCGGCTTCACAAATTTCACCAGTTCCACTTTATTAAACTGGTGCTGCCGAATCAGTCCACGGGTGTCGCGTCCCGCCGAACCGGCTTCCTCACGGAAACATGCGGAATATGCGCAATATTTCAGCGGCAGTTTATTGCCGTCCAAGATTTCTTCCCGATACATGTTGGTGACAGGAACCTCCGCTGTCGGAATCAAGAAATATTCTTCGCCCGCTGTTTTGAACGCGTCCTCTTCAAATTTCGGAAGCTGTCCGGTTCCTTCCATGGAATCGCGGCGCACCAGATACGGCGGCAGCACTTCGGTATATCCGTTTTCGCTGTGGCTGTCCATATAGAAGTTAATCACAGCGCGCTCCAGCCGCGCACCCAGCCCTTTATAGAATGAAAACCGTGCGCCGGAGGTTTTCACGCCACGCGCAAAATCTAAAATATCAAGGTTTTCTCCAATGTCCCAATGCGCCAACGGTTCATAGGGGAACTGCCGCGGTTCACCCACGCGGCGGATTTCCACGTTATCTTCGTCTGAATCCCCCACCGGTACGCTTTCATGCGGAATGTTGGGAATGCACATCATCAAATAGCGCAGTTCCTCGTCCACCTCGCGGATTTTCTGGTCGATTTCTTTTGTTTTTTCGGAAATCTGTTTCATTTCCTCAAACACAGGCTGAACGTCCTCGCCTGCTTTCTTTAGTGCAGGTATTTTGCGGCTGACTTCATTTTGTTTCGCTTTGAGCGCTTCTGTCTCGCTGAGCAGTGCGCGTTTTTCCTTGTCCAGTTCCACAACCTTTCCAATGTCGCCCACGCTCTCTCCGCGCACCTTCATCACTTCTATAATATGTTCATAATCTGTCCGAATCCGTTTGATATCCAGCATTCTTTTGTCCTCCCTTTATTTTCTGTTTTTCCTTTAAATTTACACCGGCAGGGGGAAATCTGCACGCGTTTACAGTCAAAGTTTTCTTTCCTGAAAGCCCCGCCTAAATTATTTTTTTATTTGTTCAGCAAAGCAATGATTTTATTTAAACTTGCTTTGTCATAGAATTCTATTTCAATTTTCCCTTTTTGTTTGCCCTCCTGAATACGCACTTTGGTACCCAGCTTTTGGCTGAGTTTTTCCTGCAACTCCAGCGCAGCCAAATTCTTTTTTGGTTTTTCTTTTTCTGCTTTTTTATCCGCCCAGCCGCGCACCAAATTTTCTGTCTGGCGCACAGACAGTTCTTTTTCCAGCACTATCATAGCGGCTTCCGCCTGCTGCACTGCGTCCGTGATACCCAGCAATGCCCGCGCGTGTCCTGCCGACAATTCGCCCAGTTCCACCAGCCGTTTCACTTCGTCCGACAGATTCAAAATACGCAGCATATTGGTCACATTGGTGCGACTTTTGCCCACAATGCGGCTCACTTCGTCCTGTGTCAACTTGTATTCATCAATCAGCTTGCGGTATCCCAGCGCTTCTTCCAGCGGATTCAAGTCCTCGCGCTGCAAATTTTCAATCAAAGAAACCTCTGCAATGGTCTTTTCATCAAACTCGCGCACAATCACCGGCGCTTCTTTCAAGCCCGCTTTTTTTGCTGCGCGCCACCGCCGTTCTCCGGCGATAATCATATAATAACCATTTTCGTTTTCCTTCACCACAATCGGCTGCAATACGCCGTGCTGCCGGATAGATTCCGCGAGCGCCTCCAGCTTGTCCCCATCAAAAATATGACGGGGCTGCTCCGGATTGGGTTCTATTTGCGACAACCGCACTGTGCGAACCAATTCATCCGCATTTTCTGCGGATTCCGGAATCAATGCACCGATTCCGAGTCCTACATCAAGCCCTACGTCCTTGATACTTTTTCCAAGTCCGCCCTTTTTCATACCTCAACTCTCCCTTTTATCCATTTCGTTCCATCAATTCATCTGCCAACATCATATAACTTTCCGCACCTTTGGAAATTTTGTCATAGATGTGGATTGGCTGTCCAAAACTCGGCGCTTCACTAAGTCGCACATTACGCGGAATAATCGTGCGATAGACCTTATCTTCAAACACGCCTTTCACTTCCTCCACCACCTGCAACCCAAGATTGGTACGGCTGTCCAGCATGGTGAGCAGTACGCCCTCTATTTCAATGGAGGGATTCAAGCTTTTTTTAATGCGCCGCACGTTGGCTATCAACTGCGACACGCCCTCTAAGGCAAAATATTCACATTGCAGCGGAATCAGAACGCTGTCCGACGCAGTCAAACAGTTCAGTGTGATAAGCCCCAGCGACGGCGGACAGTCAATCAAAATGTAATCATAGTCCTGCTTGATGGAAAAAATCGCGTCCCTGATGCGAAACTCCCGATTTTCCAAATATACCAGTTCCACCTCTGCGCCACCAAGTTCCTCGCCGGACGGACAGATGGACAAGTTTTGAAACGCTGTTTCCAGAATACAGCCGCGAATATCTTCCTCCCCTATCATCATATGATAGGTGCTTTTTTCGAATTGCCCTTTCTCAATACCAAGCCCACTGGTTGCATTGCCTTGCGGGTCTGCGTCAATCAGCAGCACCCTTTTTCCTTTTTCCCCCAAGGCAGCAGACAGGTTGATTGCCGTCGTGGTCTTGCCAACGCCGCCCTTTTGATTTGCTATCGCTATTACTTTACTCATGTCCTGTCCCTTCCCCTGACCGTTGTTTTAAAATCAAAATACATTCATGTTATTTATTATAGCACGATTGATTCTGTTTTTCAATAGAAAATAGGAATGTTTCACGTGAAACATTCCTATTTTTTGCTTTTTTCTTTCCATATGTTTCACGTGAAACATATTTATAGAATTCTTTCTCCCAATTTCACAGAGGGATACGCGTTTAAATCCAGCGGCGCAACTATTTTCTGCCGGTGCAAAATACCGCCTGCGCAAGCAATCATTGCCGCATTGTCTGTGCATAGCTGCAAAGGCGGATAGTAGATGGAAAACTCATCTTTCATTTCGTCAAACACTTCCCGCAAGCGGCTGTTTGCCGATACGCCGCCCGCCAGACAAATCTGTTTCACGTTTCTTTCCCGCGCCGCCGCTATGGTATGTTCCCGCAGCACCTGCACGACATTTTCCTGAAAAGACGCCGCCAAATCCGCTTTGTTTACGCTCTCCCCTACCTGCTCGGCATGGTGCAGTAAATTCATCACTGCTGTTTTCACGCCGCTGAAACTAAAATTGTATCCCTGCACTTTCGCCTTTGGCAGTGGATATGCGTCTTTGTTTCCCTGCTTCGATAAATGGTCAATCTTCACACCACCCGGATAGGATAAGCCCAGCACACGCGCCACTTTGTCAAACGCCTCCCCCGCCGCGTCGTCAATGGTCTGCCCCAAAATTTCAAATTCCATTTCCGCCTTCGCATAGACAATATGGCTGTGTCCGCCCGAAGCGACCAGCGCGACAAACGGCGGTTTTAAATCCGGAAACGCAATGTAGTTCGCTGCAATATGCCCTTCAATGTGGTGGACAGGTATCAGCGACACATGCAGCGCATAGGCAAGCGCCTTGGCATAACTCACGCCGACCAGCAGCGCGCCCACCAGACCGGGCCCCGCCGTCACTGCAACCGCGTCCACTTCATCAAGTGTCACACCTGCCTCCTTTAAGGCTTCTTCCATCACAATATCAATTGCTTCAATATGCTTACGCGACGCAATCTCCGGCACTACACCGCCATATTCTTCATGAATTTTAATTTGCGTAGAGATGATGTTGGATAACACCTGCTTACCGCGCAAAAGCGCAACCGATGTTTCATCACAAGAAGATTCTATTCCCAAAATAAGCGGTTCCATATTATAAACCTCCAGTTTTTCCAAGAGGGGACTTCTTCCGGCTTGCTTTGCGCGCCGTCATGCCGTCCCCCCTTGGGTATTCCCCCTGCCAGCCGCGTCCGCTCTCGCAGCGTTCCTTTTGAAACGCTCGCGGCTGAGAGGTGTAGTAATTGCGGCGCATGTCCGCAATTACTACAAATTTAAAAGTAGTCCGGTTTCGGTCAGTTATCATATCCGTGGCACGCGTGTGTCTCAGAAAAAGTAAGAGGATGAGCGGGGGCTAAGAGCGGAGGATATTTACCCCAAGAAAAGTAAGAGGGGGAGACTTTGTGCAAAGCACAAAGTCGGAGGACATTTTCAAGGGGTAAATATCCGTAGCGACAATTGGGGGCGAATCGGAACGCCCCAGCGTTTTTGGTACTTTTTGGCGTCAAAAAGTACATAGCAGTCACGTGAGTGACTGGTATAACTCCTCCCCCCCCGCAAGGGAAACAATCCCCTCCGGCAGGAATAACAACGCTCTCCGCGCAGGACAAAGTTTTGAGTAACTTTTTGCGTCAAAAAGTACATATCATTTTCCGACGCAAAATTCCGAGAAAATCTTGTCCACAACTTCCTCCTGCACTGTCTCCCCTGTTACTTCGCCTAGCGCGGAGATGGCGTCCTGCAAATCCACAAACACCATGTCCACCGGCATACCGGACTCCATTGTCTGCACCACTTCGCCCAGCGCCGCCGCCGCACGTCCCACTGCTTCCACGTGCCGCATGTTCGTCAGAAACATCTGTTGTCCATCTTGTACGGCTCCCATTTGGAATAATTCACAAATCACAGCGGATAATGCTTCCATTCCTTGCTTTTCTTTTGCCGATACTGCCACAAACGGCGCTTCCGGCAGCAATGCCCGATAGGCTTCCTCGCTCCCCTGCGTCACATCCTGCTTGTTCAACACTAAAATAACCGGCTTGTCCATAACAGAGCGGCATATCGCTTGGTCGTCCGCAGAGGGCTGTCTGGAACAATCCGCTACAAAGAGCACCAAATCCGCCTGCTGCATAGACTCCTTTGCACGGTCTACGCCAATCTGTTCCACTTTATCGTCTGTCTCCCGAATTCCTGCGGTATCCAATAAACGCAGCGTACAATTTTCCAATTCCACATATTCTTCAATACAATCGCGTGTTGTGCCCGGTACCTCTGTGACAATGGCGCGGTTCTCCCCTACCAGCGCATTGAGTAAAGAAGATTTCCCTGCATTTGGCGTACCGCACAGTACTGTCTGAATTCCCTGTTTCACCAAACGCCCTGTTTGGGCGCTACTTTTTAACCGATTTAATTCACTATATACTTTTTGAAATTCCATCAACATGGCTGACTCATCAATACCGCTGAGTCCTTCCTCGGGAAAATCTGCTTCCGCCTGTACGGTTGCATATTGGTGCAGCAAGGTTTCCCTCATCTGCCGCAGACACGCGGACAATTTTCCTTCCAATTGATTCACTGCCAAAGTGAGCGCACTGCTGCTTTCCGCCTGAATCACGTCCATCACAGCTTCCGCCTGTGATAAATCCATGCGCCCGTTCAAAAATGCGCGTTTGGTAAATTCGCCGCGCCCTGCCATACGCACTCCATTGTTTAACAACAACGACAAAATCTCACGCACCGCCGCGCCGGAACCATGACAGTTGATTTCTGCCGTATCCTCTCCCGTAAAGGTATGCGGCGCACGCATGACCGTGACCAGCACTTCGTCTAACACTCTCTCATCATTCCAGATTTTTCCATAATGTACCGTGTGCGACGGACTCGCGGTGAGGTCTGCTTTTCCTTTAAATATCTGCGCCACCTGTTCAATGGCGCCTGCGCCGCTGACGCGGACAATGGCAATGCCGCCTTTGCCCGGCGGCGTTGCGAGCGCTGCAATGATATTTCCTTGTTCCTGCATCATAAAAATATCCATAGCCTTTCCGCCCACAAATAGAAATGAAAAATTCCAAACGTCCTTACTGTGGGCGGATAAGGCGTTACATGGATATTAATGCCCATCTGCGTTTTCGCCAAAGGCAAAAAAATTCGCAGGGGCAATCAAATTACTTCACGTGATTCTCCCGTCCTATCAAAATGAAAACTTTTCCTGTTTCGTTATAAAACAATACTGCTCCTCAATACGACACTCTAATTACCATATTCTACCATTTTTATTCACCACACGCGTATCCATAGCAACAATCAGGAGCAAAGAACGGAGGATATTTACCCTCTGGGGCACGCATCCCTCAGAAAAAGTAAGAGGAGGAGAAAATGGGGGCAAGGAGTGTAAGATATTTCCCCTAAGAAAAGTAAGAGGAGGAGAATTTTGACATAGTCAAAATTCGGGGGACATTTTCAAGGGGGAAATATCTGGAACGACATTCGGGGGACATTTTTCACGAGAGAATGGGGGCACAAAGCGGAGAATATATATCCCCAAGAAAAGTAAAGGAGGAGGAGCCGTAGGCGACGGGGGACATTTTCAAGGGGATATATATTCGGAGTGCATCTCGGGGGACATTTAGGGGAAGAAATATCCATAGTGACAATTTTGGAAAACGAACTTCTTAAAAAAAGGTTTCCGGCAGAAAAGCCGGAAACCCTTGTCTCCTGTTCCAAAGATTATTTCAGTGCGATAACCACTTTGCGATTCGGTTCATCGCCCACGCTATAGGTTTTCACTTTGTTATTGTTTTGCAGCGTATAATGAATAATACGTCTTTCATTCGGACTCATGGGTTCCAGCGTGATGTTCTTGCCTGTCCGTACCACCGTTGCCGCCAGTTTTTTCGCCAGTTTCACCAGCACATCCTGCCGCTTCGCGCGGTAGTTTTCTGTATCAAGATTGATTTTTGTATATTCCTCTGTCTGCTTATTCACTGCCATACTGGTTAAATATTGCAATGCATTGAGCGTGTCGCCGCGTTTTCCAATCAAAAGTCCCATCTTATCGCCCGACATTTCCACTTTCAACGCATTTCCTTCTGTTCTTTCTGTCTCAAACGTCACGTCCAGTCCCATTGCTTTGGTAACGTCCGTCAGAAATTCCACCGCCAGCTGCTCCGCGTCTTTGCCTTTTTTCGTCACACGAACCGTCGCGTCTTTTGCGCCCAGTCCCAAAAATCCTTTTGCACCCTCGTCCAGCACTTCAATTTCCGCTTCATCCTGCGTGATACCAAGTTCATTCAGTGCCTCCTGCACGGCGAGTTCAACGCTTTTTGCGTTTTTTTCGATACTTGTTTTCATTTTTGAGGTCATTTTCAATCTCCGCCCTTTCTTTCATCTTTGGCACGAGGAATTTATTCATTACAAACTGCTGCACTAACTGTACCACGTTTCCTGCAATCCAATATACACTGATACCATTTGGCAGGGAAAATGTGAAAAACAACGTCATCAGCGGCATGAAATAAGTCATTGTTTTGGTCATCTGGTTTGCCGTCTCACCGCCGCCGGCTTTTTTCTCACCGGGACGCGGCGGACGTGCCGGACGGTTCTCTATTTTTTTCACTTCCGGCTCCGGTTTCTTTTCCATGCCAATATTCATCATTTTGCTTGCCAAAAAAGTGGTTCCCGCCGCAATAATCGGAATTATCCAATACCAACTGATTTGCGTTATCTGCGGCGTTTGAGACAAGTTTAATCCCAAAAAGTTAAAATCCAACAATCCATAATGGTTTGCTAAAAAAATCTGTTCGCTTCCGGCAGGCGGCATTGCGCCCGTTGCTTCAATATACTGATTTTTCATTGCATTAATTTGGTCAATCGGCATATTCAAAATGAAGCGCATTGGTTCCCGAATCACCTTATATAGAAAATAAATCAAGGGAAACTGAATCAAAAGCGGCAAACAACTTGCCATGGGATTGATTTTATACTTTTGATAAAGTTTCATCATTTCCTGATTCTGTTTTTCTTTATCATCTTTATATTTTTCCTGCAACTCCGTCAATTTCGGCTGCAGCGCCTGCATTTTCACCATACCCTTTTGCTGTTTCAGCGTCAAGGGCCACAGCAGCAATTTCGTAAAAATAGTAAAAACAATAATGGCAAGACCATAGTTTTTTACTATATAATAGATTCCCTGAATAATCAATCCAAAGAATAAGTAAATATAATCAAAAAAATTCATTTTTTCGCTGTGTCATTCCTTTCCTTCAGGTCCGCCGGCACAGGGTCTATTCCCCCATGGGAAAACGGATTGCACCGGAGCAGCCGCCACAAAATCAACGGCAGCGCACGTAAAAACGTATATTCTTCCAAACAACGCACTGCATAAGCCGAACAAGTCGGCATATAACGGCAGCGCGCCTGCGTAGCCGAGGAAATATGCTGCCGGTAAAAGCGCAGCAACCACAAACAAATCCGTCTCATGTACGCATTAGCCCTTCCTTTGTCCATAAAATGCAAAGTTCATTTCGGATATCCTGACATTTTGCTCTTACCGCGCGTCCGCGCGCCACAATTACCATGTCAATTTCCGGCAGGAGCGATTCTCCTTCCAAACGATATGCCTCGCGAATGATACGGCGGACACGGCTGCGCACAACTGCTTTTCCCAGCTTTTTGCTGACGGTGATACCAAGTCTGCCACCGGACGCGGCGTTCTTTTTATAATAAACAACCACCAAACGTCCCACTGCCGACTTACCACGCGCATAAAGTCGTTTAAATTCCCGATTTTGGTTCAATGATACGATTCTTTTCATGGGAAGCGCTTCCGTCTCCTTTATTCTGTTTCAACATAAAAAATCTGATTTTTTGTTTGCTTTAGGTAAACAAAAGTCGAATCTTATGCCTTACCGGCCCCTAAAATCTCGAAAAGGCGGGAGACCCCGCCTTCACTATTAGCCCGCTGTGATACCTTATGCAGAAAGCACTTTTCTGCCTTTGCTTCTTCTGCGCGCCAACACTTTTCTCCCATTGGAAGTTCTCATTCTTTTACGGAATCCATGTTCTTTGCTCCGCTGCCGTTTTTTCGGCTGATAGGTTCTTTTCATTTCTCTGCACCTCCTATATCTCATGTTATCCATTATTTTCTATTCAAAACAGATACTTATTCTATACTATTATAATGAATTTTCCTTCATTTGTCAAGACCCTTTTCCACATCTGATTATTTTTGTGAGGAGTAGTATTAAGTTGTAAGGTTCAAATGATCCTTCGCAACTTATTTTTTTTACCACGGAGGACCCTAAAAATGAAGAAAATGACTATTAGAAAAATGCTTGAAAGAATCGTCGTCGCAACTAACAAACGCAGAGCGAAGAATATAGTTCTGGTCAGCACCGACGGCGAAATCGTGGAAGCGGAATTCGCTGTGGACCTGATCCGAACACTGACAGACTGGAATATCCTGTGGGAAGTAACCGTCATTTCTGAAAAGTTTTACGAAGACCGTTTCGTCGTAATCTTCGACCCAAACATTAAACAGGTCAACGGCGATCCTGACAAGGGCGATACGTGGTTATAAGGCCGCAAGCAGAAAGGAGCGTGAGAACGTGGCAGTTTATAAGTCTATCACCTTCGACAACAGAAAGAAAATCGCGGCCCTGTACGCGAAAGGAATGTCCATTTCCGACATTTCTGACGAAGTGGGCGTCGCCCTTCGAACACTGTATGTCGAACTGAAACGCGGCGCGACTGGAAAACTGGATCAGAACCAGCGACCGGCCTATGATCCGGTACTGGCACAAAGAACCTATCAGGAAAACATTCGTCGTCGCGGCAGTGGTCCGAAAAGAAAGGAGGTCAAGAAATGACACCGGACAGAGCAACCAGGCGGAAACGACGCCGAATCCGTCTGGCGATCAGAAGGACGTCAGCCCTGGCGGCGGCTATTGCCTTCTTCTTTGCCTGGGGAACGATCGGCGCCATAGAAACCGACGCGGTGTCCCTGGTAGAAGGAACGGTCAGAACCTTCGGCCTTCTGTTCATTGGAACCGGCTTCGCCTTTGTAGGCGGCGCCTTCCGAAATCCTACGGAAAGGAGGTCAAAACATGAAGTACACCGCGACACTGTCGGCCGTCCAGGTCGGACAAGCCGTCAAAAGTCTTCTTCTGCTTGGTGAACGCAAGATCACCATTGAAGAAACAGAAAAAGACCGTTTCGTCGTCACCACAACAACCGAAACGGCCCTTTCAAAAAAGTCTACGAACAGTATATCACGAAAAGGAGTGAAAAACAATGGCTAAACTGAATTTTTATGACACCGACGCCGTGAAGGCATTCGTCCTGGATATTTTAATCGAAAACGCTGAACTGAAAAGCGACCTTGACTATGAAAAGAAGTGTGCGAACGACTGGTTCGACCGCTACAAGAAAGCCGATCAGCAAGTGAAAGACCTTGAAGCGAAGGTCGCAACCCTGGAAGGAGGTTCCGAAAATGAATAACACCCTGTACGAAATCACTGACAAGTATTTGAAGGTCCTTGACAACCTGGAAATCGACGAAGAAACCGGCGAAATCCTGAACGCCGAAGAACTGGACGAACTGTCCGGAGCCTTCGAAGAAAAAAGCGAAGCTGTCGCTTGCTACATCAAGAATTCCGAAGTCTTTATCGGCGACCTGAAAGCCGAAGAAGCCAACCTGGCAAAGCGCCGCAAGCAGACCGAAAAGCGAATCGACTATTTGAAGAATGTCCTGACCGCGTGTCTGGACGCCGCCGGCCGTGACAAGGTCGAAACCACAAAGGTTCGCGTTTCCTTCCGAAAGTCTGTGGCCGTAAGCATTGACGACGAAAAGGCCCTTCCGGCTGACTTCGTTGTTGAAACCGTTACAACGAAACCGGACAAGACCGCGATCAAGAAGGCGATCCAGTCCGGCCAGGAAGTGTCCGGCGCTTCCCTTGTGGAGAACCGAAACCTTCAAATCAAATAAGGAGGAACCGCAATGAAAGAACTTTCGATTCCCCTTCTTACCGAACAAGACATTGACTGTCGCGTTCAGTCGGTCAGCAAAGCAAAGACCGGCCGCGTCGGCGCCGTCCTTCTGCTTTACAAGGACGCGCGCGTCGATATGCGAATCCTGGACCAGGTCTTCGGGCCTGGCAACTGGCAGAGAACCCACGAAGTAATCAACGGAAACCTGTTCTGTAATATCGACATCTGGGACGACGAAAAAAAGACCTGGGTCAGAAAACAGGACGTCGGAACAGAGAGCAACACCGAAAAGGAAAAAGGCCAGGCGTCCGACAGCTTCAAACGTGCTGGCTTCAACGTCGGGATCGGCCGCGAACTTTATACAGGCCCTTTCATTTATGTCGAACTGGCTGACGGTGAATTCTATCCCGAACGCCAGGGTCAGAAGGAAGTCTTCAAGTGCTACGCCAGTACGAAGTTCAAGGTATCGAAGATCGCCTATAACGAACGCCGCGAAATCTGTGACCTGGTAATCGTCGACCGGAACAATAAAGTCCGCTTCAATATGAACGGACACGCACCGGCGCCACAAGCCACACAGAGCGCCACGAACGGGCAGAACGCCCAGGGTGGACAATCTACCAACCAACAGCAAAGAACCGCACCACAACCGCAAAACAGCGCCCAGACAGGCGGCGCCGCGTGTCCCGTGTGCGGCGGCCCTATCAGCGAAGCTGAACGCCGCTATTCCATGAACAAATTCGGCCGTGAAATGTGCCGCGCCTGTCAAAAAAACGCGTGAAAGGTGGTGTCATAAATGCCCAGCCGCATTTTGAAAGAATCAATATGTACGTCTGAAAGTCTGGCGTACTTATCGGCGGAAGCCGAAGTCCTGTTCTATCGTCTGATCGTAAAAGCGGACGACTTCGGCCTGTACTACGGAAGCCCAAAAATCCTTGCTTCCCTTCTCTTTCCGCTGAACGTACCGACCGAAAAGAAGGTGTCTTCCTGGCTGGCTGAACTTGTGAACGGTGGCCTTGTGGCTACATACAGAGCCGAAGACGGTCGGCAATACCTGAAACTTCTGTCCTGGGACAAACACCAGAACAGGCGCGCAACAAAACCCAAATACCCACTACCGCAAGAATTTGATAACACTTGCAGTCAAGGGGTATCAAGTGACAATTCTGACACTTGCGCGCAAATGCAAGCAGATTCTTCCGTAAACGAAAACGTATTCGAAAACGTAAACGAGAAACGAAAACGAGTATCGGCGCAACGCGGCGCCGGAGTGGACGACACTTTTGACCAGTTCTGGTCAGTCTATCCACGAAAAGTCGGCAAGAAAGACGCCGTGAAGGTCTGGAATCAAATTCGCCCTAACCCAGACTTGACAAACCAGATCGTCCAGGGTGTGGAGCGCTGGAAGCGTTCTGAACAGTGGACAAAGGACGACGGCCGCTTTATTCCATATCCGGCGACATTCCTTCGCGGTGAACGCTGGAACGAATATGACCGCGCCGAAGTCATACCGTCCCCGAAGCCGGCCACCGTCAAGAACTACGACGACGGCGAAGACTTCCTGGACGGCGGTGAATAATCATGGCCGACAATATCTGGACGGCCACTGTCGAAGGTATCGCCGCCAGAGGTAGGGCGAACAACGGCGCCGAAGGCGACTACCGCGACGAAGAAGGCTTCCTGTGCTGTGGCAAGTGCCGAACCAGGAAAGAAGGCGACATCACGATCGGCGAAAAGACGCTTCGCGTTCCGCACCTGTGCAAGTGCGAATCAGAAGCCAGACGCCAACGTGAAGCCGAAGAAAAGGCCGCCGAATTCCGGAAGCAATGCGAACGGCTTCGCAAAGACGGGATCACTGATCCGTCGTACCTGTCCCAGAACTTCACCCAGGACGACAACCGCAACGCCAGAATTTCCGACGTGTGCCGCCGCTATGTGGAACACTGGCCGGAAATGAAGGCCGACAATATCGGAATCCTGTTTTATGGCGGCGTCGGGACCGGAAAGTCATTCCTGGCCTGTTGCATAGCAAACGCCTTGATCGACAAACAGGTCCGCGCCAGCGTGACGAACTTCCCCCGAATCCTGAACAAACTTCAAGGCTTCGGCGAAGACAAACAGGAATTCCTGGACAAGCTGTCCCGATATGACCTTCTTGTCATCGACGACCTGGGCGTCGAAAGGGACACGTCCTATTCCGTGGAACAGGTCTTCAACGTCATAGACGCCAGAAGCCGCACCGGAAAGCCCCTGATCGTCACGACAAACCTTTCCCTGGCCGACCTTCAAAACCCGTCGTCCCTGGGATATGCCCGAATTTATGACCGAATTCTGGAAATGTGTCCGATCAGGCTGAAACTGGCCGGCGATTCCAGAAGAACCCAGAACGCACAAGAACGCCGCGACAAGGCGAAGCGCCTTCTGGGGCTTGAAAGGACGTGACAGAGTGAAACACTATAAACTGACAATCCCTGGCCTTCTGCCAGGACTGAACGAATATGTGGACGCTGAGCGCGGCGCCAAAGGCAAATACAAAGCCGCCGCTATGAAGAAACAGGCCGAAAACGTGATCGGCTACATGATCAAGACCCAGCTTCGCGGCGTCCGCTTCACCCGTCCCGTGGTGATACATTACACCTGGATCGAACCGAACCGCCGGAGAGATAAAGACAATATCGCTTTCGCGAAGAAGTTCATTCAGGACAGCCTTGTCCACGCCGGCGTTCTTCAAAATGACGGCTGGAAACACATTGAACACTTTACCGACGACTTCGCTGTGGACCCGAAGAACCCCCGTGTCGAAGTCGTAATCGAAGAATTTGAAGGAGGAAACAAAAAATGACTGTACGCGCAAAACTGAAAGACCTTGCACCTGGAACCGTATTCAACGCCGGCCCGATCGACGTCCGCGTCCTGGAACACTTCACCGACGGAAGAACCCTTCTGATCGCCGATACCTGTATCGCTGACCGCCACTTCGCGGATCAGCCGTTCAAGACCAGACCGGAAAAGCCGGCCGCAAATCCGAACGACTGGCGCTTTTCAAACCTGAATCGTGAACTGAACACGGAATTCCTGGCCGCGTTCGACCAGGCCGAAGGCCCTATCCGTTCAAAGGACATCTTAACGGCTGACTGGTCCCTGGCTGATCACGAGGGCGGCGAAGGTTACGGAACCATTCAGGCGAAGATCGCCCTTCTGACACAAACCATGTATGAGAAATACGCCGATCAGGACCTTCTTGAACTTGACGACTGGTGGTGGCTGATCACCCCGTACGCCGGCAACGCGAACATTGCGCGCGTTGTCTACACGGGCGGCAGTCTGGACAGCTACAACGCGTACCGTGGCAACATTGGCGTTCGGCCGGCTTTCTTCGTGGAATCTGGGATCGCGTTATCCGTGGAGCCTGACCAGGTTGAACTTTCCACTTCTGCCCTGTTGGCCGAATTCACTTTGAAACAGCTTGTCGAAGAAGTCCTTCGCAGAATTGCCGAAGGCCAGGAAGACGGTGACGACAATGAAGAAGACGACTTTTAAGCAATGCGCCGCCGGCGACGTCTTTGAACATCAGGGACAAGCCCTGATCAAGACCACGAAGCCGAACACAGCGGTCAACCTGAACAGTGGCGCCTTCGCGCACTTTCACGACGGTTCCCTGGTGGACAGAAGCGACCTTCTCCTGATCCACCAGGCGGACCTTCCGTCCGAAATGCCGGACAGCCTGAAAGGAGGTCGAAACAATGGGTAACAAATCCGCCCTTCAACTGGAAGTCGAAAAAGAAATGGGCTTCGAAATCGACGAAGACCTGTTCGCATACTTAGAGCATTACGCCAGAAGAAAACTGGAAGTCGCCAACAAAAGCGCCGGCCGCGCCTGGGGCGAAGACGGCTACGGCGACGAATACCTTTCACTTCTGATCCCCGACGTGATCCGCGAAATGGCCTTTTCTGCTTACTGTGACAAACGGTCAGCGGAAAACCTGGCCGCCAGAAAGGCGGTGTCGTAATGAAAAACGAAAACGCCATAATGGACCGCATAAAAGCCAGGATCGCATATCACGCCAACGAACACAGGCACACATACGAAATCGGAAAAGGCGTCATGGACTTCCTGGCGCGCGACCTTCTGGCCGATTTTAAGGCCGCCGGCGGTTTACTTCCGCCGGTAGCCCTTGACGGTGACGTCTATGTCATATACCGCCGAAAGCCGGTGAAAGCAAAGGTCATTTTTATCGGAATCAACGCCGACAGACTTTTCTTCTTCAACGTGCTTCGCGGAAATATAAAGGCGAACTTCCAGACGTACCAGTTCACCGAAAACGACATAGGCCGAAGCGTATTCCTTACCCTGGAAGAAGACGAAAAGGCGGTGGCCTAAATGAAAAAGAAGAAATCAAACCTTCCGAAGTGGAAATATGACTTTTCGTGTAAGAAATGCCGTCATATTCAATACGTCAAGGACAAGGCAAAGCGCCGCGACGGCGACTATTGTATAAAATTCATAGAACGGACCGACGCCGGCCTTCCTTCCCCGATTCACGCTGACGACGATCGTGTCGTCCGCTGTGACTGCTTCGAAGCAATTCCGGAAGAAGGTGATTCCGAATGATACCGTTTCCGGAAAAGAAATATTCGGTGATATACGCCGATCCGCCGTGGAACTACGCGGCCGGTGGAAAGACACGAAACGTCGAAAGACACTATCGCACAATGAAGCCGGAAGACATCTATTCCCTTCCGGTTCAGGATATAGCCGAAGACGACTGCCTTCTGTTCCTGTGGGCCACATTCCCGAACCTGGACGTCGCCCTGGAAACGATCCGGCGCTGGGGCTTCCAGTATAAAACAGCCGCCTTCGTCTGGGTGAAGCGAAACCGAAAAGCGGCTTCCTGGTTCTGGGGCCTGGGAAACTGGACACGCGCAAACGCGGAAATCTGTCTTCTGGCCACAAAAGGCAAACCGAAGCGCGCGTCAGCGTCGGTCCATAGCATAATCGACGCCCCGATCGGCCGACACAGTGAAAAGCCGGCCGAAACCCGTGACAGGATCGCCCAGCTTGCGGGGGGGGGGGATCAATGATCGAACTATTTGCAAGAAAGACCGCCCCTGGCTGGGATTCCTGGGGCGACGAAGTGGAAGGCGGTGAAACCGAATGAACAAACTAAAAAGATTCAAGATCGGACTGTTTACAATCACCCTGGGAATGGTCCTGGTGGGCGCGTCCTTCGCCCTGGCTGACGATAAAGCAGTCGCCGAAGGAATTATCCTACCGGAAGAATTAAACGAAACCGCGGCCATTCTGACGTCGTCTGTGGCTATCGCAGAAAATGAACCAACCACACAGCCGGAGGAATGGATCGACGCCGTGGCGACGGCTTACTGTCCTTGTGAAATATGCTGCGGAAAATGGGCGCTGAATCGCCCTGACGGTATCGTCTACACGGCCAGCGGAGCAATAGCCGAAGAAGGCGTCACAATCGCGGCCGACTGGTCCGTCTATTCGCCAGGCACTATCCTTTACATAGAAGGCATAGGCGAACGAACCGTCCAGGATCGCGGCGGTGCCATAAGCGGTCAGAAGATCGACGTATTCTTCAATAACCACGAAGACGCCCTTCACTTCGGCCGCCAGGAAATCCGAATCAAAGTTATTTCTGATACAGAGAGGTAAAACGATATGGAAATCAAAACACTTGTAACGAAAGCACATGAAAACGCCGTGAAACACGGATTCTGGGAACCACCCCTTCCTTTTGGAACGGCGATCGCACTGATTCACAGTGAACTTTCCGAAGCCCTGGAAGAAGAACGCAACGGGAACCCCGACATCTGGTTCGCTTGTAACGAAAGCGACAACTTTATTTGCACCCCACAAGACGAAACCGAATGTCTTATGTACGGCAAAGAAAGCCTTTGCAAGTACAGAAGCAGAAAACCCGAAGGCGTGGCCGTCGA
>CAMNSU010000051.1 GCA_946555455.1 uncultured Clostridia bacterium | reverse complement strand
GTAGTCGCGACCCGTGAGGGTCGCGTGGATTGAAATTGATTATGGGTATCACATTGTTGTTACAGATAAGGTCGCGACCCGTGAGGGTCGCGTGGATTGAAATTTCCTCTTTTGGATATAAGTGCGCATACGTGTTCGTCGCGACCCGTGAGGGTCGCGTGGATTGAAATATCTTCGAGAGACTGTAATAGCTCCTGATTCCCGCCGGTCGCGACCCGTGAGGGTCGCGTGGATTGAAATCAAGGTTTAAAATATCTGACGTGATTGAGGGAGGAAGTCGCGACCCGTGAGGGTCGCGTGGATTGAAATAGTGTATGAATTACCAACGGGGAATCAAATATACGTCGCGACCCGTGAGGGTCGCGTGGATTGAAATAATGAACAGAGAGCAGATATTAGATTCTATACGCGCGTCGCGACCCGTGAGGGTCGCGTGGATTGAAATTTTTCAGATTTCGCCAGAATTGATAAATTCATTTTGTCGCGACCCGTGAGGGTCGCGTGGATTGAAATGGCAGCAACGAGCGACAGAATATCGACAACAGCGGGTCGCGACCCGTGAGGGTCGCGTGGATTGAAATACATAAAAGGAAGTGAAAGCATTGGCAGACAGCGTGTCGAGCCCTGTGAAGGGCTCGTGGATTGAAATGGACGGCAATATAGCGGTATCGTGTGGTTGTTTTGTCGAGCCCTGTGAAGGGCTCGTGGATTGAAATATGACAGTGCAAGATTTAAAGATTGCAGCAGGAGAAGTCGAGCCCTGTGAAGGGCTCGTGGATTGAAATCGCAATTTTAAGATAAATGCAGGATTGTCCGAAGTCGAGCCCTGTGAAGGGCTCGTGGATTGAAATTGATTTCGTGGGTAGTGGTAGCAATTATCTTTTCGTCGAGCCCTGTGAAGGGCTCGTGGATTAAAATCACTCAATATCACGGAGGACGGTTTCATACAGCTGTCGCGACCCGTGAGGGTCGCGTGGATTGAAATAAGCGTTCATACAGTAAAGAGTGGCTTGATTATGTGAGCCCTGTGAAGGGCTCGTGGATTGAAATTCAGAAATTGATGTTGTGGCTTCTGTTGTGGCTTCGTCGAGCCCTGTGAAGGGCTCATGGATTGAAATGAATTACGAAAAATGCCAGTCACTGACTGGCAAATTCGAGCCCTGTGAGGGGCTAGTGATTTCGTGCAACATTTGTTTTTGCACAAGGAAAAAGACGCAGACCAAAAGGTCTGCGTCTTAAATTTTATTTATCCTTATTATTTATTAGTTCATTCATGAAAAAGAGTAATCCTGTCGTAGGCAGCGTGATATACGCGCTATACGCAACTTTTTTCCGCAAATATTTTTTTGCCGTGATAATCATATATTTTCATTTTGCACACTTATCCTTTAAATAAAAACTATACGCAGCTTATGGTTTGTTTTTTCGATATGCTTCAAATTGTCGAGCAATTTCAATTGCACCCTTTTCAGCGTCGCCCAGACTATCCAAAAATTTATTGATCGGATGCTCTGTGCGTGTAACCGACATACCAAACAGAATATCATCTATGGATATATCTAAATATTTTACCATAAGAACCAAAGTAGGGACTGTACGTGGCGTGTGCTTGTCATGTTCAATCAAACTCATGTGATTAACTGATATATCACATGCTTCCGCTAATTCAGCTTGACTGATTCCTTTTTGTTTCCGAACTTCTTGAATGCGTGAGCCGAGCGTTTTAGCCTTTAGCTTCATTGTTATCCTCCTATGGGCAGTCTATTTTCCACAAATTGATTGATAATTAAGCAATGCATTATCAAGCGCTTTTATTTGAGTAGGCGTAAATTTGGCAATGATATCAGCAAATGTTTTGTTTTTAATTTCGCCTTTCCCCAGCATGATGTAATCTGCGGTCACATCATATAATTGACAGAACTTCATTAACATTGGCACTGTTAAATTGCCGTTTCCCGATTCAAGTTTACAAATGCTTTGGGCAGATACTCCGCACCGTTTACTTACATAAGCTAACGACCAGCCCTTATATTTGCGAAGCTGGTTAATTCTGAAACCAATTTGTTCTTTATCGAAATCATACATAAGCGTCACCTACAAAAATTCTATAATATAAATTATACAGTATAATCTAAAACAAACAATAATGTTATAGTTAATATATAATCTAAAACGATTAAATACATCTATTTTTATCAAATTGTCTAGCAATCTCAATTGCTCCATTTTCAGCGGAGCCTAGACTTTCTAAAAAATCATTAATGGGATTTGAACTTTTCGTGATAGATGTTTCGCCGAATAAAATAATATCAGGGTCTATGTCAAGTGTTTTTATGATTAAAGCGAAAGTCGGAATTGTTCGTGGTAAATTTCTATCTCGCTCAATTTCACTTATTTGTTTAATGGAAAGATTACAAGCTTCTGCTAACTTTGCTTGTGTTATACCTCGAGCAATGCGTGCTTCTTTTATTCGAGTTCCAATGGTTTTAGATTTAAGTTTCATGATATATCATCTCCGTTTACAAGCCTTTCCGTAAGCAATTAACGCACAATCCAAATCCATTTTCTGATTGTCTGTTAGATGTTGATATATTTGATTAAATTCATCGTTCATTATTTTTCCGTTGCCAAATAATATATAGTCAACTTTGATATTATATAGTTGGCTTAATTTTATTAAAATAGGAATTGTAATACCACCGTTACCGGATTCCATTTTGCTCATTTTTTGAGGCGATATACCAGTTTTTGCATGAATATATCTCTGCGTCCAGTCATGGTAAAGTCTTAATTGCTTTAATCTCGCGCCAATTAATCGTTTATCATAGACCTCCATGCTACCGCCTCCCTTCTATAGTTTATATAAATATTATAAAATATAAACCAAAACATACAATAACATTAAAAGATTTATATTATTTATAACGTTTATATACAAAATAGATAATATATAAACAAAAATATTGACTTTTCAGAATAGTTGATATATAATCTAAAAGAAATAGTTATTTTGAAAGGAATGAATTTATGATGGAAAACAATTACAATCTAAAAAACAAAAGAATCTTTGTAGACGGGTGTATAGACGAGTCATGCTCTATACCCCTCAGCCCGAGAGATTTTAATATCTTAGGGTTTGATATTAAGGATGAATTATTGATACGCGTAACAGAGGAAGGTATCGTCGTTACAAAACGAATGCCTTCTGAAAGTGAACAGGCAGAAATAGAAGCCGTTCTGTTTAACGACCACATGGTGCTTGACCTTGACGTCTGCCGGTCCAAGGGGCTGTTAGAATCAAAAAGAATGATGATACCGTATGATTATGAGATTGTTCATTATGATGAACGGCATTATCGTTTATGCTATTTTGTCGAAAAAGGAAAACTCACAATTCCATTAACGCTACAGCAAATTTCTGCGCCCATGCGCTACATACGTCCGGTATTTGAAAATGGTTATACCAGCGTTCCGTCAGTCATGTGCGAAACGTTAAAGTTGGAAGAAACCGTAGGTTATCTTGTAAAAGACGATATGTTGTGTCTTTCTAACAATTTTGACAATAAGATAGCGATTGACAGTTGGTATCGAATACAGTTACCGGACGATTTTGAGCGTTTGTATCCCAAAGATATAGAAGAAATGGAATTTATTCTGGAAGATGAACAGATTATCTGCAAAGTTTCTTAATAAAAGATTGAATGCGGTACAGATGAGACGACAAAAAAGATAGGAGCAGGCATAAAAATATTGCTAAACCACAAAGGCGGCTGGGAAAATTCCCAGCCGCCTGCTGTTTTTTGAATCATTGCCAACCGTATCCGCTTCCCCAAAAGCACATATGATTTTTCAGGCACATACCTGCTTGGGGGAGACTTCTTACGGAAAGGTGTATCAGTTCTTTTGTTAAGAGGGGGTACCATATTTATACGTCATATTTTAAAATAAAGTCGCAAATTTCCTGTGGATTTTCAAGGCTGTGCGGGTGATGACCGCAATCCGGTTTTTCAATGACTTTCACTGTTGCGCCGCATTGTGTCAGCCGTTTTGCGAAAATTTTCATGTTTTCTTCATAGGGAACGACCGTATCGGCGCAGCCAACTACGCTTATCACAGGAATGTTGCTCTGCGCTATTTGGCGCACTTTATCGATTGGATTTTCACGGAACGACAGCGCTTCGCCCTGCGTCAGTGCATAGGTTTCAAGACACTCTTTCCAGCAATTCGGCGCGCCGTCTCCTGCGCCCAAACCGCCCGGCCAGCTCAGAATATTCAGCACAGGCGCGTCCAAATACAAAACCGAAACATTTTGCGGATATTTCGCCGCATAGTTTACTGCATACAGTCCGCCGCGGCTGAATCCGAAAACAACAGCTTTTTGCGACAAATGAAATTCGTCTGCCAAAAATGCGTGAAACCGGTGCATCAAATCAACCGCCTTGTCGCAGCCGTATTGGTCATGGGCGTCGATATATACGATATGATAACCCTGCTCGCACAACATAATATCTGCATAGGGGAATGCGCCGAAAAATTCCGCCCGAAACACAAAAGGATTCCCTTGTTTCGCTTTTGGGGGCTTGACAACAATTGCACTTGTGTCAAACAGTTCAAAATCTAACCGTTCAAACCCCATCCAATCTGATTTTTGCATATTTGTCATTTTCACTGCCCCGTCCTCTCCTTAGAATACAATATTTAGGTCTGACATAAAAAAGTTTTATACACCAACGGAGGAAGCAGAAGCAATGTTATCATACATCTGTTCACCGATAACGCCGCCGTTCGCATAGGAAAGCAATTGCGTTTCCAGTTCCTCCAAAGAATCTGTTTTGCCGCTGATAAGCAATTGCAAACGGCGTTTTGCGGCTTGCAGACGCATAATCAGTCCGCCAAAGCGCAGTTGAACGCGGTCTAAACCGAAGATTTTGTTGCTGCGCTCCCAAACGGCGGTGAACCGTTCTTCCAATTCCGTCACAGCCTGCACCAAAGTATCCAATTCCGCACAGCACTGCTGCAACTGCGGCATATCCTTTGCCTGATAAGCGCTGCGGATTTTGGTGCCAATATCGCATTTGAGCAGCAGGACGCGCAGCAGCTGCCGCTGATAAGCAAACAGGTCAGCAAATTGTTCCGGCGCTTCTATTGCGCTGAGGGTATCCAGTTTGTTCCGGTAAAACTCTTTTAAATGCAGGTGTTGCAAATCTTTGTCAAACAGACCACAAAGCGGGTCTTGATACAATACCGGTTTGGAAACCACTGAAAGGACGTCTTCCACGTTTTTGTCCGGCAAAAATTCCGGCGGAAAATCGTCTAGCTGCAAAGCGAGAAATGCGTCCATGTCCAGTCCCAGACAGAGACGGAAATATTCTTTCAGGTGTTCCATACTCACATTGCTGTGATAGTTATATTCCGCATAGAGCTGAAAACCAAGCAAGGTGGTATAGATATCCACTTCCGCGCCGTCGTCGCCCCACATGGTCGCCACAACGTCGCGAATACCCATTTCATGGCAGACCTGTAGCGCCGGATGGGTTGTGCGGAAGGTTTTATCATAACGAACGCCCATGCCGTTCCATTTCCAAATGCCGCCTGCAAAAATAACGTTGCGTCCCAGTTTTTGATGCTCGCGTATCATCGCGCGATACATCGCATCGTCATTGTGGTAATAATCCCAATAGACCATAGAAAGCGTTGGCGGTATCTTTTGAGACAAGTCAGCCGGAATGTTCGCCTCCATATCATAATAATCATGTGTTTTGGAACCGAGACGGAAGAACAAATCGCTCCACATCATGGGCTCAAATCCATAGGACGAAGCAAGGGACACAACGCGCTCCAAATGGCGGGTCAAGATGGTATATTGGTCTTCATAGCCAAACCGCCGCAAATGTTCGCCTGTACCGATATCCGGCGCTTCGTCCATGCCGATATGTATTTTCTTGGTGGAGAAGCATTCCCGCAGCGAACGGAACATGGCTTCAATGAACTGATATGTCTTTTCTTCGTCTGCCAAAAGCGTTTTGTCGGTATCGCGTACCTCCGCCATGGTGGAGTGCCATTTCAGCGCCATTTTCAGATGTCCCAGCGTTTGAATGCAGGGAATCAGTTCAATGCCCAGCGCCAGTGCATATCCGTCCAGTTCACGTAGTTCTTCTTTGGTATATGCGCCGCGCAGATAACCAAAATAGGGATATCCATCAATTTCATAAGTATCTTCTGTGTACAGCATGGCGGTGTTCAGTCCCATACACGCCATTTTGCGCAGCAGGTCTTTGGCAGTTTCCACGCGCAATACAGCGTTGCGGGAGCAGTCAATCATCACGCCGCAGGAATCAAATTTACGTTCTTCCGATAGGGGCGTCACAGTTTTTCCTTCGCGCAGCATACCGCAGAGCAACGCCAGCGCGCGGAAAAAGTCACTTGCGGCGGCATAGGTAATGGTATAGCCGCCGTCTACGGCAGCAATGGACAGACCACTGCCGCCTTGCCGAACGCGGACGGGAGTTCCGGCGCTGTCCGGCTGCACATCTAATGTGGGCGCGAGGTAGGAAAGACCTGTTTGCAAAGGCGCTAAATCGCCTTGAAAGGAAAATTTCATCACGGAGTCCTCCTTATTTTACATAATAAGCACGTGCGTCAGCCAGTTTGGGCGTGCCTTCTGCTTTTGTGACCTTTATGGTGAGCTGCTGCGTCATGACGGCAGGGAATTTGCAAATGCGTTTGTGTCCGACTGCCAGCCCTTTATGCAGCAATATATCAGGGCCTTGTTTGGAGGTTTTTGCATAGATTTCAAATGCCAAGATGGATTCGCCTTCGCTTAAATCCTCCATCAAGACAAGCTGGTTGACCAACGTGGGCCGGTCAAACCGGCAGGTGAAGTCCTCTAATTTGCCAAGCGGCTGCGCATAGCGGCGGCGGATTTCTTCGCCAAACGCCACGATATTTGCCGCGTCTTTTTCGGGCAGCAGTCCGCGGCGGTCGGGACCAATGTTAATCAGCAGATTTGCGCCGCTGCCAACGGACAATTCATAGAGTCCCACCAATTCGTCCACACTTTTGACAGTATCTTCATCAGCGTCGCTGTAGAACCAGTTTGTCCAACGCATGGTGCAGTCGCATTCTGCCGGCAGAAATACGTCTTCCTCCAGCGCATCCTCCTCCTCTTGCAAGACGGAGAAGGGGAGACTGCTGACCACATTGCGGTTGGCAAGACCCGCAATGCCGCATTCGTTGCCGACCCAGCGGGTGTCGGGATCCCACATGTTAAAAATCAAAATATCCGGCTGCATACGGCGGATTTCACCGACAATACGCTCGGTATCGTAGGTATGTCCTTCCGAACCGCAGCCGTCAAACCAAAGATAGTCAATTTTGCCGTAGCCTGTGAGCAGTTCGCTGATTTGATTGATAAAATAGGTATCATAATCTTTGGCGTCCTGACCTTTGGAACCGAACTCAGCAGGCGAATAATACAGTCCCACTTTCAGACCATATTTCCGGCAAGCGTCCACATAGTCCCGCACAACGTCGCCTTTGCCGTCTTTCCAAGGAGTGTTTGCCACGGAATAATCTGTATATTTGCTGGGCCAGTTGGCGAAACCGTCATGGTGTTTGCAGACCAAAACGGCATACCGCGCGCCCGCTTTTGCAATGGTGGAAATCCAGTTGTCACAGTCCAGCGCGGTGGGGCAAAAGCCCTCCAGCGGCATTTCCTGCATATCCCAGTCGCGGTGTCCTTCATAAAAAGTACGGATACCGAAATGGAAAAAAACACCGAATTCCCAGTCTAAAAATGCCAGTTGTTTTTCAGTCGGTTTTAAAGTAGCCATCAAAAATTCTCCTTTATATTATAAAATATAGATATACTTTTCAGAGACGCGAGGCGCTCGGAAACGTTTCAATCACCTAAAGTCGGGACATATCTCCTGATAATATCCCTCCGTCAGCCTTACGGCTGCCGCGTTCTTATGCGCGGCTTTGGCGAAAGCACTTTGTATTCATGTAATCTTCGGACACGTGCCGAAGATTACATACCTTACAGCCGCGAGCGTTTCGCAAGGAACGCTGCGAGAGCGGACGCGGCTGCAAAGGGGGAATCCCCAAGGGGGGGGATGAATCGACGGCATAAGCCGGAGAGAATCCCTTCTTGGAAATCATTATACCATAAAATAGAAAGTGTGCAAGAACATTTTAAAAAGAAAACAAAAATTTGCTATTTTGCTGCGTAAAAAAGCAATTCTCTGTCAATTGATTGACGAAATGGAAAAATTATATTATAATGCGTAAGTAGGAAACAGTTTTCGGACGTATCCTTTGTTCGGGTGGACAAAGGAAAACGGAAAGGAAGTAACAAATGAAAGTATTGCATATGATAAGCGGCGGGGATTCAGGAGGCGCAAAAACACATGTGTTTGCACTGCTGGACGCGCTGAAGAAAAAGGCGGACGTGAAAATTGTCTGTTTCACGGAAGGCGTTTTTTACCGCGAAATTTTAGAACGGGATATCCAGACGGAACTATTGCTGCAAAAGAACCGTTTTGATTTATCGGTGGTGGGGCGGCTGGTGGAAATGGTGCAGGGAGAACAATATGACGTGATTCACGCGCACGGCGCACGGGCAAATTTCATTGCATGGCAGCTCAAGCGGCATGTGGATACGCCGATTGTTACCACGGTGCACAGCGACTATTTGATGGATTTTGACGGTGTGTATAAAAAGCTGCTGTATACGGCGATTAACAAACATGCGCTGAAAAAAATGGATTACTATATTGCCGTATCCAGCGAGTTCAAACGAATGTTGATTCGCCGTGGTTTTACGCCTAACAAAATATATACGGTCTATAACGGCATGGACTATTCACTTCCGTGTGAATTTGTCTCCAAAGAGACGTTTGCGGCGCGCTGTGGTATTCCGTATGACCCTGACAAGGTGTATATTGGTATTATCGGGCGGTTTGACAAAGTGAAAAACCACGCCATGTTTTTGCGGGCGGCAAAACAGGTGCTTGCGCAGCGAAATGATGTGGAATTCGTGCTGGCAGGGGAAGGACCGCTGGAAAACAATTTGAAAAATTATTGCAAAGAAAACGGCATTGCGGATAAAGTGCATTTTGTGGGATTTATCAAGGACATCTATTCCTTTATCCATTTCATTGATATCAACACATTAACGTCGTTTAGCGAAAGCTTTCCCTATGTGCTGTTGGAAGGCGCCAAAATGAGCAAACCGACCGTGTGTTCCGCTGTGGGCGGCATTCCGGATTTGATTTTAGAAGGAGAAACGGGTATGCTGGTGCCCAGCGACGACGACGCGGCGCTCGGCCGCAAGCTGCTGGAATTGATAGACCAGCCGCAGCTGCGGGAAGAACTGGGGAAAAATCTGCATGAACTGGCAGTATCCCATTTTTCAAACGAACATCTTGCAGAGACGCATATGCAGCTCTATCAGGCGATTTTGCGCGACCGGCGGGAGACGAAACGCTATGATGTGGTGTTGTCGGGATACTATGGATTCAACAACAGCGGAGACGACGCGCTGTTATATGCCATTGTGGAAGGGCTGCGGCGCTTTTTGCCGGACGTGCGTATTTTGGTGCTGTCCGCGCGTCCCAAGGATACCATGCAGACCTATCAGATTGACGCAAAATATCGTTTTGACGTGGTGCGTGTATGCCGTGCGCTGAAACAAAGCAAATTGCTGCTCAATGGCGGCGGCAGCTTGATTCAGGACGCCACCAGCGTGCAGTCGCTGTATTATTATCTGTTGGTAATGCACGCGGCGAAACGGTACGGCTGTATGCTCTATATTTACGCCAACGGTATTGGCCCTATCCGCGCCAAAAATATGGAGGCGGCGCGCAAGGTCATTGACAAAGCGGATATGGTGACGCTGCGCGACAGCGCGTCTATGGTGGATTTGCAAAAAATCGGTATCAGCAGCAAAACGCCGGTCAAGGTAACTGCAGACCCCACCATGATTTTACGTGGAAAATCGCGTCGTGTGGTGCAGGAGATTTTCCGGCAGGAGGGTATTCCGGCAGCAGGCAGTTATATCGGCATTTCGGTGCGAAATTGGAACAAAAACGACCGCCAGTTTGCAGAAAAAATCGCTTTGGTTTTGGAGCGGATTTGCACAAAGTATCAGGTGATTCCGGTGTTTATTCCAATGAAATATCCGTCGGACATCAAAATTTCAGAACGCGTATGCGAACTCATGCAGGTGAAAGGTTACGTGTTGCAGCAGCAATATTCCGTGTTTGAAATGATTGGGATTGTGGAGCAAATGGACATGATTCTGGGAATGCGGCTGCACACGCTGATATATGCCGCGGGGACAGGCGTGCCGGTGATTGGGCTCACTTACGACCCCAAAGTGACAGGATTTTTGGAGGATATCGGTCAGCCGCGGTTCGTAGACGTTTCCGATATTGACATGGAACAATTATATGGACAAATGGAAGAAGTGCTGACGCACAAAGAAGAAATTTGCAGCCAACTCAAAGCCAAAAGTGAGGAGTTGGAAGAAAAAGCCCTATTGAATGCGGAATTGGCAGTGCAGCTGCTGAAAAGAAAATAGGGAAAACCAAGATTCCTATAAAAAACCCCTATTGCTGAATAGAATATTCTATTCGCAATAGGGGTATATTTTTTGTTGCAGAAAAATTATTCTTGTTCCTGCATTTGTTCAATGTTGCAGGAAAGCGTCATGAGACTGTCGCTCAAATGCACATTTTCCACGCAAATGCCCGGCGGCGGAACCACTTCCATGTGAGAAAAATTCCAAATGCCGCGGATACCGGTATTTGCCAGTTGGTCGGTCACCTGCTGCGCAGCAGCGCGCGGAATGGTGAGAACCGCAATATCCACCTGGTGACTTTGCAGAAACCGATTTAACTCGTTCATGCTGTATACCGTTAAATCGCCCACTGTCTGCTGCACCAAAGCGGGATTGTTGTCAAAAAGCGCGAGTAGACGGAATCCGCGTTTTGCAAAATTCGCGTAGCCGGCAATGGCGCGCCCTAAGTTTCCGGCGCCAATGATAATCATGCTGCGACCGTTTTCCACGCCCAATATTTTGGAAATTTCCGTATAGAGAAATTCCACGTTGTATCCATAGCCCTGCTGACCAAATCCGCCGAAACAGTTCAAGTCCTGACGAATCTGCGAAGCAGTCACACCCATTTTTTCGCTTAATTCTTTGGAGGAAATGCGTGTGATTCCTGTGGACAGCAATTCGCCCAAATAGCGGTAATAACGCGGCAGCCGTCGAATCACCACTGCCGATACTTTCTTTTGTTGTGCCATATGTTTTCTTCACCCTTATAGTTTTTTTACGGTCTCCATCACGTAATCAGCGAATTCGCTGCAAGTTGCGCCCGTATCGCGGCCGGTAATCACCAGTTTCTTTTCTGTGTACATGCAAGTGTCCAGCGCTTTTTCCAGTTTTGCCGCTTTTTCTACTTCGCCGATATGTTCCAGCAGCATGACGCAAGCGCGCAATACGCTGCACGGGTCGGCATATTTATCGCGACCTTCTTCCACCATACGCGGCGCGCTGCCGTGAATCGCTTCAAACATGGCATAGCGTTTGCCGAGGTTCGCGCTGCCCGCCGTGCCGACGCCGCCCTGAAATTCTGCCGCTTCGTCTGTTAAAATATCGCCATAGAGGTTGGGCAGAACCAATACTTGGAATCCTGTCCGGCGTTTTTCGTCAATCAATTTCGCGGTCATGATGTCAATATACCAGTCGTCCAGTTCAATGCCCGGATATTCTTTCTGCATTTGCTGGCAGGTGTTGAGGAATTTTCCGTCAGTGGTTTTCACCACGTTTGCTTTGGTGACGGCGGTGACTTTGGTTTTACCTGTTTTTTTCGCGTAATCAAAAGCGGCGCGCGCGATACGTTCGCTGCCTTCTGTGGTGGCAACGCAAAAATCAAACGCCACTTCGTCTGTGATGTTGATGCCGTCGCTACCCAGCGCGTAGCTGCCTTCCGAATTTTCGCGGAAGAACGTCCAGTCAATGCCTTTTTCCGGTACTTTCACAGGACGAATGTTGGCAAACAAATCCAGTTCTTTGCGCA
Organism: uncultured Clostridia bacterium; assembly: GCA_946555455.1. GTDB lineage: Bacteria > Bacillota > Clostridia > RUG12999 > RUG12999 > JAAWTG01. The sequence goes on along the minus strand of CAMNSU010000051.1, from coordinate 7,115 downwards.
TTGCCACGTTCGCGCTTTCGATGTTAGGCCATTTGTCTCCGCTGCGCGGCGTGGTAGTTGGCCCTTTGAGAATGACATGGCACTGTTTGATTTCCGCCAATACGTCGTCCGGAATGGCTTTCATTTCCGCTGCGCGGCGTTCAATGGTCAGCCCTTCAATCACACGAAATTCCACTTTTCCGCTCTCCACTTTGTCTTGCAGCAAAAATTCCAGCACACGGTGTCCCTCAGCGGTGATAGCAGGGCCGATACCGTCTCCGCCTACAATCCCAATGATGATTTTGTCCAGTTTGTCATAGTCCAGAAAGTCTTTGTCCGCTTTGATTTTTTCATTTCTGTCCAGTTGTTTTTCCACCAATTTTCCAAACTGTTCTTTTGCCTGTTTTAAAATTTCCTCTCTGTTCATTCACGATTCCTCCATTTTATGTATGCCGCTACCCGAGCGGCGTTGATTTATATCTGTGAACCGGTGCGTTCACATTTTTGCGCAACAAAATTTCCGTCATGCACGTCTACCAGAACAGCGCTGCCCTCTGGCAGACTGCCGCCAATGAGCAAATCTGCAATCAAATCCTCCACGTGCCGCGTGATGCAGCGGCGGATAGGACGCGCGCCATATTGCGGTTCATATCCTTTTTCCAGCAGCAACTCTTTTGCGGCTTCCGTCACTTCCAGTTCAATTTCTTTCAGCGCCAAACCGCGGCGCACTTCGTCCAGCATCAAGTCCACAATCTGCAGCAGCTGCGGTTTTTCCAGCGGCTGAAATTCCACGATTTCATCAACGCGGTTTAAAAACTCGGGACGGAAGATTTCTTTCAGCGTTTTTTCATAGCGGCTCTCCGGTTTGCCCGCGCCGCCAAATCCAATGCTTTCCGCACTGCGCTCCGAACCGGCGTTGGACGTCATAATCAGAATGGTGTTGTCAAAATTCACCACGCGTCCCTGACTGTCGGTGATACGCCCGTCGTCCAGCACTTGCAGCAAAATGTTAAACACGTCCGCGTGTGCCTTTTCGATTTCATCCAGCAAAATGACAGAATAGGGATTGCGGCGGACTTTTTCCGTCAACTGTCCCGCTTCCTCATATCCCACATAGCCCGGCGGGGAACCAATCAGCTTGGAAACAGTGTGTTTTTCCATATATTCCGACATATCCAGCCGGATTAACGCTTCTTCGCTGCCGAACATGGCTTCCGTCAACGCTTTGACCAGTTCGGTTTTCCCAACGCCTGTCGGCCCTACAAAAATGAAGGAGACAGGGCGGCGGGCAGCGCTGACGCCCGCACGACGACGGCGTACAGCACGCGCCACAAGGCTGACAGCGTCCTCCTGCGCAATGACGCGCCGGTGCAGCGTATCCTCCAAATGCAACAGTTGTTTGGAATGCTCCATATTGATTTTCTGTACAGGGATACGCGTCCAAAGTTCAATCACAGACGCTACGTCTTCTTCCGTGACAGGTTTTCCGTAGCATTCTTTCTGCAAGGCTTCAATTTCTTCTTTTAAACGGCATTCCTCCACTTTCAAATCCGCCGCTTTTTGGTATTCTTCAATGGAATCGGACTGCACCGCCGTTTCTTTTTGCGACTGGATTTCCTCCAGCCGTTTTTCATATTCCAGCAGTTGAATCAGCCCTGTGTTGGCAAGATTCACTTTGGAGGACGCTTCATCAATCACGTCAATTGCCTTGTCAGGCAGAAAACGGTCGTGAATATAGCGTTCAGACAGCAGCACGCTCAAACGGATAATATCGTCGGAAATGCTGACCTTGTGGTGGTTTTCATAGTAGCCTTTAATGCCGCGCAGGATTTCAATACTTTCCTCGATAGTAGGTTCGCCCACCATTACCGGCTGGAAACGGCGTTCCAGCGCGGAATCCTTTTCAATGTGTTTGCGGTATTCCTCCAACGTGGTCGCGCCGATAATTTGCAATTCGCCGCGCGCCAATGCAGGTTTTAAAATGTTGGCGGCGTTCATTGCACCTTCTGCGTTTCCTGCGCCCATGATGTTATGCAACTCGTCAATCACCAAAATGATGTTGCCGAGATTTTTCACTTCTTCAATCAAATTTTTGAGGCGGGACTCAAATTGTCCGCGGAACTGCGTTCCGGCAACCAGCGCGGCAAAATCCAGCAAATACACTTCTTTACCGTAGAGTTTTGCAGGCACCTGTTTTTCCACAATACGCAGTGCCAAACCTTCCGCAATGGCGGTTTTTCCAACGCCCGGTTCGCCTAGCAGTACCGGATTGTTTTTGTTCCGGCGATTGAGAATTTGAATCACCCGCGCAATTTCTTTGTCGCGTCCCACTACGCGGTCAATACCGCCAGTCTGCGCTTTGCGCGTTAAGTTGACGCCGTAGGTTTCAAGATTTTTACGTTTTTTGTCGCGCCGCCGTTTGGGACGCGCGGTTTTGGTATCGCTTGGTTCCGATTCCTGTTCCGGTTCGTGAAAACCGGAAGCTTGGAACATTTTGCTGAAAAATCCCATGGGGCCGTTTTCTTTTCCGTCCGGTGCTTCGCCGTCATCTGGACCCATATCCATGTCCATGTCGTCGAAAGGAAGCAGCATACCGGAATCAGCGCCGGCTTCTTCCATCATTGCCTGCATTTCTGCCGCAAGACCTTCGCCGCCGTTTTCCATAATATCTTTCATACCTGCTTCCAGTTCCTTGGGGTCAACACCCATTTGTTCCATCATTTTACCCATTGGGTTAATACCAAGTTCTGTGGCGCAACTCAGACAATACCCTTCCATTTTTTCTTTGCCGTTTTCCAGTTTTGCCACAAATACAACGGAAATGTTTTTCTTGCATCTACTGCACAGCATGTTTCATCACTCCTGTCTTCCGGTCGAAACCTATCCGAGCCGGAACGCCCCTGCTGCGGGGGATTGCACTCTATCTGAAAATAAGTCTAACTTTCCTATTATAATGAATACTTCATTAGTATACCACAACTTTTTGCGGATTTCAAATCATTTGCCTATAAAAAATATAAACAATTTGTGAACTTTTTCATTCAGTTCCGACAGTAGGCGTCAAAAAAGCGGGCTTGTCATAAGCCCGCTTTGAGCAATCAGCGCCTGTCGCGTTTAATGCAGTTTAGAGGTTGTTGCCAGTTTGACAACCGCTTTACCAGGCATGAGTTCCAACAGCTTCTGGTCGTTTAACGCCAGCGGCAGTTCCAAAATATAGTCTAAATCATAGGTACCGTCGTCCTGTTTGCAGGCGCGGACATCAGAAATGACGACTTTATGCTGGTGCAGCAACGCTTCAATTTCCTGTTGTACCTGCCGGTTGGTTTGTCCTTTCAAAGAGAGTTGTACCATATGGGGAAGGTCAAACAGCTTGATGTTTTTATGAAAAATCAACTGCCCGAGCAAAATCAAAACAGTTGCAACAATGCCAACGACATAAAGCCCGCCGCCGATTGCCATACCAATCCCTGCGGTCGCCCAAATCCCTGCGGCAGTTGTCAGTCCTGTCACCGTCCGCTTTTGAATAAAAATAATCCCTGCGCCAATAAAACCAATACCGCTGACAATTTGCGCTGCCACACGGGAAGGGTCTACTTTAATGGCGTCGTGATAGTTCAGCAAATCCATAAAACCATATTTGGAGACGACCATCATCAGTGCCGCGGCACAAGCGACAATAAAATGTGTGCGCACGCCCGCTTCTTTGGAACGGTTTTTTCGTTCATATCCAATGGCAACGCCGCACAGACCTGCCACGACAATCCGAAGCAAAAACCATAGCTGTTCCGTGATTGCAATGGTGTTCAGCAATTTGTTCCACCTCCTTAGCATGAATATAGGATATAGTATAGCATATTCTTTGCACTTTGTCCAATATACACGGACGGAATCTGCCGTTTTATCGTTGCTTTTTTGTAAAGTACATGGTATAATAGTCACAGAGTGACTATTATACAGATTTGAAAAGTGCCTCCGCCTCGCCGCGCATAAAAACGCGGCAACCGGCGGAGATGCACGAAATTATACCAAATTGCTTTGCAATTATGGTATAATATTTTCCAAGAAGGGATTCTTTCCGGCTTACGCCGTCGATTCATCCCCCCCTTGGGAATTCCCCCTGCCAGCGTTCTTCGCTCGCGCGTCGCGCCGCGTGCCGCGGCACTCCGAACGGCGAGAGGTATCCAAAGACGCGGCGCGTGTCCGCGCTTTGGATATTTTTAATAGCAGACTATTTCCGGTTGCTGAAGTGCAGAATGCTACAATATATGTAACGAATCCAGCCCCTGCAGGATCTGTCCCTTGGGGTGCGGAGAGAATCGGAACGTCCTGCGGTTTGGGTGTTTTTGGACGACAAAAGTACAGTTATGATAGTGTGCATCATTCATAATGATGATAGCATTTTTTATGATAATGTTATTTAGAAAAAGAAAAGAGGAATGTGCAATGAATCGACATTGGAAAAGATATATCATGTGTGTGGTGGCAGTTTGTGCGCTGCTGACAGGCATTTCTGTTCAGGCAGTGGAAACCCATCCGTTTTTGCCGCTGAATATAGAGTCTTGGGTGGAAGCGGGAGAAAATGGTACGGAACTGAAACTATGGGCGCAGAACAACACCAATACAGCAATTGCAAAGTTTATGTTTTCGGTGGATATTTATGATGGCAGCGGCAATCCTGCCACCTATTTTGGCATAGGCACCAACAAGTTTTATGGAGTCGCGTCCGGCGTTTATTTGCCGGAACAGATGAATGATGTGTTCACATGGGATTTGAAACAATATAGCGGCGCAGCGTCGACAGGAAATGTGCAGCTGGAGCAGGTATGGTTTATGAATGGGCAAATCTGGACGTATTCGCCGGCGGTAGGATATTCCTATGAAGCGGATTTCAAATGGGAAAACGAAACCATGGCGGACGGCAGTGTGGAGATGTATTATGACCATAGTGTGCATCTGTTTGACACGTCGTTAGGGTCTATGTCCCGCGACTGGTACATATGGAGTGACGCGGAAAACCGTTGGGTATGGTTTTCTAATGAAATGGCGGCAGACTGCTATATTTGGAACAAAGGCGCGGCGATTAAACTGGTGATTAACCAAAATCCTGCACTATATGAAATTAAGTCGTTTCAAGTAGCCATGAAACCGTTTATCACCATGCGTCACATGGGAAATGAAACAGCGGAAATTGTGGATAAATATACAATGGAACAAGGTCGTACTTTTGCGCAGGCAGAGGGCAACTGGAATGTGGCGCTGTGGGACGACAATGATTATGGACAGAAACGCGACTGGTATGTTTGGGACGAAGCGGCGCAAAATTGGAACTGGATTTCATCAGACCGCGGTCCGGCATATAAGGTATCGGAGGAAGGAACCTATTCTGTTAAACTGGTCTATGACGGAAACGAGCAAAACAGCCAAACTATTTCATTTACGGCAGTGCGCACAGAACCGGCTGAAACAGGGGAGGAATAGAACGTGAAAAAACCGAATATTGTGCTGATAACGGTAGACCAAATGCGCGGCGACTGTATGGGAAACGCGGGACACCCTGTGGTGGAAACGCCATATTTGGATACCATGGCGAAAAACGGCGTTTCTTTCACAAAAGCCTATTCGGCAGTCCCGTCCTGCATTGCAGCGCGCTGTGCGCTTATGACAGGCATGTCGCAGGAGCGGCACCGGCGTAAAGGATATAAAGATAATGTTGTGTTTGACTATCCCAATACGTTAGCAGGAGGGCTGGCAGACGCAGGATACCATACGCAGTGCGTTGGGAAAATGCATGTCTATCCTACGCGCCATTTGATGGGATTTCATAATGTGGTGCTGCATGATGGGTTTTTACATGCCGCGCGCGGTCATAAAAATGAATACGGACAGCAGCAATCCAATATTGACGACTATTTCGTTTGGCTCAAGCGACAAAAGGGATTTGACGCAGATGTAATTGATACCGGACTGGAGGCAAATTCTTGGGTGGCGCGCCCGTGGATTTATGAGGAGCAATATCACCCTACTAATTGGGTGGTGACGGAAAGTATTGATTTTTTGCGGCGGCGTGACCCTACAAAACCATTTTTCCTGATGGCTTCGTTTGTACGTCCGCATTCGCCGCTGGATCCGCCGGAATTTTATTTGAACATGTATTTGAATAAAGAAATCGACAGACCCAAACAGGGAGACTGGAACCGTCCGGCTGAGGGACTGATGGATTATAATGATACGCAGGGCGTATTGGACGAGGTGCAGCAAATGCGGCAGCGGGCGGCATATTATGGCTGTATCACGCATATTGACCATCAAATCGGCAGATTGTTGCAAGCGGTTAATGATGCGGAGGAACTGCAAAACACCGTTTTTGTATTCACATCAGACCATGGCGATTTGTTGGGAGACCATCATTTGTTCCGCAAAGCATTGCCATATGAGGGAAGCGCGCGTGTTCCACTGATTCTTTATGACCCGGGGGATGTGTTGCATTTGCCGAAGGGAAGCAAGGTGGACAAAGTGGCGGAAATGCGCGATATCATGCCGACCTTGTTTGATATTGCAGGCATAGAAATTCCGGAGACGGTGGACGGCGAAAGTTTGCTGAATGCGACCGGCGGTAAGCCGTGGCGCAGCGAACTCATTGGACAGCATGAATTTGGGGAGCTCTCCAATCATTATATTGTCAGCAGTCATGACAAATATCTTTACTTTGATAGAAGTGGTCGGGAACAATATTTTGATATGGACAAAGACCCGGACGAAACCCATAATGCGATACATGATGCAGACTATCAGGAGCGCATAGAAACGCTGCGCAGCCGGTTGAAACAATATATGGAAACGGAGTCGCCATCTTTATGATGGGAAGAAACAAGCGAAAATAAACGAAGTGCAAAATATGGGAAAGGTGTTTTTTACATAGAACCAATGATTGGTGCGAACCCCAAGTGAACATGAAATCGTAGGGGGATTCGCACCTGAAAAAGTTGAATATTTTGTATTTTTGATGCGTGTGATTAGGTGATTCCTATGAATGAAAGAAAGATATTGAATAGAATGTAAAAAATGTGAAAGAAAATAGGCGATATTTTGCCTATTTTTGCTGTCGAGCCCTGTGAAGGGCTCGTGGATTGAAATTT
>CAMNSU010000050.1 GCA_946555455.1 uncultured Clostridia bacterium | reverse complement strand
TACCGCGTTTTTCACATTGTTTGCAGCCCGGGTGCCGTCCCGGCAGATTCATGTTTTTACGCACCTGCATCAGTTTTTCTATCTGGTCGCAGGTCAATTCCTGTTCTCCGCCCAGTTGACGTGCAATCAAAGAAATCTTTGCATAGAATTCCAGTGTTTCCATTTTGAAATAAGCCGTCAGTAAGTTGTTGCCAACCGTCAGCGCACCGTGGTTTTCCAGCAGTACCGCGTCATGGCTCTGCATAGCTTCGGAAATTGCATTGGGAATTTCCTCCGTTGACGGTGTTCCATAAGCTGTCAGCGGCACGGTTCCAAGAGAAATTACCGCTTCCGGCATGGTGAATTTGTTCAGCGGGATACCTGCAATTGCAAAACCGGTTGCAGTCGGCGGATGCGCATGAACAACAGCTCCTACGTCCGGACGTTCTTTATACACCCGCAAATGCATTTTCAGTTCCGAAGAAGGTTTCAGTTTACCTTCAATCACATTGCCGTCCATATCCACTTTAATCAGCATATCCGGCGTCATATATCCTTTTGACACGCCTGTCGGTGTTGCAAAAAGAACGTTGTCGGACACCTTCACTGTGATATTTCCGTCATTTGCCGCTACAAACCCTTTGTTGTAGATACGCTGACCAATTTCACAGATTTGTTTTTTTACTTCATACTCATTGACCATCATCTGTCCCGCCTTCCTTTTTCTTTGTTTATTTTTGTTTTTCTTTGTTTATGTTTGTATTATAGCATTTCTGTTTGTTTTTGTAAAGTATTTTTTGAAATTAACCAAAATAAACAAAAAACGTGAAAATGTTGTCCTCTCCCGCAATCCAAAACGCCTATGACAAAAGAAAAGACAGCATTTATTTCATTCCACACGAAATAAATGCTGTCTTTCTATTTTCTTTCAAGCCGTCTTTTTACGGCTGCAAATACTGCTGCGTTGCCGCCGCAAGCGTTAAAATCCCATTCAAAATCACCTGTTCGTCAATGGTGAACTTGCTGCTGTGCAGCGGCTGCCGGTTTTGCGGCGTTCCGCTGCCCAATTTGATATAAGCTGACGGCACTTCCTGTGCAAAAAATGCGAAATCATCGCTGCCCATGGACGATTCTTTCGTCCACGTCACCTGAATCTCGTCAAACGGCTGCAATGCTTTTTCCACTAAGCGGTTCACCTCCGGCGCATTCACAGTCGGCGGATAGAGTAAACGATAATCCAATTCATAAGCCGCGCCCAGCGCTTCCGTCACACCTTTTACCACGTCCTCAATCCGCTTTTGCAGCATTTGTCGCGTTTCTTCTTTCAGGCTTCGCGCCGTCCCCTGCAAATGTACGCTGTCCGGAATCACATTACAGGTCGTACCGCCATGAATACTGCCGATAGAAACCACCGCCGCGTCTTGCGAATCCGCATTACGGCTGACAATGGTTTGCAGGGTATTTACGACCTGACACGCCGCAACAATCGGGTCAACCGTATCCTGCGGCCAGCCGCCGTGTCCGCCTTTCCCTTTGATAATCAAATCAAACTCGTCGTCCGCCGCCATGGCTGCACCTTCTGTCAGCCGCACCGAACCTACGTCAATTTCATTCATGACATGAATTCCCAAACAAATATCAACCTCCGGCTGTTTCAGCACCCCTTCCGCAATCATGGGACGTGCGCCGCCGTCCTCTTCCTCGCCCGGTTCAAACAGGAATTTCACCGTTCCTTGCCACGTTTCCTTTGTTTTGGACAAAACATAGGCTGTTCCAAGCACAATCGCCATATGCGCATCATGTCCGCACGCGTGCATATGACCTTCTATTTGGGAGGCAAAATCGCAGCCGGATTCCTCCTGCACCGGCAATGCGTCCATATCCGCCCGCATTGCCACACACCGACCCGCTCCGTTTTCCAATGTCGCAACAATGCCGGTTCCCGCAACGCCGTCTTGATATGGGATTCCCCACATGTCCAAGCGTTCCTTGATAAACGCCGCCGTTTTATGTTCTTCAAAGGCAAGTTCCGGCATTTCATGCAGCTTGCGCCGTATCGCTACCGCTTCCTGAAAAATTTCATTTGCATAGTTCCTGATTTGCTCCAACACTCTCATCTCCTCATTTTGCCGCATTTTTCTGATAGAGCAAATGCAGCCCTTTCAGCGTCAACTGCGGGTCTACAACGTCAATTGCGTCCGTATCGGAAGCTATCATACGCGCCAGTCCGCCTGTGGCAATCACCTTTGCTTCTCCGATTTGTTCTTTAAACTTTTTCGTCAAATATTCCACTTGGCCTGTATAGCCCAAAATCACACCCGATTGCATTGCCGCCACCGTATTGCGGCCAATGACCTCCTGCGGCTGCACCAATTCAATCAGCGGCAATTTCGCCGCATTTTGATATAATGCATTGACAGAAACTTTAATACCTGGGCAAATGGCGCCGCCCAGATAGGTTCCGCGGCTGTCCACGGCACAAAAAGTCGTTGCCGTACCAAAATCAATGATAACCAGCGGTCCACCGTATAATTCATATGCCACAGCGGCGTTCACCAGCCGGTCTGCTCCCACTTCCTTGGGATTGTCCAGCTGAATCTTGATGCCTAAATCCATTGTTTCGTCTACGACAAGGGCATTTTTCTCCAAATATTTCCGCATACAGTGTTCCAGCGGATACATAAGGCTGGCCACCCCCGCGGCTATAATAATATCTTCAATCTGCTCTTTTTCAATGTCCCATCGGCTCATGACCTCCACCAAACACGACCCGATTTCGTCCGCCGTCTTGTTTTGCTGCGTTGCCATACGCCAAGTGGCAATCAAACTATCTCCGTCATATACGCCAAAAACAATATTGGTATTTCCTGCATCTACTACCAGTAGCATAGTATCCCTCTTTTCTTGTATCATACATATCCATAAATGCCGCGCACCGAGACTTCTCCCGATGAGACAACCGTTTCCGTTCCATCTTCTTTGCGCACAATCAGTCCGCCGCTGCCCGCCACGCCGATTGCCGTTCCCTTGAATTCTTCCGCCGCGCCAATCACACTGACTTCTTTTCCCACTGTTACGCAAATTTCCGCATACCGTTGCACACAGGTATCCAAATTCCGGTATTCCCATTCCATTTCTTTCAGTATTTGCGCCGACAACTCATTTTTGTCTAAAACGCTTCCTGTTATTTCCTCCAACGAAACAGCATGTTCCTGCAATTCTTCCGGAATCACAGACTTTTCTACATTGACGCCGATTCCCGCCACACAATAGATACCGGTATCCACGCCGCCGCACAATTCCGACAAAATACCGCACAATTTTCTTCCTTTATATATAACGTCGTTGGGCCACTTGATTCCGGTTTGCACATTTGCCACCTGCAAAATCGCCTTATATGCCGCCATGGCGACCGCCAAACTCATCACCGGAACCTGTTCCAACGGAATAGCAGGCTGTGGCTGAAACAAAAACGACAAATATATCCCGCCCGGATTGGACGCCCAATTACGCCCGCGCCTGCCGCGTCCCTGCGTCTGCCGCAGCGCAACCACTGCCGTACCTTCTTCCGCTTCCTCCTCCGCCAACCGTTTGAGATATGTATTGGTGGAATCCACTTTGTCCAGCACCACGAGCCGGTTCCACATAGAATGCTCTAACCGCGCTTCTATCAAAACTTTTGACAACGCCGCCGCTGTTTCGTTTTTCAACCGGTATCCTTTGCCGCTCACCGCCTCAATCTGCCACCCCTCCGCGCGCAGTTCTTCCATCACTTTCCAAACTGCCGCCCGCGTCACACCGAATTTCTTGCATAGGGCGCTACCCGTCACATAACCGTCACTATGCTCCAAAAGCGCTCTTTGTATATATTCTTTCATGCGCTTTTCCTCCTTACAGAAAATTTGCTCCGATATAAGGGCATACCCGCAGTTTACCGTCTTCAATTTCCGCTATCATCACGCCCGGATAGGGCATGGTGTTATATCCGCCCGGATTCACGCACAGCACACCGTCCACCATTTCGTTCATGCGCACATGCGAATGTCCGAAAAACACCGCTTTCGCTTCCAATGCTTTCGCGCGGCGCACCAGCGAATCTACGCCGCTGCGCACGCCATAGGCATGTCCATGCGTTAAAAACAGTTTCACACCTGCCCGCTCCAGCACCCGTTCGTCGTCGCCGGTATCCCAAAAATCGTTGTTGCCGCGCACGCCAATCCATTCATACTGCGGATACAGGCTTTCCAAATCTCTCGCATCCGCACATAAATCTCCCAAATGCACAATCAAATCAATTTTTTCAATGGCTTCCACTGCTCTGCAAACATAATCAATATGCCGGTGCGTGTCACTGGCAATCAGAATCCGATACATTCTCATCCGTCCTTTTTTCTACCTGCTTAATTCGTTTTTCAAGTTTTACGCGCGGAATTTCTACCATTCTGCCGCAGCCCATGCAGCGCATTTTAAAATCAATTCCCACGCGCAAAAGTTCCCATCTGTTTTCCCCACACGGATGTTTCTTTTTGGTCTGTACAACATCTCCCACATCCAGCTTCATTGCCATTTGGGCCGCCTCCTTTTCCCCACGGTGCCATCCGCTGCTGATAGCAACTTCTTTTCATATATAAAGTATGCGCCAGCCATTTTTGACCTTCGTTTACTCTTATGCCTATGCTTTATAATACCATATTCTCTTTTTTTTGTAAATCTCTTTACAAAAAATTCTTACTGTGATATCATAAATTTATTCTAACTGTAAGGAAGGGTGTGAAGGTTTATGCAGTCTGCTATTGCCTATACGGCAATTTTTCTTTTTTGCCTGTTTCACCTCCCCACTCTTTCCGCTTTGCAAGCCTACCGTTCATCTGAACCAAACTACGGTACCCGCCATCTTTGGCTGGGCTGTCTTTTATACTTGTTTGTTTCTATTGTCATCTATGCGCTTATCGCGGAAATTTTGCTGCTGTTTTTGCCGGAATATCTGCTTTTTCTGTTTGCGATAATTCCCGCAGCGCTGCTGCTTGGGCTTCCCAAAAACTATATGGCAACAAACTGCCGCATATGTCAAATGCCGACCGGCTCTCCTATTATCGCTACCGTCACTTATCTATTCTCCCAGCACGGAGAAGTTTGTTCTCTGCTTTTATTTTTGCCGCTGAGCGTCCAATCGGATATTGTATTTTATCCATGGCTCTTATTAGGTTTTGCAACGATTATTTTTGGCAGTCGTCTTTTTTCTGTCTTCCGTCAGCAAGAGAAAAAGATTTTTTTCTTGTTACAATTTTGCGGATATTTATGCTTCTTTGTATTATTTTTATTCCTTTTGCCCACTCCATTTTTATCTTTATTTTGCTTTTAAACACTAAAAATATGTATTTTTTACCATTCCACCGTCGGTACATATATTGCAAAAACCGTACATTTTTTCTGTAATATGCTGATTCTATGTGCAATTTCAGACCTGTTTCGTTTTTGTTACTTGTTTGGTTTTTGTTACTCCGCCCTATCTTTTTGTATATATTGCACACCACTCATGTTCAATTTTTATAGCTACTGTGAAAAATGCACAGAAATTATGTAACATTTTTTACAGTTTTGATTTTTGAACACGATTCTAAATTTTGTGTCTTGCATATGTATATATTTTATAGTATAATATGACCTATACAAGAGAATTTGTTGATTTTGGATAATAGCAGATTGTTATTCAGACCAAATCAACATCTGTTTTCTGTTCATAATGAACAATATACGCAAAACATTTTCGTATATTGTTATGAATCAATCAACCGCACCCGCGGAAGAAATGGAGGAACAATCATGGCAACACAGACAGTGCATGCCGCTGCCAAAGGCAGCAAATTAAGAAGCGCAGGAAAAATTCTTGCGAGCGATATGAAAAGAAATTACAGTCTCTATCTACTAATGATTCCGGTGCTTCTTTTCTATTTCATTTTTATGTATAGACCTATGTATGGCGCAATTATTGCGTTCAAAGATTTCAATCCGGCAGACGGCATTTGGAACAGTCCTAATGTCGGTCTTGACAATTTCAGAAAGTTTTGGGACAGCATGTACCGTAACCGTGTTTTCTTTAACACACTGAAAATCAGTTTCTCAACCTTGATTTTCGGATTCCCTGCACCAATCATTTTGGCGCTTTTGATTAATGAACTGCGCAGCAAAATCTTTACGAAATCTGTTCAGACAATTACCTATCTGCCGCACTTCATTTCTCTGGTTGTTGTCTGTGGTATGATTAAGGACTTCACAACTGAAACAGGTATTATCAACGATATCATCAAAGTGTTTGGCGGAACGCCAACCACCATGTTGAATAATCCACGCTATTTTGTCCCGATTTATGTTATTTCGGACATCTGGCAGGGCATTGGCTGGGGCTCTATCATCTATTTGGCAGCGCTGTCCGGCATTGATGCGGAACTATATGAGGCGGCGCGCATTGACGGTGCAGGAAGATGGCGGCAAACGCTCTCCATCACCATTCCTTCCATTATCCCCACCATTATCACAATGCTGCTGCTTCGCGTGGGACAAATGATGAACATTGGATATGAAAAAATCATCCTGCTGTATAACCCGCTGACCTACGAAACGGCTGATGTTATTTCATCATTCGTATATCGTGAAGGGCTTCAAAACTTCCAATACAGCTATTCAACAGCGGTTGGTTTGCTCAATTCGGTGATTAACTTTATTTTGGTGTTCGGCGCTAATATGATGAGCAAGAAATTCAACGATACCAGTTTGTGGTAAGAAAAGGAGGAATCATTCATGGCTTCTATCGAAAGAACCAAAGGGCAAGATATATTTAACATCTTTAATGTGATTTTTATGGTTGCTCTTATGCTCGTAACATTATATCCGTTATTATATGTTGTATTCGCATCGTTCAGTGACGCCGGACGATTCTTGGCACATTCCGGTATGTTGTGGCGTCCTTTAGGGTTTAGCTGGCTGGCATATGAACGTGCTTTCCAGCATCCGTCTATTGTATCCGGATATATCAATACACTTATTATCGTGGTTGTCGGGACCGCTTTAAGCGTTGCAATGACAGCGATTGGCGCATATTTTCTCTCCAGAAAAAATGTATTATTCCAGCGTCCCATCGCCTTTTTAATCATGTTCACCATGTTCTTCTCCGGCGGTTTGATTCCGACCTATTTTGTGGTGAAGAATTTCTTGGGCGGCGTGCTGTATGACTCTCTGGCGGCATTGATTATTCCGACCATGGTATCCACCTATAATCTCGTTGTGATGCGTTCCGGTTTTGCCGCTATTCCCGACAGCTTGGAAGAATCCGCCCGCATTGACGGCGCAGGTCATTTGACCATTCTCTTCAAAATTGTGCTGCCGCTGGCAAAAGCAACTGTTGCCGTTATCGTGCTCTATTATGGCGTTGCTTACTGGAATGCATGGTTCAATGCATCTATCTATATCAACGACAATGCGAAATACCCATTGCAGTTGGTACTGCGTCAGATTCTGCTGATTAACGATACCAACAACATGACATTCGGCGTCGATGCCGGCGACCAAATGGCAATTAGCGAAACCATTAAATATGCCGTTATCGTTATCGCTACTCTGCCGATTCTGTGCGTATATCCCTTCCTGCAAAAATACTTTGTAAAGGGCGTTATGATTGGCGCAGTCAAAGGTTAATTGCCGTTCTATTGTATCATTACAGAGAAAAAATCAAGACCGCCGGAGAAATATCCGGCGGTCTTTTTCCATATTAAAATCCAAAAAAGGTAGCTACATAGACGAATCTCTATGTAACTGCCTTTTTATCCTATAGACCAATATTTTATTCCTCCGGCAAAAATCTGCTGAAAAATGCTTCGGAAGAAATACCAGAAGGACGGTTATAACGGCGCAGATTGCGAATAGATTCCTGTTCGTCCTGCGTAATCCAATTAACCCCTTCCTCACATCCTAAGGTCACGCGATATCCCATTTTCCAAATGGTATCTCGTGCCGTTTGATTGACAGAACCGAACGGAAACGTAAACGCCGTTGGTTCCTTCCCTACAAAATCAACAATTCTTTGTTTGTTTTTATCCAAGTCCTCCATCAACCGCTTTTGATAGTCCTCTTTGGATTCAAAAGAATGTTTGGAAACGCCAATGCCTTCGTTGTCATGCAGCTGATAAGAATGATTCTGCACTTCTACCACGCCGCTGTCACTCATTTCCCGCAGTTGTTCCCATGTAGCATAAGAATAGTTCAAACTTTGGTTTTTTAGTCCGCTGTATTCGTCTGCCAGCGAACCAATGACAGACAGCACAATCTTTTCTTTCCGCTGTTTTAAAATAGGATAAATATAGGCATATCCCGATTCATAGCCATCATCAAAGGTAATCATTACCGGCTTGGGCGGAAGCGGCTTTCCCTTGTCATAATAATCCAGTAAATCTTGCACTACAATGGTTTGGTAGCCGCGATGCTGTAAATAGTCCAAATCACTCTCAAACTCCGACGGCGAAATAATAAATTTCCCAAGCGCCTCCGGTGTGTTTTTCAGTGTATGATGATACATAATAATGGGGAGTGCAATCCCCTCGTCCACATGCCCACCCGTTGCTAAATCCCTGTTTTGTTCCGCCCATGAAATGATACACATTGCCGCTGCCAACAGCAGACAACTTCCCACCATCACCGCTTTACTGATCCATCTATCCACTTGGTTCACCACCTCTTTATTATCCATATTCCAAAAAAGGCGGTTTTATGCCCTTCCATAGAGAGACAGCAAGACAGAAAAACAGCCGCCATAGCGGCGGCTGTTATCTATTTAAAATATAGAAATTGCCAAAACAGTTTCCCATGTTACAAAAATTCCGATTATACATTATAGAGCAAATCTGAATAGGTCGGAATCGGCCAATACTTCTGGTCTACCAACGTTTCCAGCTTGTCCGCCACTTCACGCAGTTCCTGCATGGCAGCATATACTTTTTCCCGATATTGTTTTGCCTTTTCATAGGCGTCCTCCATCTGCCCTATTTCCGCAACCGCTTTTTGCAAAACATCATTTCTTTCCCGCAGCAAATCTGTGCATTTTGTGATTTCCCGCAGCAAATCTATTTCCGCTTTAGATTCAATCCCCAGACCGGTTTCCCGCAGTGAAATAATACCCTCAGACAAAAACTTCATATAATGCAGACACGCAGGCAAAATCTGTCGGCTGACCATATCATACATGGTGACCGCCTCTATGTGCATGTTCTTTACATAGTTTTCTGTCAGCACTTCATAGCGCGCGTATGCCTCATCGCGGCTTATCACACTGTGTTGTTCAAACAGTTTCAGATTCTTTTCCTCTAAAAACGCCGGTAAAATATCTACCGTAGAGCGCATACTGTACAATCCGCGTTTTTTCGATTCCTCCACCCATTCTTCCGCATAGTTATTGCCATTGAACACAATTCGTTTATGCTTTTGATAGATGGTTTTAATCGTTTCATGAACCGCTTCATCAAAATCCTTCGCCTGTTCCAGTTCGTCTGCAATTTGCCGCAGCGATTCCGCCACAATCGTGTTAATCATATAATTGGGGCAGGCAATGGAATCCAGCGAACCCACCATGCGGAATTCAAATTTATTCGCAGTAAACGCGAACGGAGATGTCCGGTTGCGGTCAGTCGTGTCTTTTTTCAGCACCGGCAGCGTACTCACGCCGAACTTCATTTTTCCGCCTAATTGATTATGCTTTTCCACCCCTGTGACCATTTCTTCCAAAATGTCCGTCAACTGTTCGCCCAAATACATGGACACAATCGCCGGTGGCGCTTCATCTCCGCCCAAACGGTGGTCATTGGAATTGGACGCAATGGACAGCAGCAGCAAATCGCCGTATTCGTCCACCGCTTGAATCACCGCGCTTAAAAACAGCAAAAACTGCATATTTTCCGCCGGTGTTTTACCAGGCTCCAACAAATTTTGTCCGTCATCGGTGCTGAGTGACCAGTTGTTATGCTTCCCGGAGCCATTCACGCCCGCAAACGGTTTTTCGTGCAGCAAGCACACCAAATTATGGTGCAGCGCTACTTTTTTCATGATTTCCATGGTAAGCTGGTTGTGGTCTGTTGCAATGTTGGAGGAATTGAATACCGGCGCAAGTTCATGCTGTCCCGGTGCCACTTCATTGTGCTTTGTTTTAGCGGAAATCCCCAATTTCCATAGTTCCGTATCCAATTCTTTCATATAGTTGGAAACGCGTTCCTTAATGTTGCCATAGTAGTGGTCGTCCAGTTCCTGTCCCTTGGGTGCACTGGCACCAAACAGTGTACGTCCTGTAAAAATCAAATCTTTGCGCTTGCTGTAGGTATCTTTATCCACCAAAAAATATTCCTGCTCCGGCCCCATGTTGGAGGAAACACGTTTTGCTTCCGTATTGCCAAACAGCCGCAAAATCCGCAGCGCCTGTGTATTTAGCGCTTCCATGGAACGCAGCAGCGGCGTCTTTTTGTCCAGCGCCTGTCCTGTATAGGAACAAAAAGCGGTCGGAATATATAAGGAATCATCTTTCACAAACGCCGGAGACGTGCAATCCCACGCCGTATAACCGCGTGCTTCAAAGGTTGCGCGCAGTCCGCCGGACGGAAAAGAAGATGCGTCTGATTCCCCTTTGAGCAGTTCCTTTCCTGAAAACTCCATAATGACCTTGCCCTCCGGCGTGGGAGAAATAAACGAATCATGTTTCTCCGCCGTCACGCCTGTCATGGGCTGAAACCAGTGGGTAAAATGCGTTGCCCCTTTGCTGATTGCCCAGTCTTTCATGGCGTTTGCAACCGTTTCCGCCACATTGGGCTCCAGCGGAACCCCCTCGTCAATCGTCTTTTTGAGCGATTTATACACCGCTTTCGGCAATCTCTCACGCATAACAGTGTCGCCAAAAACGTTACTGCCATAAATAGCAGACAGTTTTCCTTCAGGATATATACTGTTTGTTTCCAATGCAGACCGACCCCTTTCGCTTTTTCACATACAAGCTGCGGACGCCATAACGTACCGCACAATATCATTTCTCTTGTTCTATTATACCTGTAATTCCTTTCATTTGCAAGTAGAAAGTATAATTCGACTTTCGGACAATTTTCGTCAAAGGAAACAAAAAACAAACAATTTTACCGAAAGCCGAAAACTGGTGAAATCGTGAGATTTTTCCACTTTCATGCCGTTAAAGTCTCCTTATTCCTGCTCATTCGCGTATAGTCCGGCAGGGGCGGGCAGGTCATCTTTTGACCGCTTGAATGCTTCCCTTTTTTATGCTAAAATAAACGTTACCATAAAAAAGGGGGGAGAGTATTATGAAAACTTTCCGGTTTCTGATGGATTTACTCAAAGGCTACCGGCTGCGTTATTACACAGCCATTGCACTCGGCGTCATCATCTCTTTTATTCCGCTGATTAACAACTATCTGGTCAAAATCATTGTAGATGATGTGATTAGCGGCGGGCGGCAAACGATTCTGCTGCCCATTTTGGCAGTGCTGTTCAGCATTACCGTTCTCCGTGTCGCCACATGGTACTACATACGCTACCAACTCGAATATGTCGGTCAGAAAATCATGATGAATATTCGGACAGAGGGATACCGAAAAATCCTTTCTCTGGATTTCGACTTTTTTGACAAGACGCGCACCGGTGATTTGATGACCCGTATGACCGCGGATTTGGACATGATTCGCCACTTTTTTTCCTACATTATTTACATGTTTGCGGAACAAGGTGTCATTTTCCTGGGCGCGCTCATTTTTATGAGTACCGTTGGCGGCGCAAGTTTTTGGGTGTTGATGCTGGTCATTTTCCCCCTTTTCGCCTACATGGCAATTAAATTGGCTTTCGGTGTAAAAAAACGGTTCATGCGCGTGCGTGAAATGCGCGCCCGTCTCAATACTGTGGCGCAGGAAAATATTGAAGCAAACCGCGTTGTCAAAGCGTTTGTCCGCGAGGACTATGAAAACGAAAAAATGGATCGTGCCAGCGAAGATTTCCGACAAGCACATTTCGCTGTCAACCGTTTGCAGCGGCGCTATATGCCCTATCTTTCCAACATGCAAACGCTGTTTACCATCTATAACATTGTTGTTTGCGGCATTTTGGTGATTCATGGGCAAATGACGCTGGGCGATTTGGTGATGTTCAACGGTATGATTTGGATGATTACCGGTCCCCTGTCTCAAAGCGGTTCACTGCTCAACGACACTGCCAATTGCTATGCTTCGGCGGATAAAATTCAGGAATTGCTCAGCACAGACCCTGACATTCAGCAATCTCCCCATGCAGTGAAAGAACGGATTCAGGGGAATTTCGACTTTATCAATGTCAGCTTTGGCTATGAATCGGACGGCGCAGTGAAAAACATTCATTTCTCGGTGAAAAAAGGAGAAAAAATTGCTTTTGTTGGTCCGACCGGTTCCGGAAAATCCACCATCATCAATCTCATGAGTCGTTTTTATGACGTGACTCATGGTGTGATTTTGGTGGACGGCGACGACATCAAAAACATTGATTTGGATATGCTGCGCGGCAGTATTGCCGTGGCACAGCAGGATGTTTTTCTGTTTTCCGAAACCATTGCGGCAAATATTGCTTACGGAAAAACAGACGCCACCATGGAGGATATTATCGAAGCTGCCAAAGCCGCCAAAGCACACGACTTCATTTCTGAACTGCCCGATGGATATGACACCATTGTCGGAGAACGCGGCATGGGGCTATCCGGCGGTCAAAAACAGCGTTTGACTTTGGCGCGCGCACTGCTGAAACAGCCTTCCGTGCTGGTGCTGGACGATACCACCAGCGCGCTGGACGCCAAAACGGAAAAATATATTCAGGAAAGTCTCAATACCTATTTCAGTGACAAAACCGTGTTCATCATTTCTCAACGCATTGCGTCTGTGAAGGACTGCGACCAGATTATTGTTTTAGACCGCGGGCGCGTCGTGGAACACGGTAAGCACGAAGAGTTGCTGCAAAATCACGGTTACTACTATGACGTATTCAATCACCAATATGGTGATTTTCAGTCCAGAGAAGTGTTAGGGGGGTGCTGAATCATGCCAAAAGTCAATACTTATTCGCAGGACGAGGATTTGAAAGTATCCTTAAACAAGTCGCATTTGCAAAAAGCGAAAACCTATTTACTGAAATATAAAAAAGAATTTATCCTGACGCTGATTGTACTGCTCATTTCAACCGTCGCCAACATGTCGCTGCCCTACATTGTGCAAATTGCACTGGATGACATGATTCCGTCCGCCAACATTCGTGGACTGTTTACGCTGGGCGGCATTTGCTTAGTGATTATGATTATCTCCATCTTTGCCACACGCTTCCGCATGAAATATATGAACTATGTGGGGCATAGCGTGATTTATGACTTGCGCAAAGATTTGTTTGCGCACCTGCAAAAATTGCCCTTTACCTATTTCGACTCCCGTCCGCACGGCAAAATTCTGGTACGTGTGGTAAACTACGTCAATTCTCTGGCAGACATGTTTTCCAACGGTATTGTCAATGCCATCATGGAAATGGTTTCCCTGTTTGTCATTGTCGGATTCATGTTTGCCATTGATGTACGCCTAGCGGCAATTTCTTTAATTGGTTTCCCTTTGCTGGTGTTTTTCATTGTAAAACTGCGTTCCATTCATCGCAAAGCATGGCAGTCTTACAGTGACAAAAACTCTAACCTAAATGCCTACTTGGCGGAAAGCATTAACGGCGTCCGCATCACGCAGGCGTTCGTCCGTGAACGGAAAAACAGCCGTATATTCTCGCGTATCAGCGGTGACACCATGCGCGCCTGGATACGCGCGAAATGCATTGAATTTCTCATTTGGCCCACCTCTACCGTCATCTCGGAACTCAGTGTATGTGTGATTTATTTCATCGGCGCTGCCATGGTTGCCAAAGCGCAGCTCAGCGTCGGCGTTATCGTTGCTATTATCAGCTATATCTGGAGGTTCTGGGGCCCCATCAATAATATGAGCAACATCTATAACAGCGTCATCACCAACGCCGCTTATCTGGAGCGAATTTTGGAGACAATGGAAGAAGATGTGGAGATTGAGGACAAACCGGACGCAAAAGAAATGCCGGACGTGAAAGGCAAAGTGGAATTCAAACATGTCACCTTTGGCTATGATGAACATTGCCACATTTTAGAGGACTTGAATTTCACGGTAGAGCCCGGGCAGACCATTGCCCTTGTCGGACATACAGGCGCTGGAAAAACAACGGTCGTCAATCTGCTCAGCCGCTATTATAACCTAAACAGCGGTGAAATTTGCATTGACGGCATTAACATTGCAGATGTTACCATCAAATCTCTGCGGGAACAATTTGGCTACATGCTGCAAGACAGTTTTATGTTCTCCGGCACTATCATGGAAAACATTCGCTACGGTCGTCTGGACGCAACAGATGAAGAAGTCATGGAAGCCGCAAAAGTGGTAAATGCACACGATTTCATTACCAAACTGCCCGACGGCTACAACACCTTTGTCAGCGAACGCGGCGGTACCTTGTCCGCCGGTCAGCAGCAGCTGATTTCACTGGCGCGTGCCATGCTCAAAGACCCGCATATTCTGATTCTGGACGAAGCGACCTCCAGCATTGACACGGAAACGGAAATTAAGCTAATTGACGGCATTAACCGTCTCTTGGAGGGCCGCACTTCCTTTGTTATCGCCCACCGGCTGTCCACCATTAAAGCGGCAGACCGCATTATGGTAATCGGCAACCAAAATATTATCGAACAAGGCACGCACGAAGAACTCCTTGCATTGCAGGGTGAATATTATAAACTCTATCAGGCACAGACGTCGCTGTAAGACATTTTTTCGTCTGACAAAACAGATTGAAAAGCGCTGCCGCATTTTGCGACAGCGCTTTTATGCTGCACACCGTTTTCCCTGCCAATTTATTTGCTCCCCCTAAATTTTTTAGTCTATTTGCCTTTTCTCCAACATATAAATGAAATATGTAAAAAGAGTTAGGAGGGGGCGAATCAGGTCTTGAAAGATTATATTTACAACAGAGTGAATATACTCGCACAATACATCATCGAAAACAAAGCGACCGTGCGCCGCGCCGCTAAAAAATTTGGTATCTCCAAATCAACCGTACATAAAGATTTAAGCGAACGCTTAGTGAAAATCAATCCGACGCTTGCCAAACAGGCGCGCGAAATTATGGATGAAAACAAAATGGAGCGCCATATCCGTGGCGGCATGGCAACCAAGCTGAAATATGCAAAAGAACAGGCACCTCAAGCCGAAATCAAACAGGAAGCCTAACACTTTCTATCAAAGAAGCGGACTGCGCACGAGCAGCCCGCTTCTTTTGACAGTATCCCTTTTTCGTCTGCGCCGAAACTTGCAGCATGATTTTCTGTTTTATTACAGTATGCGCCGCCCTTGAACCCCTTTCTAAAAGTGATATTTTCTGCGTTTTTTCATTGACAAATCTGGGAATAATATCCTATAATATATAATGGAAATTATATAAAGATGGGATGAAAACAATGAGAAAATTAGTACGCTTTTTAAAAGGATATAAAAAACAGGTGTTTTTCGGGCCGTTGTTCAAATTGGCAGAAGCCGTTTTGGAACTGATTGTTCCTCTTGTGATGGTGCGCATCATTGATATCGGTATTGCAAATCAGGACAAGCTCTATGTGCTGCGCATGGGCGGACTGCTGCTGCTGATTGCCGCCGTCAGTCTCTCCTGCGCGCTGGTCTGCCAATATTTTGCGTCCATTGCCTCGCAGGGCGTTGGAACAGATATCCGCAACAGCTTGTTTCAAAAAATCAACCGGTTTTCCCATCGGGAACTGGACAAATTCGGTACCCCCTCGCTCATCACTCGCTTGACAGGTGATGTAAACCAATTGCAGCTTGCCGTTGCCATGCTGATTCGTTTGGTGATACGCGCACCGTTTCTCGCAGTCGGGTCTGTTGTGATGGCAATGCTCATTGATTTCAAACTTTCTATTGTATTTATGATAGTGATGCCGCTCATTGCATTTGTGCTCTACCTCATTATGAGCCGCTCTATCCCCTTCTTTAGAACCATTCAGAGAAACCTGGATCGTATTTCCCTGATTGTCCGTGAAAACTTAGAAGGCGCGCGCGTGATTCGTGCGTTCTCCAAACAGCAGCATGAGGCGGCACGTTTTTCCGACGCCAGTGATGAACTCACACAAACTGCCGTCGGCGTGGGACGTCTTTCCGCCCTGCTGAATCCCTTGACCTATGCAATTATGAATTTCGCCATTATCGTGATTATCTGGTGCGGCGGTTTGCAGGTCAATACCGGCGTACTGACACAAGGAGAAATCATTGCGTTTATCAACTACATGACGCAAGTTCTCTTAGCATTGGTGGTGGTTGCAAATCTTGTGGTGACATTCACCAAAGCGTCCGCCTCTGCCACCCGCGTCAATGAAATTTTTGAAACAGAGGTTTCTGTGGCGGACACGGCAGCGGCTCCTATTTTGATTTCCTCTGTCCCAAATGTACCGCTGCTGGAGTTTAAACAGGTTTCTTTTTCCTATCATGACAACGACGAATATGCTTTGCAAGATGTATCTCTGCAAATTTATGCCGGCGAAACCATTGGTATTATCGGCGGAACAGGCAGCGGAAAATCCACGCTGGTGCAACTGATACCGCGTTTTTATGACGTATCCAAAGGCGAATTGCTGCTGCACGGCGTTCCGCTGCAAAACTATCCCCTGTCCCAGCTTCGCGCCATGATTGGCATGGCGCCGCAAAAAGCGGCGGTTGTCTCCGGCACCATTGCCGCAAACCTGCGCTGGGGTGACCAATCGGCGGACGATAATGCGCTCTGGGACGCGCTGCGCACCGCGCAGGCAGCGGAATTTGTGCAGAGCAAACCGGGCGGCTTGCAGGCGGAAATCCGCCAAGGCGGACAGAATCTGTCCGGCGGGCAAAAACAACGGCTCACCATTGCCCGCGCATTGGTGGGCAAACCTGATATCCTCATTCTGGACGACAGTTCCAGCGCATTGGACTATGCCACGGACGCTGCGCTGCGGCAGGCTATCCGGCGGGATATTGTGGGCGCCACCGTCTTTTTGGTGTCTCAGCGCGTCAGCTCTATCCGTCACGCCGATAAAATCGTTGTGCTGGACGACGGCTGCGTGGCAGGCGTCGGCAAACACGACGACCTTTTGCGCACCTGCGAAGTATACCGTGAAATTTGCCTTTCCCAGCTTTCTGCACAGGAGGTGGAATGCCATGAATAAAACCGTGTTGAAACGCTTGCTGCGTTTTACAAAACCTTATGCGCCTTTTATCGTTCTGGCATTTTTATGCGCTTTTATCAGCGTTTCCTGTTCCCTGCTGGTGCCCGTTTTGATTGGCGACGCAGTGGATTTGGTTGTCGGCATGGGGCAGGTACAATTTGCCGCAATGCCGAAAATTCTGTTGCTCCTCGGGCTTGCCATTGCCGGATACACCGTGTTTCAATGGCTGATGAGTTATTTCACCAACGTGATTACCTACCGCACGGTAAAAGATTTGCGACTACAGGTATTCCAAAAACTGAATCAGGTACCGCTGAAATATATTGACGGTATGCCGCACGGCGACATTATCAGCCGCATTGCGGGCGACATTGACCAAATTTCGGAAGGACTGCTGCAAGGTGTAACACAATTGTTTACCGGAATCATCACGATTCTCGGCACCATCTTTTTCATGGTGCGTGCCAATGTCTACGTTGCGCTGGTGGTTATTTTGCTCACGCCGCTTTCTCTTTTTGTGGCGTCGTTTATCGCCAAAAATTCCTATAAACATTTCCGTTCCCAAATGGATACGCAGGGGAATCTGTCCGGTTATATTGAAGAAATGGTGGGCAACCAAAAACTGGTGAAAAGTTTCGGGTTTGAGGAAGAATCCATTTCCGGATTTGAGCAAATCAATCAAACGCTCTACACGCACGGACAAAAAGCGCAGTTTTTCTCCTCGCTTTCCAATCCCTGCACGCGTTTTGTGAACGCCGTTGTCTATGCCGGCGTGGGAATTGTGGGCGCACTCAGCGCGATTGGCGGACATCTCACTGTTGGACAGATATCCATGTTTTTGAGTTATGCGAATCAATATACCAAACCGTTCAATGAAATCACAGCAATTATTTCCCAGCTTCAAAGCGCGTTTGCTTCCGCACAACGTGTTTTTGAAGTTCTGGATGAACCCTCCGAAACGCCGGACGCACCGGACGCATTGCAAAAAGAATCCTGCGGCGGACAAGTGGCGCTGGACAACGTTTCTTTTTCCTATTCGCCGGAGCGTCCATTGATTGAACATTTGCAGTTGCTTGTCAAACCTGGCAACCGTATTGCGCTGGTCGGCCCCACGGGCTGCGGCAAAACAACGCTGATTAATCTTCTGATGCGTTTCTATGATATCAATTCCGGCGCTATCCGCGTGGACGGCACGGATATTCGCGACATTACCCGCGACAGTCTGCGCGGCTGTTATGGCATGGTTTTACAGGAATCATGGTTGTTTTCCGGCACCATTCGCGAAAATATCATCTATGGCAAACCGGACGCAACAGAGGAAGAAATGATAGCGGCCGCCAAAGCTGCCCATGCGCACAGCTTTATCCGACGGCTCAGCAAGGGCTATGACACGCCTGTCACGGACGCCGGCGCGAACTTGTCGCAGGGACAGCGGCAATTGCTTTGTATTGCCCGCGTCATGTTGATGAATCCTGCCATGCTGATTTTGGACGAAGCGACCAGTAATATTGATACGCGCACAGAAATTTTAGTGCAAAAGGCGTTTTCTAAAATGATGCAGGGACGCACCAGTTTTGTTGTCGCGCACCGTCTGTCCACCATTCGCGAAGCTGATGTGATTCTGGTGATGAAAGACGGACACATTATTGAGCAAGGTACGCACGACGCGCTGCTGCGTCAAAACGGATTTTATAAGGAACTCTATGAAAGCCAATTTGCCAAAACAGAATAAATTAACAAGGCGTATACTTTTGTACACACAAAAAGTACAATCTGTCGCGCAAGCGGCGGATATCATCTCTCCCATGAAGATAAACTTGTCTTTGCATGAAAAGGGGTAAGGCAAATAAAAGTCGAATATGCCTTGCCCCTTTTGAAGCGCAAAAAAGAACCGGAACATGTTCCGGTTCTTTTTTGATTCTCAGACTGCTTTTCTGCAAATTTCGCTCCAAGCGGTCATTCCGTTTTTCCGCCGCT
>CAMNSU010000049.1 GCA_946555455.1 uncultured Clostridia bacterium | reverse complement strand
TCCCATTGCTCGCCTTCCAGACTGCACCGATTGCGGAATTATCCGTATAGTCAAAATTATCCTCCAGCAGCTTCTGCAGCTTCACTTCTTTGTTATAGACCGTTTGACCGTCTGCCGTCACCTTCACAGGAGTGAACGTATCCAGTGCAAGCTTGTCGGCAAGCGTTGCCATGACGGTCGTCTTGCCGCCCGCATTTGCTTTTGTCACCGTCGCCGCTTTGCCACCGACCGTCACTGCCACATCAGACGCTTCGCCGCTCAGCGTTGCCGTGAACGTTGTAGTCGTCGCATTCCAACGTTCCACCGTCAAATCTGCCGCAAACGCGCCGATATTCATCATGCACATCAGCGCAGCTAAAACAATCGCCAGCAGTTTTTTCATTTTATTTTGTTTCATTTCGGCACCTCATTTCTATTTTAATACCGTAATTGGTTCGCCATATAATGTTAAGCCTGTCAAATCGTCCAGCAGGTAGAGACACAATTTGTTTGTGTCCGTTCCTGCGGTAGTGAGTGAAAAATTTCGTGCTGTGCTGCTGCCCGCAGCTGCTGTACCAAACTCCAGCACCCGCAGCGCGTTCATGCGGTTGTCCGCATTATATAACGCTGCAATCACCGTGACCGTTTTTGCTGATTCGGTCTGGTTCAGCACCTCCAGCGTCCCGCTGACTGCCATGCCGCCGTTTTCTTCGGTGAAAGCGACATTTCTCGCATAGCCTAACACACCGCTTTTTTCTACCGCTTTGTAGACTTTCAGATTGTCAATGAAAAAGTTTCTGTTGATGCCATCGTTTCTGCGGCAGGTAAATGCAATTCCGCCGCCTCTTACCGTTCCTGCCGGAATCGCCTTGTCAAAGAAAACCTGACCATCAACAGAAGTTGTGACATATCCGTCCTTCGTGCTCATCTGTATCGTTGCGGCATCCGTAACCTTTTTTGTATTTGTCACAAGCGTTTCATCGGCACCCTCAATATAATGGTACATTCCTGCCGCAGTTACAAATATATGGCTGGTGGTCTTCGGTCGCAGCTGGTTAAACTTCAGAGCCTCCGCTTCCACACTCGCCGGATGTGCTTCCATATATGCAAACATCTGCGGCGCAGGCTGGTATTCCGCGTTATTCAGCGTCATCTGTACGCCCGGCGTGTACTCAAATTCCAGCGTATAATCCTGCCAGTTTTTCTGCTCCGTCTCAAGATCTTTGTGATACACCGTTCCTTCATCCCATACATTTCTCACACGCATTTTTCCGTCCACCGGTTCTGCCGCCGTGTTCTCGTTGCTCGCCTTCCAGACTGCCCTCATCGCTGCATTGCTATCGTAGCTGTCAAAATTATCATCTAACAGTTTCTTTAGCTGAAATTCTTTCATGCATACCGTGCTGCCGTCCGCTGTGATTTCCGCCGTATACCACGTATCCAGTGCAAGTTTTGTGGTTAAATTTGCCGTAATGCTTGTCTTGCCGCCGACGGTCTGCACCGTTGGAGTGATGGTTTCACCCGCAAGCGATACCGTGACGGTTCCTGGCATCTCACCGCTCAGCGTTGCTGCAAACGTTGTGGTCGTCGCGTTCCAGCGGGTGATACTGATATTCGTCTCCGCCGCCGCTGATATGCTGCACAAACTCATGCTCGCAAACAGCACAGCGGCTAAAAAAATTCCCCAAAAACGTTTTTTCATTTTTTCACACCTATCTTCTTTGTGTTTTGAACCCATTCTCCTTTTCCGCCCCAAGTGCGCACAGCTTTTGACCGAAGAAAAGAACAGGTTCTCTCAGGCATAGAGACAAGCCCTTTGCCCGAGAGAATTTTGAAAACCGTTTATTTATTCTGTTTAAATTCGTTCAGTTGTTTTTGCAATTCCGCTTTGACTTCGTCGCGTCCCGCTGCTTTCATATCCGCAAGGTAGGTATCCCAATAATTTGCCGGGTCTTCCGCGCCGGTATTGCGGACTTTATATTTCTGCCGCACCGTCTCAATCTGCGACATATAATTTACAACAGGATCTGTATCGAATACAAAACCAAGCACCAGAGATTTATCCGCGTCGTCGTTTTGCTTTTTGGTCGCTTCCCAAAGGTCGTCCTGCTGACCGTCCAGCAGCATTGCGTTGAACTGATTGCCGAATTTCCATGCATTGCTGCTGTTATTCCAGCCACTGTTTGCAATTGCTTTCGCTTTGCCGTTTTCCAGTTTTTCAAAGTGTTTTCCTTCAATACCAAAGCAAAGCGTATTATAAAAGTCTTTGTCTGTGTTGACCAGTTCAATCAGCTGAATCGCTTTTTGGGGATTTTTGGATTTTGCACCGATACCGGTCATGGTCGCTTTGGTTGCCGACGTCATCAGATAGGGCGGAATAATCTCAATCATTTCTACTTCATAGCCGTAACGGTTAAAAATTTCCGCGTCGGCACCCGGTTTTGTCGTTCCCAATGTAACAGCATATTTCCCCGCACTGACTTCTGTGGTGTCGCCGGTCATGCTGGCAATATCAGGTCTGATATAGCCTTTTTTAAACCATTCATGCAGTTTCTGCAAGCCGTGCTGATATTCCGGTGTTTCATAGAGGTCAACCACTTCAAGGGATTCGTCGCCAATACGGATGCCAAGGTCTGTATAACCGCCTGTGACTTCTTCATATTTCATGTCAGTCCACATCCATGGCCCCGCTTTCACTTGCAGTGGATAAAGGTCAGGGTCGTTCTGCTTCACCAACGCCAGAAATTCTTCCAAATCATCCATGCCTTTGATTTTGCTCGTGTCAAAGTGATATTTGTCTACCAAATCTTTTTTCAGAAACGCGCCGCGGCACGCCGCCATGGTCTGTTCATTCGGCACGGCAAAAATGTCGTCCTCTGCGCGAACTGCCTGCCACAGATAGTCCGGCACTGCTTCTTTCAGCTTCGGCGCATCTTTGTCTATCAGTTTTTCCAGCGGATAGAGTCCGCCGTTTTTGACAACCGAATCATAGGGATTGCAATAGCCCACAAAAGACACGTCAAATGCTTCGCCCCCCGCCATTTTCATTCTCATGCGTTCTTCAAACGCACCTACGTCTACAAAAATCAAATCCAGTTTCGCACCTATTTTTTCCGCAAGCTGCTCGTTCACTTTTTCCATCACAGCCGTTTGATCTGACTGTGCATCTCCGGGTGCATACCATGTTAAAGAAGTAATCTCCCCATCCTTCGTTTCTCCGCCGTTCCCACAGCCGGCAAGTGATGTCAGTGCCAACGCTGCGACAAGCGCCCCAATGAGTACCCGTGTTTTCTTTTTCATTTCTCTCTTCCTTTCTTTTTTTATATTTCCAAGAAGGGATTCTCTCCGGCTTGCGCCGTTGATTCATCCCCCCTTGGGATTCCCCCTGCCGCCGTCCTTCGCTCGCGCGTCGCGCCGCGTTCCTTAGTACTCTGGACGGCGAGAGGTATGGAATATCCGGCGCCTGTCCGGATATTCCATGAACCAGAAAGTATCCTGGTTTCCTTTATTAACCGTAGAACATTGTAATAAAAATATAGAGAATAGAGAAAAGATATTACTGCACCCTATTTATATCTCCTATCTATCATCTGCTTATCCTTTGACGGAACCTACCGTCAGCCCTTTGACAAAATATTTCTGAAAGAAGGGGAACACAATCAGCGCGGGACCCGCAACGACAATCGCCATTGCCATGCGGACGGTTTCCGCCGGAATATCCGCTGCCGCCTGCGCCTCTACGCTGCCCACCTGCATATTCTGAAGCAATTCGATGTTTTTCAAAATCCTCTGCAACAAATATTGCAAACTAACCAGCCGCTGATTATCTATATAGAGCAGCGCCGTCATCCAGTCGTTCCATTTTGCCAAAAACATGAACAGCGCAATGGTTGCAATCACAGGTTTTGAAATCGGCAAAACAATGCGGAACAGAATGGTATATTCATTTGCTCCGTCAATCAGCGCCGATTCATAAATCTCCTCCGGCGTGCCGGAAAAGAATGTGCGCATCATGAACACATACCACACATTGACCAGCGCGGGCAAAACGTAGACCCAAAACGAGTTGCCGAGGTGCAGATATTGGGTGATTAAAATATAGCTCGGCACCATACCGCCCGAAAACAGCATGGTAAAATAAAAGTAAAACGAAATTGCTTTTCTGCCGCGCAGGTAGCTTCTGCTGAGCGGATACGCCGCCATTGCCATCACCAGCACCGACAATACCATGGTCAGCGCGGAAAATCCAAAAGTCACTGCGTAGGCGTCAATCACTGTTTTGGCGTTTTTAAAAACATATCCATATGCCGAGGTATCAAAATGCTTCGGTATCATGCTGTAGCCGTAGTTCATAACGTCTATTTCGTTGGAGAAAGACACGCTGAGTACCAACAGGAACGGCACCAAAAAGACGGCGCATAAAAGAGCAAAAACAGTAATCAATATAATTTGAGACAAATTTTTTGTTTTCTTCATCACGCCACCTCCTTAAAACAGCCCCGCATCAGGGTCGATATGTTTGCTGAGTTTGTTTGTCAATATCACCATGACCATGCCCACAACGCCTTGCAAGAAGCCAACCGCCGTTGACATACCCATGTTACCCACCGTGCGCATGGTTCTGAAGATATAGGTATCAATAACGTCCGTCACGTCATACAATGCGCCTGAATCCCGCGTAATCTGATAGAACAGCCCGAAATCCGCACGGAAAATATTTCCGATTTTCAAAATCGCTGTGATAATAATAATAGGAACTAACGAAGGAATCGTAATATGTAAAATCTTTTGGAATCTGCCGGCACCGTCGAGATCCGCCGCCTCAAACAGGCTGTCGTCAATGCTCATCAGCGCTGCATAATACAATACCGAATCCATACCGACATTCTTCCATATCGATAGCACAACCAAAATCGTTGGCCATGCGTCCGGTTTGGAATACCAATCAAAGGTTTCCATTCCCATGGATTGCAGCAAACTGTTCAACAGTCCGTTCTGTGGGCTTAAAAAGCCATAGACCATGTAGGATACTACAACCCACGACAGGAAGTATGGTGTAATCAAAACAGTCTGGAACGTCTTTACCGCCGCCCGTTTTTTGACGTCGTATAACATTATCGCTACCACTAAGGCAAAAAATATTCCGAATGCAATAAACAAAAAGTTTAAATACAAAGTGTTCCAGGTAATTTTCAAAAAATCATCCGATTGAAAGAAAAACTCAAAGTTTTTCAGACCGCACCATTTACTCCCGAATATCCCCGAATTGTAGCGATAATCCTTAAATGCGATAATAATACCGACCATTGGCAGATAACAAAAAATGAATACCAAAAGCACCGGTACTGCCAGCAACGAATAAAGCTGCAACTGATTTTTATGTAACGCTCCTCGGGAGGCACGCGTTGGTCTTACCATTGCCGTTTTTTTTGCTGTGTTAAGGCGCATAATTGCTTCATCTCCCATTGTTTTTTAGTTAATTTCATTATACACCCCGCTGTTGTTCCGTACAATACGCATATTCTACTTAAAACTACGGATATTATAGATGTTTGGCTCTCATTATTGAAATAATTTTTCTCCTGTATTAAAATAAGGATAGACAGTAAAAACATGGGAGAATAGAACGCCGTGCGGACTCCTATGTGAAAAAATGAAAGCGCACAGATATGGAGTTGAATTATGTATAAACTGATAATCGTTGACGATGAACCCCGCGTTCGGGAACAACTAGGTAAATTTATTGAATGGGAAACGCTGGACATTGAACTGGTTCGCACCTTTTCTAATGGAAAAGAGGCGTTTTCTTTTATGCAAAAAAATAAGGTTGATATTGTAATCAGCGATATTAAAATGCCAGTCATGAGCGGACTGGAACTTGCCGCAGCGTGCCACAAATTGAATCCACAGATACAATTTGTCATTATCAGCGCGTATCGGGATTTTGAGTTCGCAAAAACCGCCATGCAGCAGCATGTAACGGATTATGTACTCAAACCTGTTAAATATAACGAACTTTACAGCACGTTGCAAAACATTGTAAAAACTTTGAGAATCAACACTTTGGAATCTAAAATAGAACGTTCCGCCTTTTTGTCTCCCGCAAGACATGCTGATATACGCAACCTGTTTCTGCGGCTGATAACACAGAATATCGAAAGCGCACAAACGCTTGAAGAGGAACTTTTGGCAGTACAGCTTCCCGTATCGCTTGCAAAACAACCATGTATTTTCTATCAAATGTACTTAAATGAATATGATACTTTTATGGAACGTTCGTGGAAACACGAAAAACATATGCTCTATACTGCGATTGATAATCTGATTCCGTTTGAACTAGATTCCGTTTACATCATCGCCGTAAGATACCTCTATGATAACATAGATTTGCTCGCCATCAGCTACGGTGCGGTCTTAGACTTTAGCGAAACTGCTGATATTATTATGCATAGAATATCGGCAAGCATCCATTCAAATCTCGGGCTGAACAATCAAGTCAAGCGAATCCGTTTTTTGCCCACATTAGACAAATTGCTTCACAGCGAATGCCAAGACACCCTCACAAATGATGATCCAACCGTGTCCAAAATTATGGATTATGTCAGCGAACACATCAGCGAACCGCTGACGCTTTCCGAAATCGCAAAAGTGATGCATTTCAATGCAGCTTATTTGGGAACGCTGTTTAAAAAGAAAACAGGAATGAGTTTTACCAACTATATTAACCAAACCAAAATGGAGCGCTCCATTGAATATCTGCACAATCCCAAGATTCCCATCTCCGAAATCAGCGAACTGCTGGGATATAAAAGCGAAGCATATTATTATGAATTGTTCAAAAAGTATTATAACATGACGCCAAGCCAATATCGGAACACTATCATTCAAAAATAATCGTCCGGCAGCGGCGGCATACGGAAGGAGCGTTATCCTATGCGGCAATCCATGATTCACGCGATACAAATGATAAAACATTTCCGATTTGGAAGTAATTTTTTTAAATATTTCCGGTTTTTGCTGCCGGGCATTATGATACCTTTTTTGTTGATTTGCGTCCTGGTATATGGAACCTATGGACGTTCTGCCGTGCAAAGCAACTATACACATATGCAGCAAGCGCATCAACAATCTTGTTTTGGGGTGGACAATCTTCTGGAAAGCATTCAAAATAAATATTTAGAGCTTTGCTCTTCAAATGATTTTCAAGCTTTTATGACGCTAAAAAACAATACGCTGTCCTCTATTACTACGAGCAACTATGTGCGTGTCATCATGGATATGACCTCTCAAATGCTGAACAGTACAGAACTGATGGATTCTATTGATATTTACAGCAGCTATAACGACTATCTCCTTTCCAACCGTTACAGCGGTACCCTGAATGCCGTTGCGCCGTGCTGGCTTGCGGCTTATCAGGAGGCGGGCAGCGAGACCTTCACTGCCGTAACCGAAAACGAGGAAAGCCGTTTTTTGACAATCTCCTTCGGCGTTTCCTACAGCAAAACCTCCTACGGCATGATTGCTTTTAATATCAATCTGGCTAAGCTGGAAGCGTTGCTGCGTTCTTCTCAGGACGAGCCGATATTTTATGTGGCGCTGACAGATGCGGAAGACCATCTGATTTATTCAGACAATCCGGACTACGTCGCCGATTATCTTTCTGCCAGTGCTGATCACAGTACTGGCAGCAATTCATTTCTTGCAACGCCGCTGTTTTTGCCGAATCTTACCTTCTATTCATTCATCAATCCGGCAATCATCTCACATGCAAAAATATTGATGTATACCCTACTCTCCTTGCTACTTTTGGTTTCCATTATTCTGTCCTTTGCGCTTGCGTTGTTTTTGGCACTGAACAACTATATGTTTGTCAGTAAAATTACCTATCAGCTTCAACAGAATACAGGCGTTCCTACCGACCTGTCCGAAGAAACCGATGAAACCAAGTATATTATGCGAAATCTCCAAAATATTATCAAGGACAAAGAGCAGTTTGAGCACTCTTTAATCGAAAAAATTGCAATGCTGAAAAAATCACAGACTTTGGCACTGCAATCACAAATATCGCCACATTTTCTGTTTAACACGCTCAATATCATTAACATGGAGATAGCAAACACGCTGGGACACGACAGCCAGCTGGTGGAAATGGTATCCCTTTTATCCGACATCCTTTCCTATGCTTTAAACTCCAATGAATATTTTGCCCACTTCCGTGATGAAATGGACGCCGCATATAAATATATTGAAATTGAAAAACTCAAATACTATGACGCGTTTGATGTTGAATGGGATGTTGCGGAGGACATTCATCCCGATTGTAAAGTTGCCAAATTTATGCTTCAGCCGATTATTGAAAACTGCTTTGAACATGCCATTCATTTGATGACAGACAGACGCGGAAAAATACAAATTCATGTCTTTCGGAAGGACAATGAACTGATTTTTACCATTGCAGACAATGGAGACGGCATTGAAGCGGATAAACTTGCACAGCTTCGGCAGTTCTTAGAGATAATGGATTTACCGGATCCGCACCACATTGGTCTGTGCAATGTCAACAGCCGAATCATGTTGCTGTTTGGCGAAAAATATACGCTTGATATTGCATCTAACAATGGTACAAAGGTTACAATAACCATTCCCTACCTCGTCCCGGAATCAGATTGTAAAGGAGAAAATTTTTTGTAAGGCAAAGAGAAGGTTCCTTTGCATACTGGGCGTACGTGTGCCCCAGAGGGTACGCGTGCCATGGAGTGGTATGGAAAGCGGTTCGCGGGCGCGCATTTACGAAAAATTTTCCCTGCGCGGCGCATGCATATTCGACTTTTGTTTGCCTAGGCGCATGCAATAGAAATAAAAATAGCTAAAATTAGTACAATTTCATAAGAGATAAAGAAAGCCGCCTATCAATGATGATAAGCGGCTTTTGGCGGAGAAGTAAGAAATAAAACAATACTCTGTTTCAAAGAAACAGAGTATTGAATAAATGGCGGAGAAGGAGGGATTTGAACCCTCGCGCCGCGTGAACGACCTACACCCTTAGCAGGGGCGCCCCTTCGACCAGCTTGGGTACTTCTCCATTTATATGGAAGGCACTATAGCGTCTTTAAACCACAGCACCACCCTATTCAGTTTTGGCGGAGAGGGTGAGATTCGAACTCACGGTCCCTTTCGAGATCACTAGTTTTCAAGACTAGCTCCTTAAACCGCTCGGACACCTCTCCACATCCCATCTCAACATGTTGATAATTATATCATATATACATTGCCATGTCAATACTTTTTTCATTTTTTTCTTATCATTCTTTTTATCCAAAAAAAGCACATAAATCAAAATATATCATGCCCGAAAAATGCATGAAGCATTCTCTATTTTGAAACAATAAATCAAAAAAAGGAGAAATATTTATGTTTGACGATTTTTCACAAAGCAGCAATTTTGGCTTAGCTGCACTCTATACAGACCTTCAATTTCACGACTACTATGATTCGCTTTCCGAAGAAATTCAGGCGGCAGTTAACGAACATGAAAATGAAATCCATTCCCTGCACGATTTAAAACAATTTGCACAGCACTACCGAAAGCTGCGCTAAAGGGAGGGATTTATATGCAATTATCTTCCTTTTCTTTTGCTGATATTGACCCATCTGTCATACAGGAATTGACGCAATTTGAAGATTACTTTGGAAAACTATGCGACAAAGATATTGTGCTTGTCGCATATGAAAAAGAACCTGTATGCCAAAATACGAAAGCATAAATGTAACACTAAAACGCAATTTTTCTGTAGCACTAAGATATCGGCTTAACGATATATTCTTCCTAAAAAGATTACACACCTTTTGGGGGAGAAGTAGTATATTATCAAATTGCAATATCAAAAACGGAGGCAAACGTCTCCGTTTTTTCAGCGCCATGCCTCTACGTCAAGCAACTCAATCTCCGGCGCCAAATCTCCCTGCTGCGCCTGTTGTTCCCTGCTATAATCTGTCGATAAATATTTTTTATTATCATCTGCAAAAACAGTGACTGCAACAGCATTCTCGCCCAGCTGATTCTGTGCAATGACACAACCAAGAAAATTTGCGCCCGAAGACACGCCGACCCCCAGCCCCAACTGTTTTGATAATTTCCGCGCCATATTGATTGCATCACCATCGGAAACAGACACCACTTCGTCTAATTGGTCTAATTTTACAAGATCCGGAATAAATTCATCAGAAATGCCATAAATCCTATGCTGTCCAACTTTATAGCCCGTCGAAAGCGTTGGTGAATTGGACGGTTCCAGCGGATATACCTTGCATATCGGATTTACGCGGCGAAAACTTTTCCCCAGCCCCATTACCGTGCCGCCTGTTCCAACGCCGGCAATAACAGCGTCCGGACGCAGCCCCTTCTTCTCCAACTGCACCAAAATTTCCTGACCGGTTGAACTGTCATGCGTCTCAGTATTCCATTCATTGGAAAATTGCCGCGGCAAAAATACGCCCGCTTTCTTTCCAAGCGTCTCTGTCATTTCAATAGACCCCAAAAATCCGCCTTCTTCTTTGGATACCAGCCGCACAGTTGCACCATAACTCTCCATCAGACTGATCCGTTCCTTACTCATCCAATCCGGCATATAAATAATCACTTCGTGCCCCAAATAACTTCCCAGCGCCGAAAAGGCAATACCTGTATTGCCGCTCGTCGCTTCAGCAATACAGTCGCCGGGACGAATTTGTTCCGTTTCATACGCCTTTTTTAAAATATGATACGCAACTCTGTCTTTAATGCTTCCAGTCAGGTTAAAATATTCCGCTTTGGCATAAATCACCCGTTCTGCTCCCTTGTATCGGTAACGAATGCCCAGCAGTGGTGTGTTGGCAATCATCGCTTGCATATTTTTAAATTTAAGCTGCTGCTCCATTTTATCATCCCTCAATTTCTGCGAACTTTCCTTTTTATCATTTTATGCGTCAACTCCGTCTAACGTTCCGGCTAGGCATAAGAGAATCGAATATGCCCAGACGACAGAAACAGACCCCATATGGAATCAATCCATATGGAGCCTTTATCATTCTTAGGAATATACGATAATCAGACATTCAAAATCAAACATGCTTATTTTCTAGTGAACTAATATTCTTATTTAAAATGAAAACTGAGCCATGCACTAAGTACCTTCCCGATTGCTTGAAAAAAGGTGATTTTATTCGTTCCTTCCGCGGCGGTCAAATCCACCGTTTCAACCACTTCGTCTCCTGCTTTCAGCACCAGTTCGCCAATTTTTGCTCCTTTTTCCACAGGCGCCGCGACACTCTGCTCCAGTTTTATTTCTTTTTTAATCTTATCTGAATAGGTCTTTGGAATCACCACCGTCACATCATTTGCAACAATTGCCTTTTCCGTTTCTTTTGCGCCTTTTTCTATTGGAACGTCTCCATATTCCTCTCCGGCTTTCAGTGCCTGATATACTTCAAAATTATTATATCCATATTCCAGCAATGACTGCGCTTCTGTAAAACGCGTATTTGCATCCGGCGCATTCATAATGACCGCAATAAGCTGCATTCCGTCTTTATTTGCTGTTGCTGATATACAGTAACCTGCATTATCTGTTGTTCCTGTTTTGAGCCCTGTCGTATATTGATAGCTTTTCAGCAGTTTATTCGTATTCACCAACATTGTGCGTCCACCGCGCAGCGTATCCGACCAAATACCGGTATATTCCAAAAGCTGTGGGAACCGCTGCAAAATAGTACGTGACAAAATAGCAATATCACGTGCGGAAGAATGATGTCCGTCCACATCCATACCGCTCGCATTTACATAATTGGTGTTATCCATCCCCAATTCCTGCGCTTTCGCGTTCATCCGACCTACAAATTCACTTTCGCTGCCGGCAATTTTCTCCGCCAATGCAACCGCTGCATCGTTTCCGCTGTTTACGCAAATCCCTTTGATGATATCATCTACCGTCATTTTCTCGCCGATTTCCAAAAAAATGGTAGAACCGCCGACTTCCTTTGCCGCCTTGGAGCCCACCACCAAATCTTCTTTGGACAGTGTACCGGCTTCCATTTCTTCCATGGCAATATACAGTGTCATCAGTTTGGTAATGCTCGCCATAGGCAGCGGCATATCAGGCTGCTTTTCATATAATATTTTTCCGGTCTGCGCTTCCATTAAAATAGCTGACGGCGTTTTAAGTTCCGGCTGTGCAAATCCTGTCACCGCCGTACCTATCAGCACTACTATTATCATACAGACACTGAAAATCCGCTTTTTCATATTTTTCCGCCTTTCTATCATCAATCCCAGTTTTTCATCAATTTGCCAATAAAATGCTATACCGAAACACGAAGTGTTCCCCTCTCCGGCAAGGAATTTCCCATACTAATCGTGCATCTCCACCGACCCATGCGTTTTATGCGCGCCGAGACGGAGACACTTTCAATTTATCATATACGCTCTGTGTATATTATACCAGACGCCCCAAAAATAATCAATCATTTTCTAACAATTTCTGAAAATTCTGCCTTTGACAAAAAGCAGCAGCGAATCCCCTTTATTTCATCAGGTTTTCGGCTGCTGCTAATATTGTTCATTTTTCGATAATTTCTCGGTCTGTTTTCCCATGCTGCAATACCGTTTTTAATGAAATCGCACTTTCCAAAATCTTTTTATTGCTCAAATTCATTAATCCAGCGGATTGACATATCTATCCAGTTTTGCGCCGCAGAGACGCAACCTTCCTCATTTGTTGCCGTGGTTTCGTCTGCAAGCGATAACCCATGCTCGCCGTTTGGATAAATATGCAGTTCAAACTTCACACCGCTCGCCTCCAGTGCATCGGCAAACCGAAGCGAATTTGCCACCGGTACAGCATTATCCGAAAAAGTATGCCAGATAAAGCACTGCGGCGTTTTATCCGTTACATAATTTTCCAAATAGGAAAGCGGGCGCACTTCTTCCTTGCCGCCTACAAAATTATCAATGCTTCCCATATGCGCTTTTGTTTCATCTCCTGTAATGACAGGATAGCCGAGAATTAGCCCCGCCGGAATGTTCTCTCCCTCTGTAACATCTGCAAATTTCAGCACCTCCGGACGGCTGTGATGCACGCCCAAGCTTGCCACAAGATGTCCGCCCGCCGAAAAACCGACAACAAAAATCCTGTCTCTATCTATATTATTTTCCTCCGCGATATCTTTCACATATTTAACCGCTTTAGAAAGTTCGCACAGCGCCGCCGGATAGCTGCTTGGCGCAACGGAATAGTCAAGCACAAATGCATGGAAACCAGCCGCATTATATTTTAGCGCTATCGGCTCCGCCTCGCGTTCCGAAGTAAATGCATAGGCGCCGCCCGGACATACAATAACCACCGGCCGTTTCTTTTTCATGCTTATCTGTATATTTCTGTCGTCCAGAATATATGTCGTAAGCGTTGTCTGCCGCGGCGACGGCTGCACACCCATTGCCGCATAATCCACACTGATGTCTATCTTTTTGTTAATCATCATTCCCGCTCCTATCTCTTTTTATTTTATAAGAATGGCAGAGATTTCCTGTCTTATTTTGTTAGCATCCAAACTGCCATTTTGCTTTCCTCTGTCCACAACTTACCTGCCGATGCGTAGTCGGTAACAGTCATATAACCGTCGTCTGCCAGCGGAACTTTCACCTCCACCATATGCGGATAAGGTGCAATATCTGTATCCGGCAAAACGGTGTTCACCGTCCCATCCGCATTTACCTGAACTGAAACCGGTTCGTCCACGCTGTAGCCCAGCCGATTTTCCTGCGCCAACATTACCGGTCCGCGGCGCAGTGCAATATGTTTGTGCGCAAGCGGGTCTTCTTTGTCATAGGTTGAAACCATGTAATTATGCCCCCAAATGACCTTGTTCATTAAAATTTGTTCCCCATAAGGTATGGGCATAATTGCTTGTGTCCGCATATCAAGGGTCATTTCCACGACATCACCATTTTTCCACGCTCGGCTGACTCTGATATATCCTTCACCAACAGCAATCTGTTCCCCACCAACCGTAAGTTTTGTTGTTTTGCTCCACTTCGGATTGCGAATCAGCAAATCAAATTCTTCTGCTTGTTCTGTGTGGATTGTGATTGCAACGCTCCTGTTTTTGGGATATTCGGTTTTTGTTTCAAAAATAATTTTATTGCCGCTTGCTGTTTGCGTTTCCACCGTTCCATCAATGAACAAATTCATTACAAATCCTTGTTTGGTCGCGAGTAATTGCAATTTGGGTACCAGTCCAATTCCTGCCGCGCCGATACATGCGCAGCAGCCATAATAATGATTATCGCTCATCAGCTTCAGACCGCCGATACCGTTTCCGCGCGTTCCTGCCGTCAGTGGACTATAACTGTCAAACGGCAGCGGCTCGATATTCCAATCGGGGTGTTCCTTTTGAATTGTCGGTTCAATCACTTTTTCGGTGTTAACCGCGCCTAGATAGGCATTATACAGTGAAATTTCAAATGCGTCCACGTACTTGGCGTTTCCTGTCAGCAGATTCAGTTGATAGAAAAACTTCATCAATGTGACGGTCACACAGGTTTCCTGCATGATTTCTCCGTTGGTGGTGTTTGCCTGCCGCACCGCCGAATGGTCGAACAGTTCATGCGTACAGCCGCAGCAGCCAATCACTGTGAAATCACTCTCTAAAATTTTATCCGCGAAATGGAGGATTGCCGTTTTGTGCCATTCCTCTCCTACAATGCGGTAGTATTCTAAAAGTCCCTCAAAACAGGAGGTCATTTCATATGCCTTTGTCACAGGATATTGATATGGATAAAATTCATTTTGATATGCCAACTCAAAAATATTCGCCACATCTGTGCCGCCGCAGTGCACGATATATTCTGCAAAATCCAGATACTTTTTCTCATTCGTCAGCGAATACAGCCGCACAACAGGCTCCAGCAAAGAGGAGGAATTCAGCCCCCGCCAGTGCCGTGTTGCGGAAGTAATGGGTGTTTTCCCATCTTCTTTATCCCCTATCTTGTCCATCATATAATCGACCTGTCCGCACATGGACGCAATGATTTTATCTGCAAACGCATTGTCCGTACAGATTTCCAGAAAATACTGCATACCCAGCAGCACATATTTGCGGCTCCAGATATCCCAGCCGTCAAATTCCCGCCCGACCGCATAACTGCTGATACGCCCGTTTTCGTCCGCGCTGTCCATCATGTCTGCAACTGTCTGCGTAAGAATTTGATACAGCTGCGCGTTTTGCGTATACGAATACACAAAACAGGCGCCTCGCATCATTTTCCCCCAATACTCGCCGCGCCAGCCTGCATCTTCGCCGTCCGCGTCCTCGCGGAATTGCTGCACAAACCGCCGCCACAATTCGGGATTTAACAATTGAAATTCCTCTATGTACCGAACTGTCTTGTCCATAAAGCCATTATACTTGTATTTATTCTCATAATCAACAAAGAATTTGTCCGTTTTTCGTCTTGGATAATTTGCTGAAAGCCGCTGGTATTGCTCCGTTACATGTTGCAATTCATCTTTCATAAATTTTCTCCTCCAAATTATAATCATTATACTTCAAAACAAAACTATTTGCAAGTCCATTCTTAAAAATTGCCACTTCCGCAAACCATAGAAGGACAATGCCGTATACAGTCACCAAACGCAAAACAAGGCTGTTTTCAGCAGCCTTGTTTCTAGATATTGTTATCCTTTTACCGCCCCTGCGGCAATTCCTTTTACAAAATATTTATTACAGAATGCAAATGCAACCAAAACCGGCAGCATAGCAATGGACGCGCCCGCAAGCATTAAATTCCACGACGCCGCTGATTCTCCCGACGACTTTAGCGCCATAAGCCCTACAATCAGCGTGCGCTGACCAGGCGCTGTCAACGTGAAAATATTGGGCATCAGATAATCATTCCACGAACTGTTGAATGCCAAAATCGCAACCGTTGCCAAAATCGGTTTCAACATGGGAAGTATAATTTTGAAAAACACGCCCACAAAAGAGCACCCGTCTATCTTTGCCGCTTCGTCAATCGCTGTCGGAATCGTTTCCACATTCCCTTTTATCAGATAGATATTCACAATCGGAATACTGAATAGATGCACTACCATTAACGCAAACAGCGACCTATCCAGATGTACCGCCGACAACACTTTAAACGTGGCATATATCGTAATGCCGCCCGTTTTAATAAACATCAGCGCTGTAAAACAATAAAAAATCAATTTTTTAAACTTAAAATGCCCCCGCGCAAATACATATCCCGCCATGGATGAAATCAACAGTGTTGTAAACATGTTGACAAGCGTATAAATCACGCTGTTACGCAGCAATGTCGGCACATGGAAAGAGTCTGACGTCCACGCCTGCACATAGTTATTCACAGTGGGATTTTTCGGCAGCATACTGCCAGGATTCGTCAATATTTCCGCATTGCTTTTAAAAGATGCCAAAACGGTATATAGCAGTGGAAACATTGTCCCAATCAATACAGCTATCAAAAACAGGTACAACACCGCGTTTGATATTACTTGTTTTTTTCTCATATATCATGATATCCTGCTCCGGTATACGGACAGTTATATCAATTCCTCCTCACATATAGATTTCATAAACGTCTCCGGCGTCTTAAGCATGAGGGGGGCGAACCGCGTACGGCACATAGGGTTTGCCCCTCCTTTGCTTAGTATAAATTTTTCATTTTGTTGCTGAATTTATTGTAAAAAATTGCAATACACGCAACAATGATTGTCGTAACCAAAGACATCGCACAGCCATAGCCAAGCTGCGGATTTGCGCTGTCTGCAAATCCCGGTACAAACTTCGTATATAAATACGACATGACTGTGTTGGTTTGTCCGTGCGGCCCGCCGTTTGTCAATACAATAATATATTCGTTCACGCTCAAAGAACCAATCAGTGAGAGAAGCAATATCGTCTGAAATACCGGCGCAATCAGCGGCAGAGTGATACTGAAAAACCTTCTCATTTTAGAGGCGCCGTCAATCTCGGCACTTTCATATAACTCTTCCGGAACCGTCGCAAGCGCCGCCAAAAGATACATCACATTTACGCCAAAGGTCGACCAGACGCTGCCTATAATAATCATTGCAAAAGCGTGCCATTTATCTGCAAACCAATCAATATTTTCATTTAACAGTCCGCTTTTTACAAACAAATTATTGATAATACCATTATAGCTGAACATGTTGGATAAAATCAGTCCGACAATGGCAACACTGATAATATTCGGCAGAAAATACATTGCCCGAAACATGCCGGCGCCTTTCATTTTTTTGTTCAGCGCCAATGCCAAAAGCATGGCAAACGTAATTTCTACCGGCATTTTAATCAGTGCAAAAATCAGCGTATTCCCCCACGCCTTCCAATATGTAAAATCCTGCGTGAAAAAGGTTTTAAAATTATCCAATACGATAAACTTTGCCGTCGATTCAACGCCATAATAAGAGAAAAACGACCATTTAAACGTCCAGAAAATGGGATACACATGCAACACCACAAAACCAATGACGGGAATTGCAATCATCAAATAACACCAAAATGCTTCTGAACCGATAAACTTCTTTTTCTTTATTGCGACTGTTGAAGCTGCCAAATTCTTTTCCGTTACCATTTATATTCCCACCTCATATTTTTTCAAATTGCAGCTTATCTTTTCACATTCCATGTTTTGTCCACATAATCTTCACGGCTCTCATCGGTATTGACCGCATAATATTTTTGCGTCGCTTCCTCCGAATCTATTGTGTGCTGCTTCAACATATCCTCCGCCGAAATTTTTCCCGCCAACACTTCATTTTTAATCCGTTCCGCAATGCCGAGTTTTCCCGTCGTATCTCTCTGCGGCACCTGATTTTGACTATGGCTGATTTTTGTCATTTCCGCAAATTCTTTCCAGCCCTTTTTCGCATTGTTCAGTTCAACATCTTTTACAATGTCCCAATCAATCGGAATGTAAAATCCGCCTTTATACATTTCCGTAACATATTCATCACTTGCAAACCATTTCATACAGGTCATGAGTTTATCTCCGCCTTTTGTCTCAACAGATGCAGCATTGATGCAAAAGCTGGAACCCAGACTTTCAACCTGTTTATAACGATTGTCCTTGTCAACAACCGGCAGCGGCGCAACGCCCCAATCACATTTGGCAGGGAACTGGTCATTGAGTACGCCTACATCAAAGGAGTACGCAATTTTCATGCCAATCAGCCCTTCCGAAAAATAGGCTCTTGCCGTATCATTATCAATCCCCTC
Source organism: uncultured Clostridia bacterium (assembly GCA_946555455.1). Classification (GTDB taxonomy): domain Bacteria; phylum Bacillota; class Clostridia; order RUG12999; family RUG12999; genus JAAWTG01. Next base: position 1,012 of record CAMNSU010000049.1, on the reverse strand, counting down.
TGCGCCCGGATACATACTGCCATCCTCAATAATGCCCTGATATGTGTTGATAATCGGCGCTAAGCCGCTATAGTCATACTCTCCCGTTACCGGATCATATCCACAGTGTCCCACGGACGACTGCATCAATGTGAGCATATCCGAAGCAACCCAAGTAGTCCACTTTTGCGGCAATATCATACCAAATTGGTTGTTGGATTTATTGGTGAGCCGCTTTGCATATTCTCTCATTTCATCAAATGTTTCCGGCGGCGTTGGCTCGCCGTTTTCATCTACGATTCCCGCTGCCTTAAACATATCTTTGTTATAGATAAGTCCTCTTGTTGTTGCCGTGGTCGGCACGGTATACGTTTTTCCTTTATACGTATTGACGCGGTTGACCAAATCATCTTTATACTTCTGCACAAACTCAGCACCGCCCGGCAAATCCTCCAGCGCGGCGGCATAGCCGTTTTCAACCATTGTCACAACACCGAGCGTGGAAGGCATCAAATCCGGTCCCTGCCCTGTTTGCAATGCAAGTTCCAGACTTTTTGCAAAAGAATCCCCTTCAATCACCTTATATTCTATTGCAACACCCGCTTCTTTCCCCTCAGTATTATTAAATTCATTGACCAGTCTTTCCACTGCTGTTTTGGAATGTGATTCCGTTGTCCAAACCGTCACTGTCGTTACATCAGAATCAACTGTCTCGCTGCCGCAGCCGGAAAAACAAGCGGCAAATAAAGTCAGCGCTGCCGCCAAGCATAAAATTTTTGTTCGTTTCATCTTAACCCCTCCTAATTTCATTTTCATGGTAATTGGTTCTCCTATCTCTTACCCTTTCTTGACAAGAACAAATACGGTTTATCAGACACATATCCTGAAATTGACGTTGTCATCCTCGTTCGCGGGCACGAGCCCTACTCTCTCGTCTTCCTAGTCAATTCCAAAATTTGTGTCTGAAAAACTCCGCAGGACCTTTCCAAGAAGAAAAATTAGGGCTGGCAAGACCGAGGACGAAGGCTTGCTT